>CAYJWM010000043.1:2531-13683 GCA_964373885.1 uncultured bacterium | reverse complement strand
CGCTAAATCGCAAGGGAAGCGGCCGAATCCTAAATGGTTCGGCCGAGGGCTCCCGTGATTTACGAAACCATTCGCAGGAGACAAAATTTGCGTTAGCGAGGAAAATGCGTTGCCGCTAAGTTGCTCGACGTTTTTGCTCAGGAGAAGTTATGCCGAAGAGAACGGATATTAAGAAAATATTGATCATCGGGTCGGGGCCGATCATTATCGGTCAGGCCTGTGAATTTGATTATTCGGGCACCCAGGCGTGCAAAGCGCTCAGAGAAGAAGGGTACGAAGTGGTGCTCATCAATTCAAATCCTGCGACGATTATGACGGACCCCGGTGTCGCGGACCGCACGTATATTGAGCCGATCACGATTGACATGATCGACCAAATTCTCGCGCGCGAAAAACCGGATGCCTGCCTTCCCACCATGGGCGGACAGACGGGTTTGAATGTGGCCGTCGAAGCATATGAAAAGGGGATTTTCGCAAAGCATCATCTGGAACTCATCGGCGTCAAATACGAAGCGGTCAAAAAAGCGGAAAACCGGGGGGAGTTTAAACGCGCGATGCAGAAAATCGGGCTTGATCTTCCCAAGTCCGAGTGCGCTTATTCGGTTGAAGACGCGGTCAGGATTGCGGAAAAACCGGGGTATCCGATTGTCGTGAGGCCGAGTTTCACGCTCGGCGGCTCCGGAAGCGGCATTGCGTACAACCGCCAGGATTTGGAGCGCGTTGCGCGGTTTGGGCTTGAATACAGCATGGTCGGGGAAGTGTTGATCGAAGAATCGGTAATCGGCTGGAAAGAATTTGAGCTTGAGGTGATGCGCGACCGTAAAGACAATTTTGTGGTCATTTGCTCGATTGAGAATTTTGACCCGATGGGCATTCACACGGGTGATTCCATCACCGTGGCGCCCGCGCAGACTTTGTCGGACAAAGAATATCAGCGGATGAGGGACGCGGCGCGGAAAGTGATTTCGGAAATCGGCGTGGAAACCGGCGGTTCTAATATTCAATTTGCCGTCAATCCCGAAGACGGGCGTATGGTCGTCATTGAAATGAACCCGCGTGTGTCGCGTTCTTCGGCGCTTGCCTCCAAGGCCACCGGTTTTCCGATCGCGAAATTTGCGGCCAAACTGGCCGTAGGGATGACGCTGGATGAAATCCCCAATGACATCACGAAGTACACCCCGGCCGGGTTTGAGCCCACGATTGATTATTGCGTCGTGAAAATTCCTAGGTTTGCGTTCGAAAAATTCGAGGGCGTGGACGATACCCTGACCACGCAAATGAAATCCGTGGGTGAAACCATGGCTATCGGACGCACGTTTCAGGAGGCGCTGCAAAAAGGGCTGAGGGGTCTTGAAATCAAACGCTTCGGCCTCGGCGGGGACGGACAGGATGAAATTTTTGGGGAAGCGTTTGAAACCTTGGAAGCGCTCAAGAATTGGATGGCCCATTCCAAAAATGACAAAGCGCTTCGGGAAAAAATATTGAATTATTTAAAAATTCCGAAAGCGGACCGGCTGTTTTATGTCAAATACGCTTTTTTGGCAGGCGCTTCGGTGCTGGACATTTATCAAGCCAGTAAAATCGACCCGTGGTTTCTGGGCGAGATCCGCGGAATCGTGGAATTTGAGAAGAAATTAATCGATGCTATGCCTGACCCCGTCCTTTTGCGCGAAGCAAAGAAGCTCGGTTTTTCGGACCGCCAGCTTGCATTTTATTGGGGGAAAACGGAAACGGAAATCCGCGCGCTCAGGAAAAGGGAAAAAATCGAACCCGTTTATAAATTGGTAGACACCTGCGCCGCCGAATTTCGCGCCTACACGCCTTACTTTTATTCCACGTACGAGGAAGAGGATGAAACTATTCCGAGCGCAAGAAAGAAAGTGATGATTTTGGGCGGCGGCCCGAACCGGATCGGACAGGGCATTGAGTTTGATTACTGCTGCGTGCAGGCGGCGTTTGCGTTAAAGGAGCTGGGCTATGAAACCATTATGGTGAATTCGAACCCGGAAACCGTGAGCACCGACTATGACACCTCCGATAAGCTTTTTTTCGAGCCGCTGACTTTGGAAGACGTGCTCAATATCGCCGAACGGGAAAAACCGATCGGCGTCATTGTTCAGCTTGGGGGCCAGACGCCGCTTAATTTGTCCGCCGGCCTTGAGGAGGGAGGGCTTAAGATTTTGGGCACTTCGGCCAAATCGATTGATATCGCCGAGGACCGGGAAAAATTTCGCGTGCTTTTAAATAAGATTGATCTAAAGCAACCGGTGAGCGAAACGGTGTTTACGGCCGAGGAAGCGCTTCGTGTCGCGAAAAAAATCGGCTATCCGGTTTTGATCCGCCCTTCCTATGTGCTCGGCGGCCGGGCGATGGAAATCGTTTATGACGAAACCCAGCTCAAAAAGTATATCAAACAGGCGGTGGCGGCGAGCGGCCGGAACCCGGTTTTAATCGATAAATTTCTTGAGGATGCGATTGAAGTCGACGTGGATTTGATCGGGGATGGGCGCGAATTTGTGGTGGGGGGGATTCTCGAACATATCGAAGAAGCGGGTGTTCATTCCGGCGATGCGGCGATGTCCATACCGCCTTTTTCGCTTTCAAAGGAATTGGTCGAGGAATTAATTCAAAAAACAAAACGCTTGGCCAGGGAACTTCACATTGTCGGGCTTATGAACGTGCAGTACGCGATCAAGGCGGGTGAGACTTACTGTCTTGAGGTGAATCCGCGCGCCTCCCGCACCATCCCTTTTGTGAGCAAGGCCATCGGCGTGCCGCTGGCCAAATTCGCGGCCCAAGCGATGGTAGGAAAAACGCTTTCTGAACTCGGCTTCACGAAAGAGATTGTCCCCGGTTATTTTGCGGTCAAGGAATCCGTATTTCCTTTCGTTAAATTTCCGGGCGTGGACATTATTCTTTCGCCCGAGATGAAATCGACAGGCGAGGTCATGGGGCTTGACGATGATTTCGGCATCGCGTTTTATAAATCCCAGCAGGCCGCTTATTCGAATATTCCAGCTTCTGGAAAAGTGTTTGTGAGCGTCCGGGACGCCGACAAACCCAAGGCGGTGCGGGTGTGCAAGGTGCTTCATGAATTGGGTTATACGATTGTTTCCACGCAGGGGACCAGTGCCCATCTGGCCCAGGCGGGAATTGAAACGGAAGTGGTGAAAAAAATCGTGGAAGGGAAGCCGAATATTTCAGACCAAATCCGCGCCGGAGAAATCGCGCTCCTGATCAATACGCCGACCCGCAAAGGGCCTGCCACCGATGAAGCCGAGATCCGATCGCTTGCAGTGTCCTTCAATATTCCCTGCGTGACCACGATCAAGGCGGCCGAGGCGGTTGCCCGGGCCATGATTGCGGTGCGGAAGAAAGGCGTGCACGCCCATGCGCTTCAGGAGTATCAATCGCGTCTGGTGACGGCATGAAGCGTCTGATTGCCTCTCACGGACGCTGCGCGCGGCTGATTTTGGGCCGTCCGCCCAAGCAAAAATCAGCCGTGCTCGCTCGGTTCCTCGCGCTTGATTTCGAGCTGGAAATCAAGCGCTCGTCAACGCCGCTCGTGGCAACAGACGCTTCATCTGCGAAGCAAATGGAGAATTATGTTTGACGAGCGGGTGGCGATTCTTGAGAACCGGAAAATCAATCCGCATTATTACAAGCTTGCGTTTTCTTCGAAGCGGCTTTCGCGTCATGTGACGGCGGGACAGTTTTTCAACCTCAAGCTGGACGACAGCACGGATCCGTTTTTAAGAAGACCGTTCAGCTATTATCGGATCCGCGGGACGAAGGTGGAAATTTTATATGCCGTTCTGGGGCGCGGCACGGCGCTTCTGGCGCGCAAAAGACCAGGTGATTTGGTTGAAGTGCTGGGGCCTTTGGGCCGGCCGTTTTCTAAAAACATTAAAGGGAAGAAAAGGGTAATGGTGGGCGGCGGCGTCGGCGTGCCCCCGCTTGTGTTTTTGGCGGAAACACTGAAGAGTGAACGCCCTCTTTTTCTGATCGGCTGTAAATCAAAAGTTGAAGTGCTGCCCAGGAAAGAATTTTCCAAAGTGAAAGCCGAGATTCAATATGCCACCGATGACGGTTCTTACGGAACGAGGGGCTTTGTGACGGTTTTGCTCGAGCGCATTTTAAAAACTCAAAATCCCAAGTTTCTTTACATTCAAACCTGCGGGCCCATGCCGATGATGTCGGCCGTGATGAAGCTTGCGGCCCGCTACGGAGTTCAAGGGGAAGCTTCGCTTGAGGAAAGAATGGCCTGCGGAGTCGGCGCCTGCTTGGGCTGTATGGCAGAGGCGCCGGAGGGTTTTAAAACCAGTTGTGTGGAAGGCCCCGTGTTTTCATTTTCCGATTTGGCGGAGTTCCATGGTTATAAATAAGATGACAGCGAGGAATGTCCTCAGGCACCGGCGGTTCGCCCGCTCCAGCGGCGGGCGACCGCCTGCGCTCTCGCCGTTCGAAGCCGCCTTCGGCGGCACCAAGCTTCGAACGGCTCCGAGAGCTGCCTTCGGACACTCCTCGCTGTCAAACGAATCATAAAGATTATTTTTTATGTCTCGCAAACGAAAACGTCGGCGAAGCAGTCGCCCGACGCGGCGTGCGATTTCGATGGGAATTGAGCTTGAGGCCTATTCTATTGCGGTACCGGAGTACCGGATTACGCGTGAGCTTCATTTTCCAAGAAAAGCGGCTATTGAGCCGGGCGAGCGCTTTTCAAGGGACGTGACCATCGGAACGGAATACAACAGCAAAGTGTTTACGACGATTCGTGAAGCGTTTTTCCTTTTGAAAAACGGGCTTCGAAAATATATCTATCATCGCGCCGAATGCAAAGAACACACGTATCACACGGTGTTTCCGGTCGGCGGGTGGATTGACCGGTTTGCGGGATGTCATCTTCATCTGGCGCTCGGGAAGGACAGATTCGATTTTAAGCAGGCGAAGGAGCTGGCGGCCCGTTTGCACGATCACATTCCGTTTTTGATCGCGCTTTCGGCCAATTCCCCCGTTTGGCGGGAACGGATCGAGGATATCGACTCAAACCGTTTGCTGCGCGGTACCCAAACGTATTGTCAGGTGACGAAAAGAGGATTGCTTTACAAACATCATTACCGGGAGTTAACCTTTAACGCCGGGGGCAAGCGAAAACCGAACACGCTCGAGATCCGGGTGCTGGATTCGGGGATCCCGGAATATATCGCGGCCGCGCTTTGCGTGGCGAATGCCGTGGCGCTTCATTGGCTGAGACGCAGGGGCAGATTAAATCAGTCGACCCATCGGAATTATTTAAAGGCGCGCGAGCAGGCCGTCCGGCGGGGAGCGCGGGCGCGGCTGGTGTGGAACAATCACTGGATGAGCGTCGGGCGGTATGCGGATTTGTTTTTCAGGAAATACCGGGAGGAGCTGGAACAGATGAATATTCCGGATGACATCCTGCGTATTTTTAAATATCTCAAGAAGGGGTGGAATCAAGCGGAGCTGATCCGCCGCGCCGCTTTAAAAGCGAGGAAGCGGGCGAGACAAACGTGGCAGAGGCAGTTTGCCAAACGGTACGCTCCTGCCATTCAGACATTATTGGATGGCAATTCTTATTCTGATTTTGCGAAAACGCTGGGGATTAAGCTTCCGGATGTTCACCGGGTCTGGCTCGGCAGACGTGAGGCAAAATGGTAAAAAGGCAAAAGAAAAACGGAAAACCGATTATCGGGATCACCTGTGAGGTCAACAAGCTCAAGCCCTATTATTCCGAATTTGAACTGACTTGTGATTATCGTTACATCCGTGCGGTCGTGCGGGCCGGCGGGATCCCGATTTTAATTCCCATTAATCACAAAAAAAGAGACATTCTCAATTTATTAGATTCGGTCAACGGGCTTTTAATCATCGGCGGCGCCGACATTCACCCCACTTTTTACAGAGAGCATGCGCGTCAGAAAATCAAGCCCATGTACCGCGGACGCACGCTTTTTGATATGACTATTTACCGAATGGCGGAGCGGAAGAAAATACCCGTGCTCGCGATTTGCTACGGCATGCAGCTGTTGAATGTGATTTACGGCGGAACGCTTTATCAGGACATTCAAAGCGAGGTCAAAGGCGCGCACAATCATCAGGCCAAACGAAGGCACCCGCTTCACCCCGTGTTTGTGACGCCCGATTCGGAGCTGGCGAAAATCGTACGTAAAAAAGAATTTTTGGTGCATAGCCAGCATCATCAAGCGGTGAAGCGGCTCGGTGCTTCGCTTCGCATCGTGGCGTACTCCGACGACGGGATTCCGGAAGCGCTTGAAGGGCCCGATCGGCTGCTGGCCGTCCAGTGGCATCCTGAGTGCCAAGAACGTGATGAGGTTCAGCGGAAAATTTTCCGCTATTTTCTCGGTTTGACAAGAGCGCATCAGCGAGAGGCGGGGAAATCAAGATGAACATCGATTTAAGCATTGAAATCGCCGGAATCCGCTTTAAAAATCCGGTCACGGTTGCTTCCGGGACGTTCGGCTCTAAGGGTGAATATGCGCGCTACGTCAATTACAATGAGCTTGGCGCGATGGTCACGAAAACGGTGACCCGGCACCCAAGAAAGGGAAATCCGATGCCGCGTATTTTCGAAACGCCGAGCGGCATGCTGAATGCGATCGGGCTGCAAAATCAGGGAATCGATGACTTTATCGAGAATAAAATACCGTATTTTAAAAACATCAAAAGCCATTTGATCGTCAATATCGCAGGCGAGAGCGTGGATGATTTCGTGTTTCTGGCCGGGAAGCTGGACCGCGCCTCAGGCGTTTCCGCTTTGGAGCTTAATATTTCCTGCCCCAACGTCGAGAAAGGGCTTGAGTTTTGCGCGAAGCCGGAGCTGACTACCGAAGTGGTGCGGGCCGTGAGGGAAGCGACGCGGCTTCCGATTTTCACGAAACTTTCGCCGGAGGCGCGCGATTTTCTGGGCGTGGCCGAAGCCGCCGTGAAGGCCGGAAGTGACGCATTGAGCTTGATCAATACGATTCGCGGGATGGCCGTGAATATTGAGACACAAAAACCGCAGATTGCAAATGTGTTTGGAGGCCTGAGCGGCCCCGCGATACGGCCGATTGCGCTTCGCTATCTTCATGAAATAAAACGTTCGCTTGATATTCCCGTCATGGCGATGGGGGGAATCGTGACGGCCGAAGATGCGCTTCAATTTTTGATCACGGGCGCTCATCTGGTGGCCGTCGGGACGGCGAATTTTGTGAATCCCGGCGCGACGATGAAGGTGCTGGACGGGATCAAAGCGTACATGACGCGGAAAAAATATTCATCCATCAGTCAAGTGCGCGGCACGATCAAAATCGGCAAAACAGAAGACGCCCACGTCCCGGCAGGATAAAAGAAAATGAAGAAAGAGAAAAAGAGCGGTTTGAAGGAACGGGTGATTGTGGCGCTGGATACATCTGACTTGAAGTGCGCCAAAAAATTGGTTGGGCTGCTTAAAGATTCGGTCAAAATATTTAAAATCGGAAGCGAACTTTTTACTTCCTGCGGCCCGGAAGCGGTACAAATGGTCCATGGAAACGGCGCAAAGGTATTTTTGGACTTAAAATTTCATGATATTCCAAACACGGCGGCCCAGGCCGCGCGTGCTGCCGCCCGGCTCGGCGTGTTTATGTTTAATGTTCACGCGTCCGGGGGACTTCAGATGATGCAGGAGGCTTGCGTGGCGTCAGCCGATGAGGCGCGCAAGCGGAATCTCACGCCCCCGAGATTAATCGCCGTCACCTTGCTGACCAGTTTAAGCCAGGAAGAACTGGATAAAGAGATCGGGTTTAAAAAGCGGGTGGATGAAATGGTGCTTGATTTCGCCCAGCTTGCTTCCCGGGCCGGGCTTGACGGGGTGGTCGCCTCGGCCATGGAGGTGAAAAAAATAAAGCAGAAAATCGGCCCTCAATTCCTGATTGTGACGCCCGGTATCCGCCCCCTTGGCGCGGAGCGGGGTGATCAGCAGCGCGTGGTGACGCCGGCCGAAGCGTTTCATTTGGGGTCCGACTATATCGTTATCGGCCGGCCGATTACGGAAGCGCCGGACCCCAAAAAAGCCGCCGACCGTATTTTTCGTGAAATTTCAGAGTAGGCAATTTGTGCGATTAGAAATTTCACGCCCCGTGAGGCCGCGTTCAGTAGCCGAAACGGGGCTACTGTCTTTTTTTATCTTTTTTTATCTCTTTGATTTGTATTTTTCAAAGCCGGTGTTATACTGTTAGTAAAGCGGCGGTCTAACTGCCGCAAATCCTGCTTAACCGGCCAAAAAAAGGAGCAGGGATGGCTGATTACGAGGATTTCGACTCTCTCCACAACATTGCGCCGGGCAAACATTTATATCAGTTCTACAAAAGTCCGGATGACTTTTTCCAGGTGATGATTCCTTTTTTTCGGGCGGGGCTTGAGAAGAGAGACGCCTGCCTTTGGCTGGTATCGGACAAAATCGGCTTTCAGCGCGCTTATCAAACAGCCCAATCCGGGATTTCCCGGTTTCAAGAGGCCGTATCTTCAGGCCAATTTGAAATTGTTTCGGGGGAATCGTGGTATTTGAGTGACGGCGCCTTTGACGAATCCCAGGCCGTTTTGAATGCCCAAAATTATCTGGAAAAGATAAAAAAGGCCGGCTTCGAATGCCTTCGCGGGGCCGGGGACGCCGCCTGCATTCCCAAACCGGAGTGGCCGAAGGTTGACCTTTATGAACGAAAAATGGACGCTTGGATTAAATCCCAGCCGATTATCGCACTTTGCGCCTATCCTCTCCTCGAATGCACCCCGAGCCAGGCAAAAAACGTGCTTGAATCCCATCAAGATGTATTGATGGGACATATTTAAGTAGATTTCACCTTATCCCGCTAGTGCTTGACATCGTGTGGGTTACTGCCTAAAATACTCTTTCCAACGCTTTAGGTATCTGTCATAAGTCCTTTTGTTTCAATTACTTATACGACGTGAGCATTTTAAATGATTAATAGCATGACAGGTTTCGGCGAGGCCTCCGGCGGAAAATCTCCTTTCCGCCTATCCGTCGAAATCCGGTCATGGAATCATCGATTTTTTGAATTTTCTTCACGGCTTCCTAACTGCCTGGCGGAGCTTGAGGAAAAAATTCGAGATTTGGTTTATACCCGGGTCAAGCGGGGAAAGATTACGCTTTCGGTTTCGCTTAAAAACGGGGCGGGTGATTTAAGCGGTCTGGTTTTGGACGATGAGAAAATTGATTTTTACGTCCGTGCGATCCGGAAGGTGCAAAAAAAATACGGTTTGAAAGATCCGATCAGCGTGAACACGCTTTTTGCCATCCCAAATTTATTCACCGTCGATCGCGGCGTCAAATCCGCCGCGGTTTATTGGCCTTCCCTGAAAAAGATCCTTGAGGAAGCGCTGAAACGGCTCGAGCGTGCCAAGGCCAGGGAAGGCGCCGCCCTTGCAAAGGACATGAAACGGCGTGCGGGATTTATTTCCGAGGCGATTGATCATATCGAAAAGGCGGCCAAGCATCTGCCTGCCGAACGCCGCATGCAATTGAGTCAAAGAATTCAGGAATTGACCCAAGGGGTTTCACTCGATCAAGAGCGGCTTGAGCGTGAAGTGGCCTTCATGGCCGAACGCAGCGATGTGACGGAGGAAATCGTGCGCGCCAGACATCATTTGAACATGATGCAGGCGTCGCTTTCGGGCTGGGGCGAAACGGGCAAAAAACTGGATTTTATTTCTCAGGAGCTCCATCGCGAGGCCAATACGATCGCCTCGAAGGCCCAGCACGCCGAGATTGCCGAGCAAATTATCCGGATCAAGGGCGAGCTTGAGAAAATCCGTGAGCAGGTCCAAAACATTGAATGAGCGTTTAGGTGGGCGGTAAGAAAGGCCGGCTGATCATCATTTCGGCACCTTCGGGGTGCGGCAAAACAACCATTGTCGAACGTCTGCTTGCGCGAAACAAGCGTTTAACGCGCTCCGTTTCTTATACAACGCGCGCGCCGCGGCCGGGCGAGCAGGACGGCGTGGATTATTTTTTCGTCTCCCCCCAGGATTTTGGCGGCAAGCTGGAAAAAAATTTTTTTCTGGAACATGCTACAGTTTTCGGCGAGCGTTACGGAACTTCTGAAGCGTTTGTGAAGGAAAAAATAAAGCAGGGTAAAGATTGTATTCTGGCCGTGGATGTTCAGGGGATGAAGCAATTGCTCAAACGGTTTCAGAATGGTGCGGCGATTGTTTCCATTTTTGTGATGCCGCCTTCGCTTGAAGCGTTGGAAAGCCGGCTCAGGAAGAGGAGCACGGAAACGGAAGCAGAAGTAAAGAAGCGGCTTGCGATTGCCAAGCAGGAGATCGCCGAGCGCTCGATTTACGACCATGTGGTGGTGAATGAAGAAGTGGAGGACGCGGTTCGGAAGATCGAGGAGATTTTAACGTGACGGTACCATTGGAGGATTTGATGAAACAGATCGGTTCCAGATATAAATTGACGCTGATTTCCGCTCAAAGGGCCAACGAGCTGATTACGGGCGCGCCGGCTTTGGTGGAGACAAAATCAAAAAAACCGGGCGTGATCGCGCTTGAAGAAATTGCGAAAGGGAAAGTCCGTTATGAAACGAAGCCCGAAGGCAAAACCAAAAGGGCTTAAGGGCAAAACCGTACTGGTTTGCATAAGCGCGAGCATCGCTGCTTACCGCTCCTGTGACCTTGTACGCGAGCTTCGGGCGCGAGGCGCCAAGGTCATTTGTCTGATGACCAAGGCCGCCCAGCAATTTGTTACGCCGCTGACCTTTCAGGCCCTGAGCGGAAATCCGGTTCACTCGGACCCTTTTGCCAAGGATGAAGATTGGAGCGTGCTTCATACGAAGCTTGCCGATGAAGCGAATTTGATTTTGATTTCACCTGCCACCGCCGATGTGATTGCCCGGCTTGCGGCCGGTTTTGCCGATGATCTGGTGACCTCCGTGGTGCTGGCCTCGCGCGCCAAGGTGTTGATCGCTCCTGCCATGAACGACCTTATGTACGCCCATCCGCTCACCCGGGAAAACATCGAAAAACTTAAAAAGATCGGCTATCACTTCGTTTCTCCCATTGAAGGGGATTTGGTGTGCGGCCGCGTCGGTGTCGGGCATATCGCCGAAGGCGATGTGATTTTTAAAAC
>CAYJWM010000043.1:0-2431 GCA_964373885.1 uncultured bacterium | reverse complement strand
GAGGAAATGAAGCGCGCTATTTTCCGCGCATGGCCGAGCACGGACATTTTGATCATGACCGCCGCCGTTTGTGATTACACGCCGGTCCGTTTTTCACCGCGAAAAATCAAGCGGATCGAACAAAAGACCGTTCGCTTTAAAAGGACACCCGATATTCTCAAACAAATAGGCGCCAGAAAAGGGAAGCGCCTCATCGTGGGGTTTGCGCTGGAAACGGAATCGCTTTTAAAAAACGCGAAGCGAAAACTTCGGGCTAAAAACCTGGATTTTATCGTCGCCAATTGGTACGCGAAGGGCGCGAAGGGAAATAACCCTTTCGGCCAAAGCCGCTCATCCATGATGCTCATGAGCCGCGAGGGGAGATTGAAGCCGTACCGGCGCATGAGCAAAACACAGGCGGCCCGAAAATTGCTTCGGGATATTGCCTAAAAGAGGTTGAATTTCAAGACTGTTTATGATAATAAAATGTAGCTTTGAAATACATTCAAACTTCGTTGTGCTACAAAATCGACAGGAGGAGTTATGAAGCAATGGATGGCAATGGTGGGAATTCTAGCATTGATTTTTTCCGGATGTGCGACCGAATCGGGCGGCGCCGGTTTGACGGAACGTGAAGCCGGCTTAATCGGAGGCGGTGGTTTGGGGGCAGGGCTCGGAGCCATTATCGGATCGCAGACCGGGCATGCCGGAGCGGGAACGGCCATTGGAGCGGGAGCAGGCGCGCTTACCGGTGCTTTGATCGGTGAAGGGATGCGCCGCCAAAAAGAAGCCACCAAGCAAGAGATCCGAAAGGAAATAATGCAGCAGCAATATCAACAGGGCTATGCGCCGCAATACGGCGCGGCACCGCAATACGCCCAGCCGCAGGTGGTTTCTCCGCCTCAGCCGGCTCAGCAGGGGGAGGTACATACCAAATACAACCCCCGCACCGGCCAGACATTTCCGGAACGGTTTCAATATGATCCGGCCACAGGCGAAGAATTAAAATACATCCGCTAACGCAAAAGGGGACAGGCATCAACAACCAAATCATGCCTGTCCCCTGAAAGGTGCCTGGCACCTTCGCTGCTTCGCTGATGTAACAAGAACAAAAGGGGACAGGCATAAACAACTAAATCATGCCTGTCCCCTTTTAGTTTATGAAACCGATCGGAATTTTAACGGCAGGCGGTGATTGCCCCGGTTTGAACGCAGTCATTCGCGCCGTCACCAAGACGGCTTTGCTTGCGGGCTGGGATGTGATCGGATTTGAAGACGGCTTCAAAGGTTTGGTCGAACGCCGGTGGCGCATCCTTCGCAATGAAGATGTTTCCGGAATTTTGACTCATGGGGGCACGGTTCTCGGCACTTCCAATACCGCAAATCCTTTTCGCTATCCCATCAAAAGCGGCAATAAAATTTCCTTCCAAGACCGCTCCAAAGAAGCGATTGCCACGGTTGGGGAACTTTCCTTAAAAGCCCTTGTCTGCATCGGAGGAGACGGCACGCTGACAATCGCCAAAGCCTTTTTGAAACGGGGAATGCCGATTGTGGGCGTTCCCAAAACGATTGACAACGATTTATCGGGAACCGATTTTACCTTCGGTTTTCAATCGGCTGTTTCCATTGCGACGGATGCCATTGACCGGCTTCATACGACGGCGGCCTCCCATCATCGCGTGATGGTTTTGGAAGTCATGGGCCGTTACGCGGGTTGGATTGCGCTTTTCGCGGGTACGGCCGGAGGAGCGGACGTCATTTTAATTCCTGAAATTCCGTTCCGGATGGACCGGATTACGCGGCAAGTTTTGGCGCGCGCCCAGCGCGGCAAACGGTTCAGCCTTGTCGTGGTGGCCGAAGGCGCGCGCGAGCGGGGCGGAAAATTAATTGTGGAACGAAAAATAAAGATCAGTACGGACCCCATACGGCTGGGCGGCATCGGGCATGTGGTGGGAAACAAAATTGAAAAAATGACCGGCATTGAAACCCGCGTTTCCGTGCTGGGACATATTCAGCGCGGCGGTTCTCCGGTTCCGGAGGACCGGAATTTGGGCACTCTTTTCGGAATCAAAGCGGTGGAATTAATCCGGGAAGGAAAAATGGGATATATGGCCGCGCTTAAGCGGGGCCGGATTACATCCGTTCCGATTGCGCAGGCCGTGCAAAAACTGAAATTGGTGCCTCACAATCATCCTTTGATCCATGCCGCCCGCGCGGTGGGAACCTCTTTTGGCGACTCGTTTCTGTGATATAATTTTCACCTTTGAGTATTTTGGCGCGGCCTCAGTTTTAATGAAATAACTATGGGAAACTGAGACTACGCCGGAAAGAATTAAAATAGTAGTATTCCGGCGCGGCCCTGATTTCAATTAATTTTTATGGGAAATCAGGACTGCACCGGAAAGAATTAAAATAGTAGTATTCCGGCGCGGCCCTGATTTCAATTAATTTT
>CAYJWM010000042.1:0-14186 GCA_964373885.1 uncultured bacterium | reverse complement strand
TGAGGCGTCATGATCCGGATGCAGATAGAAATCGGTAACACACAACAGACTTCTATTTCCGCCGCTGGCATTAAAAATGTTCGTCGACCAAAGACGTGAATGCGGAATAATCACTTCGGTATCATCGGGAGTTACGATCCTCGCCGCCCGTGGGCCGATGGATTTAACTTCTCCGTAAGTACCATCTACTTCAATCCAATCTCCGGGCTGATAAATATTTTCTAGCACGGTCACAAGCCCGGCCACGAGACTGCTTCCGTAATCTTTAAGCGTGAAAGCCAATACTAAACCCACACTCGCCACGAGTGTTATGACATTTTGAAATGTAGGTTCCACAAGGATCGGTACGATGATGGCAATTGCCCCAAGCCCAATCAAAAACCGAGCCAGCGGAAGTGTGCGTAGGATCAAAAGGCGTAGACTGGACGGAACTTTTTGAGCGAGATAAATAATAAGTCGTCGAACGATGGATGTGATGATGCAATAAAACGGTAAAAACGGCATCGCTTCTAAACGTACGGGGTTCAAACCGAAGCTGCATACGCCTCTTTTAGCGTTTCCATCTCCTTAAGCCACTGGTATAATTGGTTCCAATTGAAAATACTTAAGGACGCCATACTTCAAATACATTAGCAAAAAAGCCCTTTGGTTTTTAAAGGGTTTTTTGTTGTATAATCTCCCTCATGTTACATAAGCGTTACCCGTTTGAACGGAGCTGGCGATGGGGGTTTGTCAGGGCGTTTGATTTCTGTTTTGATCCTTTCGCCTTTCATACCCACAAAGTTTCTTTTCCGGCCCGCGTTGGGAATATTTTAGTCGTCCGGCTTGATCAAATAGGCGATTTGATTTGTTCGCTTCCCGTTTTTCCCGTTTTGAAGGAATATTTTCCCCAGGCGAAAGTGACGGTCTTGACCGGGACGGAAGGAAAAGCCATTTTGGAGGGCAATCCTTTTGTTGACGAACACATTATTTTTTCTCCGAATTGGTTTTCACGGAAAAAGCGCGGCCTTCTTTCAGCCGGCTTCAAGACTTTTTCCGCTCTGCGGCGGAAGCGTTTTGACCTGGGTTTTGATTTGCGCGGTGATGCGCGGAACATTCTTTTAATGACGCTTGCGGGCGTCCGGTATCGCGTCGGATTCGACATTGCGGGCGGGAGGGGGCTTTTGAATCAGGTGGGCGAGTATGACGAAACGCTTCATCAGACGGAATTGAACCTTAAACTGATTACCGGCCAGCGGGTGGATAAAGCCGGGTTCAAGCCCGAGATTTATTTGTCGAAAGAAGAACGCGAAAACGCGCGTGAGCGCTTGAACCATTTGGGTGTAAAAGAGAAGGATGTGTTAGTCGCCGTTCATCCGGAAGCCGGCTATCCGGCAAAAGAATGGGGCGCCGAACCTTTTAAGCGTTTGATTGAGGATCTTCTTTCCAATCCGCGGTTTAAGGTTTTGATTATAGGATTGTCCGGCGCGCGCGCCGTAGCCGAAGCGTTTTCGTCGCAAAGTCGCGTGATTAATTTGACGGGCGTTTTGCTTTTGCGCGAGCTTATCGTCGTCTTGAGCTATTGTCATTTATTGATCGGAAACGACTCGGGGCCGTCCCATATCGCGCAGGCGCTCGGCATACCCGTTGTCGTGGTGGCAAGTGGGACGAATGTATACGAGCGATGGGGGGTTTGGCGCAAGCCGGGCCAGATTTTAAAACATGACGTGCCGTGCGCGCCGTGTCATTTGTCTGTTTGTAACGTACCAGGCCATCCCTGTATGTCCGAAATCTCGGTTGACGAGGTATTGGAAGCGACGGAAGAACTGATCAGGAGGTGATGCGATGATTTACCCTTTGATTTTCGTTTTGTGCGTGATCGGGCTTTGGATTTCTTTTTATTTCACCGGCGTTTATTACAAATGGTTTTCTTCGAGCGTCTTTTGGATCCCGAAGATCTGTCAGCTGAAGGAGGCCAATTGCATCACCATTTTGGGGACGCCGCGCGCGAAATTGTGGGGCCTTCCCAACTCCGTGTTCGGGATCGCGCTTTATCTTTATTTGATGGCGACGGTGTATGTGTTATTTGCCGATGTCCCGGCCGAAAGCCGTATTGTGTTTTCCCCGTGGTCGGCTTTGGTGTTTCTCGCTCTGGCGTCGGCGCGCTCGGTGTATTTGGCCCACAGTCTCATTTTTGTGACCAAAGTCCCTTGCCCGCTTTGCTTTACGACTCATGTGATCAATCTGATTCTTTTCTTCTCCGTTTTCAAAATCGTCTTTTTTAGCTAGAATGTGCGTCTGATGGAACGGCTGATGACGGCAAAACAGGTGAGCGAGCTGATCGAAGTGAAGCCATCTACTGTCTATCAATGGGTGCATCTCGGGCTGATTCCATATGTGAAAATCGGCAAATGCGTGCGGTTCAAAAAAGACGAGCTCTTCCGCTGGATTGACAAAAATCATCGTAAAGAGCGCGTCTCCTTCAAATCGGTGGAGCAGACGCTTCGAAAACGCTCGGCCGCACAGAAGGAATTTTTCTAGGGCTATGTCGATTTTGAAAATCGCCCGCCTGGGTCATCCCGTCATCCGTATGCAGGCGAGCGCTCTGGCGCGCGAGGAGATTCTCGCTCCCGAGACGCAGAAGTTAATCGACGATATGGTTGAAACCATGCGCGAGTATGACGGTGTGGGTTTGGCGGCTCCGCAAATCCATGTATCGAAACAAATCGCGGTAATCGAAGTGGAAGATAATCCGCGTTATCCGGATATGCCGAAAGTGCCTCTTACGGTGCTCATTAACCCGAAAATTGTTTCCCGGTCCAAAAAAATCGTCGAAGGATGGGAAGGGTGTTTGAGTGTTCCGGATTTGAGGGGGAGTGTCCCCCGAAACGAATCGCTTGTCTGTGAGGCGCTGGACCGGTCGGGAAAGCCGCTTAAAATCGAAGCGGACGGTTTTTTTGCCCGCGTGATCCAGCATGAATGGGACCATCTGCAGGGGAATGTTTATCTTGACCGCATGACTCATTTGAAAACCTTAAGCCACCTGGCGGAATTTGCACGGTTTCAAAACCGCGATGGCGAGTCATGAAGGAAAAACCGTCCTTCAAAGTTTTTTTCTTTGCCGCCGCTTTCCTCATTTTAACCTTTTTGGTGGCCAAGCAAGTGACGCGCCCCTTCGATCTTTCTGTCACTCAGTGGGTTCAGGGCTTTGGATCCCGGAATTTGGATTACGCTATGAGCGTCTTTACACTGCTCGGCAGTATCGAGTTTAGTTCCTTCGCGCTTTTGGCGGTCACTTGGTATTGGTATCGGAAACATGAATGGCCCGGCGCGTTTCTTTATCTCTTCCTGTTTATGGCGTTTAGTCTGGTGGAGTTGGTTTGGAAGCATTTGGTCGCTTATACGGGACCGGGGCCCGAATTTGACCGCAATCCGATTCATTGGGGATTGATTTGGGTGCAGACTCCTTATTCTTTTCCGAGCGGACATACCTTCCGCGGTGTGTTTTTATTCGGCATGAGCTATCAATGGGTGAGCCGAAACGGCACCCGCCTGGGCTGGAAATTGGCGGCGCAAAAAACCCTCCTGATCGGCGTGATTTTTGTCATTTGTTTCAGCCGGGTTTATCTCGGAGATCATTGGCCAAGCGATGTCGCAGGCGGGCTTTTGTTGGCTATCTTGGGGCTTATTTTGGCTTCTGAAGCGCCTCACCCCGAGCTTCGCCCCGCCTAGGGGGTTTTCGATAGAATCAATCAATGGGGTTGCCCCCAAAAGGACTACCCCGATCCTATGGAATAGAATTCATCAATGGGATTGAACTGACAGGCCTCAAGGTATATACTACCCTCCCTGTTTTTTGGTAGGAAATACCTGAGGTAAAATAAGGAGGCCAGTCATGTCAAAAATTGCCGTATCCAAAATGGAAACCCATCATAACAACAAGTTGCAGAAGAACGTTGCCTTTGAATTTTATGCCCCTTCGGCCCAGGAAGTGGGGGTTGCCGGAACGTTTAATAATTGGGATGCCTCAAAAGCGCTTCTTAAAAAAGGTCCGGACGGAAAATGGCAGGGCAGTCTTCAGCTGAGGCCGGGCCGTTATGAATACCGTTACCTGGTCGACGGCAACTGGGAAAACGATCAACGGCCGGTCAAGTGCGTTCCAAATGCGTTCGGCACTTGGAATTGCATCGTTGAAGTGTCGTAAGCATCGGTCTTAGGTTTTCTGTGGAGGTTGTTTTTGTCGCGTCTGAAATGGCCCCCTTTGCCCAGACTGGGGGGCTCGGCGATGTTTTGGGGTCGTTGCCGAAAGAAATTGCGAAATTAGGCCACCGCGTTTCCGTTTTTCTTCCCAAGTACCGGAAAATCACATCAGAACGATTTGCTTTGGAGCTTGTGCTCGATTCCATCCATATTCCCATGGGAGCGGATGTGGAGACGGCGCGTGTTTATTCCTGCCGCCTTGAGGAAGTGACTATTTTTTTCGTTGATCATGCGGAATATTTTGATCGGGAGGAACTTTACGGAACGCCGATGGGCGATTATCCGGACAACGACCGGCGTTTCACTTTTTTTGAGCGCGCGGTTTTGGAAGCGCTCAAGCGGCTCAAGATCAAACCGGACATTATTCACGGCCATGACTGGCAGACCGGTTTGATTCCGGTGTATTTGAAAACGCTTTATCAGGGCGATCCGTTTTTTAAGAAAACAAAATCTGTGTTCACGGTCCACAACTTGGCCTATCAGGGGAATTTTCCGCCCGACTCGATGTCGATGACGGGGTTTTCCTGGAATGAATTCCGGTTCGACCGTCTCGAGTTTTACGGGAAGATCAGTTTTTTAAAAGGCGGACTGGTCTACAGCGATGTCCTCACCACGGTGAGCGAGCGTTATGCCAAGGAAATCCAAACCAAAGAATGGGGTTCCGGGCTTGACGGTGTCTTGGCCCAGCGGAAGGGCGATTTATTCGGCATCGTCAACGGGATTGATCCGAAGGAATGGGACCCGGAGACGGACTCCGAAATCGGAGCCAATTACAGCGCACGTGACCTGAGGAACAAATCCCTTTGCAAGGCGGCGCTTCAAAAAGAGCATCACTTGGTTCAGAACCCCGCCGTCCCGGTGTTTGGTTTCGTCGGAAGATTTGTGGATCAGAAGGGGCTTGATATTTTAATCCCAGTTTTGGAATCAGTGGCTCAGGAAAACTGGCATGTGATTTTGCTCGGGACGGGCGAAGAAAAATATCACAAGCATCTTCGGGAACTGGCCGCGCGCTACCCTGCGTATTTGGGATTGAATATCACGTTCAATCCGCGTCTGGCGAAACAGATTTATGCCGGCTCCGATGTTTTTTTGCTGCCTTCCCGTTATGAGCCGTGCGGATTAGGGCAGATGATTTCGTTCCGCTTTGGGACGGTTCCGCTGGCCCGCGAGACGGGCGGTCTGGCGGATACCGTGAGCGAATTTAATCCGAAAACGGGGAAGGGGAACGGTTTTTCGTTTTCACGCTACAGCCCCGATGAGCTTTTAGTGACCATGCGCCGGGCGGCCGGGCTTTATCAAAATAAAGAAGCGTGGACAAAACTGATGAAAAACGGCATGGCTTGCGATTTCAGCTGGGAAGCATCTGCACGGGAATATGTGACGCTTTACGGGCGCGTCGAGCGCAAGCCGTTGCAGGTGTAAGGGAAAATTTGTGGACACGAAATTAAAAATTGGAACCCATACGTTTCAATCCCGCTTGATTGTGGGAACGGGAAAATACACTTCTTTTGAAGTGATGAAGCGCGCTTTTGATGCTTCGGAAGCCGAGATGATTACGGTGGCGATTGCGCGCGTCAATTTGGATAAACCCGGCGAGCCCAGTTTGCTCGACCACATTGACCGGAAGCGGTACACCATTCTTCCGAACACGGCGGGCGCTTATACGGCGGAAGACGCGATTCGCATTGCGCGTCTTGCGCGCGCGGCAGGTGTCGGCGACCTCATCAAATTAGAAGTGCTCGGCGACCGGAGAACGCTTCTTCCTGACGTTGTCGCTTTACTTGAGGCCACCAAAGTGCTTGTGAAGGAAGGTTTTACCGTCATGCCTTATACAAGCGACGATCCGATTGTGGCCAAAAAGCTGGAAGATTTGGGGGCGGCCTGCGTCATGCCGCTTGCGGCACCGATCGGTTCGGGGCGCGGCATTCAAAACCGCCTTGCCATCCGCTTTGTGAAAGAAGCTGTGTCTATTCCGGTGATTGTGGATGCGGGCGTCGGAACGGCTTCCGATGCATCTATTTGCATGGAGCTTGGGGTGGACGGCGTGCTGATGAACACAGCCATTGCATGCGCCGAAGACCCGGTGCTTATGGCTGAAGCGATGAAGGAAGCGGTTTCAAGCGGCCGCAAAGCTTTTTTTGCCGGGCGTATGCCGATGAAAGACTACGCTTCAGCTTCCAGTCCTCAAGAAGGACTGACAATCTCAAAGTGAGATTATAAAAAACTATTCGCTTTCGCTACGCTGCGCCCGGCAATTTTTAGCCGAGCGGGCTAAGCAAAAATTGCCGTGCTCGCTGCGGCTCATGCGCTCGATTTCGAGCTGGAAATCTCGCGCATTCGACGCCGCTCAAGCAAATCAGTTTTTTATTAAGTTGATTAAGATTCAGAAAAATCTGTTTGCCGGAAGCGGCGTTAAATCGCGCGTAGCTTCCTCACTCGAAGCGAAGCGCGATTTCCGAGTGAGTACGGGCGATTTTGTTTAGGCGGCTGGCCTAAAATCGCCCGCACGGAACGTCCGCGGAGGCAAATAGTTTTTCTGAATCATCTATAAACAGGAATATATATGGGAATGACGATTACGGAAAAAATTTTAGCGCGCCATGCGGGAAAATCGTCCGCAAAGCCCGGCGATAATATTTGGGTCGATGTCGATGTGCTGATGACGCACGATGTTTGCGGGCCCGGCACGATTGGTGTGTTTAAAGAGAATTTCGGAAAAGATGCCAAGGTGTGGGACCGCGAAAAAGTGGTCGTAATCCCGGACCATTATATTTTCACGGCGGATGAAAAAGCTCATCGCAATGTCGATATTCTCCGGGACTTTGTGAAAGAGCAGGATCTTCCTTATTACTACGATGTGGGCACGGACAAATACAAAGGCGTTTGCCACATCGCGCTCCCCGAAGAAGGACACACGCGCCCCGGCGAAGTGCTGTTCGGGACCGATTCGCATACGTGCACCGCCGGGGCATTCGGCGAATTCGCCACCGGAATCGGAAATACGGACGCCGGATTTATTTTGGGGACTGGGAAACTTTGGGTCAAGGTCCCGCCCACCATGAAATTTGTGTTTGAAGGCAAGCTTCCTCCGTATTTGATGGCCAAAGACTTGATCTTGGCTGTGATCGGGGACATCGGAGTGGACGGCGCGATCTACCGGGCCATGGAGTTTGCGGACGACGGCGTTTATTCGCTCAATATCGAAGAACGCATGACGCTTTGCAACATGGTGATTGAAGCCGGCGGGAAAAACGGCGTCATTGAGCCCGATCAAGTGACAACCAATTTTGTAAAATCAAAAACCAAGAAGCCGTTTCAAATCGTCAAAAATGATTCGGATGCCAAATACCACAGCGTAAGGGTCTATAAAACCAAAGACATCGCTCCGATGGTCGCAAAGCCCCATTCTCCGGACAATAAGGATGAAGCGCGCCGTTTGAAGGATGTGAAACTCGACCGCGCCTATATCGGCTCCTGCACGGGCGGGAAAATGACGGATTTTTTAGCGGCCGCGAAAATTATGAAAGGCAAACAGGTGAAAGTGGATACCTTTGTGGTACCGGCCACGACGGAAGTGGCCCGCGGTTTGAAGCGGGAAATGATTGACGGCGTGAGCTTGGAGAAAATTTTCATGGATGCGGGCGCACGGCTCGGTGATGCGTCCTGTGCGGCCTGTCTCGGCGGGCCGAGCGATACCTTCGGCCGTTTGAACAAAGCGGAAGTCTGCATTTCGACCACGAATCGTAATTTCCCGGGCCGCATGGGTTCGAAACAGGCGCAGGTTTATCTGGCCTCACCTTATACCGTGGCTGCTTCTGCGCTTACGGGACACATCACAGATCCAAGAGAATTTTTAAGTTGATCAAATTATTTGTAAAAAATGTCCGCCTCACTACGCTCCGCGCGGCTTGTAAAGCCCGAGCGGGCTAAGCAAAACAAGCCGTGCTCGCTGCCGCTTGCGCTCGACTTCGAGCTGGAAGTCTCGCACAATCGAGCCGCTCGGCGAACAATTTTTTACAATAGGGGCAAATGAAAAATAAAATTTCAGGAAAATGTTACGTAGTAGGCGATGATATTGATACGGATCAAATCATTCCGGCGCAGTATTTGACCTATAATCCTGCGATTCCGGCCGAGCGGAAAATGTTCGGCAAATTTGCCATGATTGGACTTCCCGAAAAATCGCAGGGGCTTCCGAAGGGCGGAATCCCTTTTGTGAAAGAGGGGGCTGAGCGTTCGGAATATGCGTTAGTGATCGCGGGCCGGAATTTCGGCTGTGGTTCTTCGCGCGAGCATGCCTCCATTTGTTTGAAAGAGTCCGGCATTGAAGCCGTAGCGGCTGAGTTTTACTCCAGAATATTTTTCCGTAATTCCGTAAACGGGGGGTATCTTTTTCCGTTTGAAACCGAGAAGCGCCTTGTGGACGCTTTTCGTACCGGCGATGAATGCGAATTGGATGTGCCGAGTCACATGCTTAAAAATGTAACGCAGAACAAATCATTTGTTTTAAAACCGCTCGGCGATATCCTTCCGATTCTGGAAGCGGGAGACATTTTCCAATACGCGAAGCGCGTGGGCATGATGAAAACCGTAGCGCCGGCCCATCCGCATGAGGCCGAGCAGCAAATCGAAGATTAATTTACCCCCTCACCTTTATCCTCACCCCCCCAAGGGGGAGAGGGTTGGGTGAGGGGGAGCTTAGAGGTTGATCATGTATAAGGTTTTGATTTTGCCCGGCGATGGGATCGGAAAAGAAGTCGTGCGCGAAGGTTTGAAAGTGCTCAAGCGGGTGGCGACGCTCGCCCATCTTGTATTTGAAACCAAAGAAGGATTGATCGGCGGCGCTTCAATCGACAAGCACGGCATGCCTATCACTCCGGAGGTACTCAAAATGGCCGAGGATTCGGATGCCGTATTGCTCGGTGCGGTGGGCGGCCCCAAATGGGACGGGCTTCCTTATGAAAAGCGGCCGGAGCAAGCACTGCTTGCCATACGGAAAAATCTAGGTTTGTTTGCCAATTTAAGGCCCGCGGTGATTGATCCCAGCTTGATTGACGCATCCCCTTTGAAACGCGAAGTGGTCGAAGGCGTCGATATTTTAGTGGTACGTGAACTGGTCGGGGGCATTTATTTCGGGACGCCGCGCGGGATCGAAAAGGGCGCAAACGGCCGCGAGCGCGGGTTTAACACCGAAGTGTATTCAACGCCCGAGATCGAGCGTATCGCCGTGAAGGCATTTGAATTCGCGCGGAAGCGGAAGAAAAAAGTGACCTCGGTCGACAAGGCCAATATTTTGGAATCAAGCGAGCTTTGGCGGAAAACGGTGACAGACGTCGCGAAACGCTTTCCGGACGTCCAGTTGACCCATTTTTATGTGGACAATTGCGCCATGCAGCTGATTCGCGATCCGAAACAGTTTGACGTAATTGTCACCACCAACATGTTCGGCGATATTTTAAGTGATGAGGCGGCCATGCTGACTGGTTCTATTGGCATGCTTCCGTCAGCAAGTCTCGGGGAACATCATGCGCTTTATGAGCCGGTGCACGGAAGCGCTCCCGACATTCAAGGCCAGGACAAGGCCAATCCGATTGCGACCATTCTTTCCGTGGCGATGATGCTCAGGTACAGCTTTCAACTTCACGATCTCGCGCTTGCGGTAGAACAGGCGGTCAAGCAAGCATTGAAGGATGGTTTCCGAACACCCGACCTTGCCGCAAAAGGAATGAGTGCGGTTTCTTGCAGTAAAATGGGCGATTTAATCGTAGAAAGAATCAAACATTGAAAAAGAAATCGATTAGCGATTAGGAGGCGTTACTACCGGTGCTGAGTCAGCCCGGGACCTACAGTAACGCCTCCCTACATACTACATAGAATCTTATTTCAAGATACTTGACTTATTAAATTTAATAGGTTATTATTTTTAATAATGTGGCATATTCAGGAGCACAAAAGTATTGCCAAGATTTGCGGCAGATTGCCTCGGCAAATCGTTAAGAAATATGAACTTTGGAAGAGCATCGTTTTTAGGCATGGCCCAGACAAGCTAAAGGAGTTTCCAGGGTTTCACGATGAGGCGCTCAAGGGCCGGAGGAAAAGCCAGCGTTCATCACGTTTGAGTTTGCAATATCGGGTTATTTATTCCGTCCATCAGGACATCGTGACGGTTTATGTATTGGAAATTACGCCGCATCGTTATTAGGAGGGCTTTTCAATGACTAAAAGTAAAAAAAGTCGGTTTGTTCCGGCAAAATCACACGCCAGTCTTAAGACCGGCGAAGTGATCCGGATGCTCAGGGAGCTTAAGAAGTGGACCCAAGAAGATCTGGCCAAGCGTTCCGGTATTACTGCGTCCAACATTAGTTTGCTTGAAAACAGCAAAGTCGAGATCGGCAAAAAACGGGCGGAACAGCTTGCGGAGGCGTTTAAGGTTCATCCGGCGATTATCATGTTTCCCGAATATGAATCAGAGGAAATTCTGAAAGCAGCATGATTTCGAAAAAAGCTAAATATAATGTAGCGGTGGTCGGCGCGCGGGGCGCGGTCGGCGGGGAAATGATCAAGATTCTGGAAGAGCGCAATTTTCCTGTAGAGGAGCTTCGTCTCTTTGGTTCCGAACGTTCCAAAGGCCAAAGCGTCGAATTTAAAAAGTCAAAAATTCAAATCCGCGAACTTCTGTTCAATGAAATGGAATTCGAAGGAATTGATATTGTACTTTCAAGTCCCGGCGGTTCCGTCAGCAAAAAATTTGCGCCTCATGCTATAAAAGCCGGCGCTGTGGTGATAGACAATACCAGCGCTTTCCGCATGGATCCGTCCGTCCCGCTTGTGGTGCCTGAAATCAACAGGGCCGATATCGCCAAACACAAAGGGATTATCGCTAACCCGAATTGCTCCGCGATTATCATGCTGATGGCCGTGGCGCCGCTTCACCGCAAGAATCCCGTCAAACGCATTGTTTGCGCGACGTATCAATCCGCCAGCGGAGCAGGTTCTAAGGCCATGGAAGAACTCAAAGAGCAAACACGGGATTATCTGGCGGGGAAGTCTGTGAAAAAGGAAGTATTTCCGCATCAAATCGCGTTCAATCTCTTTTCTCACAACAGCGCGATTGTCCCGGAAACCGGATTCAATGAGGAAGAGACAAAAATGATTCAAGAGTCTCATAAGATTCTTCATGACAATTCCATTCGTATGGCGGTCAGCTGTGTGCGGGTGCCGGTTCTTCGCGCTCATTCGGAAGCAATTTTCCTTGAGTTTTCAAAGAAAATGACGGCTGACGATGCCCGGGAAATTTTAAAGAAAGCTCCCGGAGTTAAAGTGGTAGATGACCGAACTAAAAATTACTTCCCGATGCCGGTTGATGCAAGCAATAGAAATGATGTGCTCGTAGGCCGTTTCCGAGAAGATCCTTCAGTTGAGAATGGGCTCGCGCTTTTTGTGGTGGGAGACCAACTTCGCAAGGGCGCCGCATTAAACGCCGTTCAGATCGCCGAGTACCTAATTAATTTTTTAACTAATTTTTCTAGACCCTTATCTTGATTTTGCTATAATCAGAAGCATTGAGTAATTTGGGTTGTGGGCGCCTCTGGTATACAAACTAGAGTCGTTTCTGCGAAAAAATCGGACAAATTCCGGTCGTGGGACTATTGTCGCGTTGGACGCGATAGATACGATTTGCCCTTCAAATAGGAGGGCAAATCCATGAATCAAACCGCAACTTTCATAGAAATGGGTGAAATGGCTCAAAAATCGAAATTCAAAAGAGAGCCGTCAAATCGAGAATTAAACCCGCCAGTCTCTTTATTCAAGTCAGCAACACCTAAGATTAATTCATCCTTCGATAAGAATGCTTCCATTGTCGTTCATCAGGGGGATGCTCATGCCTTTTTGAGAGTGCTGCCGTCTAAATCAGTTAATTTGATCGTTAGTTCTCCGCCGTACAATCTTGGCAAACAATATGAGACCAAAGTTGAATTGCAATCTTATTTGAAAAGCCAAGCACCAGTCATCAAAGAAATCGTGAGAATTTTAAAAGAAGATGGCAGTATATGCTGGGAAGTTGGAAATTATGTTTGCGGGGGAGAAGTTTTCCCATTAGATATTTTTTATTATGATTTTTTTAAGGAATGCGGTCTAAAATTAAGAAATAGAATCATATGGCATTTTGAACATGGCTTACATGCTTCCAAGCGTTTTTCGGGAAGATATGAAACTATTCTTTGGTTCACTAAAACAGACCAGTATACGTTTAACTTAGATGCTGTCAGGACGCCCTCAAAATATCCTGGGAAACGACACTATAAAGGACCAAAAAGAGGAAAACTATCCGGGAATCCACTTGGAAAAAATCCATCTGATTTCTGGCGAACAATTGAAAATGATTGGCAAAATGAAATTTGGAATATCCCGAACGTCAAAGCTAATCATCCGGAAAAAACTATTCATCCTTGTCAATTTCCGATTGAACTTGTCGAGCGTTGTATTTTAGCATTAACAAATCCTGGAGATCGGGTGCTTGATCCCTACGCAGGAGTCGGTTCGAGTCTATTGGCAGGCCTGCTTCATCGAAGGAAAGTACTGGGCTGTGAAAAAGAAAGTAATTATGTAACTATAATAAAACGTAGAATAGAAGAGTTATATCAATCAAAACTTAGAATTCGACCTCTGGGAAAACCTGTTTATCAGCCATCGGGCCGTGAAAAGATTTCACAAATTCCAGAGGAATGGAAAAATGGTAACTTAAAGTTATTTAAGCATGAAGGAGAAAAGATTCTAGTATGAAAATTGTTGGAAAATATAGCTATCGCCACGCTCTTTCTATACTTGAAAAAGAATACGGGACTGAGCTATTAGAAATTTTTGAGATCTTGAATTTAGTTTCATTTGCCCATCCCTCAAAAGTAAAGAAAAGACAAAGAGGAGGAAGAGTAGTTTCTATAAAATCAATTAGCGCTGCATTGACTAATGCGCAGATAGCCAAAGCTCTTAAGACTAAAAAATGGGAAGTGACTCCAAAAATCATCTCAAAAAGTCAATCAAACTTGGCCGCTGATGCCAAGAAGGGAAAAATTCAAGTCGAAATTCAATTTGGAAATATGGCTCGCTGGTATACAGATGTTTTTAAATTTCTCTTGTCTTATTCAGCTGATGATATTGAAGTCGGAATATTGATAGTTCCAATGCAAGCTACCGCAGCTAAAATTGATGAAAATGTCGCCTATTATGAACGGGTTGTCAGGGAATTACCACATGCCAAAATGGGTATTACCATCCCCATTCTTGTTATCGGTGTGAGTGATTAAATTTATTTTCCAAGAAGTATTCAAATCGTCTGAAATTGATTGCCTAATGTGCGAAATATCAAGCTAACTATCGAATATGACGGCAGTTCTTTTTTCGGTTTTCAAAGACAGAAAAAACACCGCACGATTCAAAGCGAATTAGAAGACGCCCTTAAAAAACTCTTTCAGAAAAAAATAACGGCCTATCCCGCCGGCCGCACCGATTCCGGCGTTCATGCCGAGGGGCAGGTAGTCCATTTCCGGGTTGCTTCTCCGATCCCGCTTTTTAAAATACAAGCCGGACTCAATACCTATCTGCCGCATGAAATTGCCGTCACGGGGATCGAAGAAGCCCCCCCTTCTTTCCATGCCCGTTTTTCGGCGAAGCGAAAAGTGTATGTGTATCACGTCCTCAATTCAAAGGCCCGGTCTCCACTTGAGCGATTCCGGAGTTTTCATGTGCCGTATCCGCTCAGCGTAGCGCGGATGAAACGCGCCGCGAACATGTTTGTGGGAACGCATGATTTTCGGGCGTTTGAATCAAGCGGCGGGCGCCGCAAAAGCGCCGTGCGGACGATTCGCCGATGTAAGGTGGAGCGGAAAGGGAAGCATATTTACTTTACGATCGAGTCGGACGGTTTCCTTTACCGCATGGTCCGGTCT
>CAYJWM010000041.1:6389-14209 GCA_964373885.1 uncultured bacterium | reverse complement strand
GCCCTTAATTTAAATTTAATTTTATTCATTTGAAAATTAAGGACTGCTATTGACTTCAGATTAAATGATTTAGGTTGTCAAGAGACTGTCCGGCGCAGGTAAGTCATAGATTCTTCGCGGAGTTTACCCTGAGATGTTTCGCTCGGGCTCTTTGCCGCCCTCGAAGCGGGTCGCTCAACATGACAGCGAAGGGCTCAGAATGGCAGTAGTTGAAATTGGCTTCATTTAAGCTATAATCTCCCTAGTTTTCCTCCCGCAAAAGACCTCTTCCACAACAGGTAAAACGATAAACATGCAAACAATGCACTTGTATATACAAATGTATTATGTTACCATTGAGGTGATGCGTGGAAGAGTTTAGGTGGAGTTTACTCAAAAGCAAACGTCTCAAGAAGACGCGCGGAATGTCTTTTGAAGAAATTGTCAAAGCAAAGCTCATCAAAATTAAAGAACATCCTGCAAAAATTGGGCAGCATTTGATGCTTTTTGAAGCAAAAGGATATGTTTGGGTTGTTCCGTGCGTGATGATGAAGGATGAAATATTTCTCAAAACGTTATACCCAAGTCGCAAATATACGAAAATGTTTAGAAGAGGTGAGTTATGAGGCGGACTAAATTAACCAGGGAAGAACGTCAAATTGAAAATGAGCTTATTCGCGGTGAATGGCGCGATGTTTCGAAAGAAGAATTTAGTAGAATTGCCCGGGCCTTAGCTCTTAGACGCAAAGATGCTGTTTTGAATATCCGGATAAACAGCCAGGATTTAAAGAATATCAAACAGAAGGCCAGGAAGCTCGGAATCAAGTACCAAACGTTTATTTCAGAGCTTCTGCATCGTATTGCGCATAGTTAATTAACCGTTAACCGGACGCCGGCATTTACAAGGAGGTGACGTAATGAGGGAATTTTTTGTAGGATTGCTTGTTTTGATTTTGATCAGTGTTTTTTCGATTCTCGGCGTGCTGCTTTTTCCGCTTCTTTTATTGCTTGGGCTTGCCTTGCGTTTAATTTTGGTGGTCCTGCTCGTTATCCTTGCCATCTGGATCGTGGGGAAGCTTACACGGCTTTTAATCCAAGCATTAACCCAAAAGGGGGACTGACATGTTCATGGCAAAATTTGAGACGCAGACTTATGCCGCCCTACGAATCGTAGCGGGATTTCTTTTTTTATGGCATGGGTCCATGAAGCTGTTTAATTTTCCGCCTGCACCTGGGGGAGTTGAGATGCCGCCTTATATTATGTGGATTGCGGGTCCAATAGAGTTCTTCGGCGGTATTTTGATCATGATCGGCCTCGGGACCCGCTGGGCAGCTTTCCTCGCCTCTGGACTGATGGCTTTTGCCTACTGGATCGGTCACGGTACAAAGGCGTTGTTACCGGCTGTAAATCATGGCGATTTGGCGGCGCTTTATTGTTTCTTGTTTCTATTTATTTCAGCGAAAGGCGCCGGAGCATTCAGCGTTGATTGCATGCTGGGAAAAGGGAAATCAAAAGCGTAAAGCAAATCCGACGTCATCCGACGCCTTCCCTGGTAAATCATTTCCAAATTCCTGCCGATAATTTGGAAATGCACCCCCGCTACAAAAAAATGCTGGAAGGAATGAAGGCGAAGGAAAGCCGCGCGGGAAGGAAAAAGCGCGGCGGGAAGTGGTTTCTTTATATCTTAAAATGCAGCGACCTTTCGCTTTACACCGGCATTACGAATAATATCGAGAAACGTTTCAAAATGCATTCAGACGGAAAGGCCGCGCGTTACACCCGCACGAGACGGCCGCTTGAGATGGTGTATCAGGAAACCTGCAAAACGAGGACTCAGGCACTCGTTCGCGAATGTGCCGTAAAAGCCCTGCCCAAGCAGAGAAAGCTCGCTTTGATCGATCAGAAGTAAACCCCCTTTTAGCCCAAATAGGTGTATACTACCCTTATGAAATTAAGGGCGTTTGAAAGAGGGGACCTGCTTTATCACGGGGTGCATGGTTTGTGCCGCGTGGATGAGATCACCAAGCAGGTAGAAGCGGGCAGAACAGCCCTTTATTATTCGCTCGTGCCGAAGACAGTCAATAGAATGAAAGTGCGTTTTGTCGTTCCCGCAGCAGAAATCAAGATTTCCGGTTTTCATACCCCCATTACTTCCAGAGAAGCCGACAAAATCCTGAATTATTTAAAAGTCGGACGCATCAAAAAAACCTCACCCGCAGAGCTCAAGTCTGCTCCCGCCGGTCAAGATCAGGTGTGGGTGACGGCCAATCAGATCTTGTCCTTGGCCCGGGGCAATTCGGAGGCAAAAGACCACAGGAGGTATCAAACATTTGAAAATTCGGCCAAAGGCCTTGTGGGAGAACTCGCGTTGGTGTACAAAATCGCCTTAAAAGAAGCGGCGGGAAAAGTAATAAAAAATCTCGGCCATATTTCCAAGATTAATCCGGTGGTGCTCGCAATCCTTGCGCGCGCCAGCGAAGATTAAAATACCCCAAAACTAAACCAAAAAAAGAAAATGAATGTTTGGCGAAAAATGATGGCGGCAGGTTTTGTGTTTCTTTTCGTGAGTCCCGCCGCTTCCGGCCAGCTGCCTGCTTCGGGGAAAAATATTAGAATTGAAGTTCAAATGGAAAGCGCGGGCTCAGTTCGCGAAGGATTTTATCAGGCAGATCATCAATCCAAGAGCACCCAAATGCTTTTGGTGGCGGACGGGCTTGAGGGCCGTTTGTTTATCGGAGAACAGGTGCCCTACACGGTTTGGTATCACACCTATCTGCAAAACGAAGGATATCTCGTCGGGAATATTCAGTTTCGCAATGTCGGCACCAGTTTGATCGTGGCCCCGCGTGTCGTAGGAAATCAAATCGAAGTGACACTGACGCCTGAAATTTCTTATGACACTCGAGACGGGCGCGGCACGATCGCGGTGACAAAACTGAGCTCAACGGTGCGCGTCGCAAACGGCCAGTCCATTCAAGTCGGGGGAGGGGCGCAGAAAACCGAATTTGAAAATAATTTTTATACGCGCCAGACGGGTGAAGCCATGCGCGTCATCCTCACGCCGACCGCGCTTGAGGGTTAACATAGCCCATTTTTAATTTTTAATCTTGTGGTATTATAAAAAAGTGAAGAAAGCCGCAGCCGCTATTATTTTCATCCTGTCTTTACTCTCGATCGGATGGACCGGGTTTTGGTCCAAGCCGTATTACAACACGACCGGCTTGGATGAAAACGGCAATAAAGTTTACGCGGGGAAAGTGCCGATCGATGCCACCGGCGCTTACAATCAATATAAGTTGAGCGCCCGGTCGGAACTCTCAAAGCTTCATTATTTGCTTGATCGTCTTGGTGAGCTGGAAGGTTTTCAGTTTCGGTACGGGGTCAGTTATTTTGACAAGGAAATGACGCGCTTTGGGATGGATTGGGTCATTTCGCGGCGGTACAAGAAAAAGCAGAGTGCGCGCGAATTTCTACGCCAGCAGGTTGCCTGGCTCGAGGCGCCGGGTGACCGGCTCGTGATCCGGTTTCCGGACGGCAAACATTATCATTGCCTGCCCATTCTTTTTAACGAGCTTGATCTGCTGGAGGAGACTTATGAAAAGGAAAAAACCATACATTTTCTCCGGCCGGCGGCGGAACCGTCGTAGACCGGCATTAGCAATCGGGGGAATTGGGTTTTGAATCGAGTTTGGGGGATTGGGCGTCTTCCTGGATCGAGCGGGTCTCAGGTGTGCTGTCCAAAGACGCGGCAGGGGTAAGCGCATTTTCCCAGAAAAGGGGCTGACCTGATTGTATGGCATCAAAACGATCAAAGCCGTCGGATGCTTCCTCGTCGTCTTTTTGTTTTTGTTCTTTCTGAACTGCTTTTTGGGGCGCCATAATTTGTCCTGAAACCGGCAGCTGGCGGATTTGCCCCATGACGTCAACGGCAGCCCGCGCAATCGTACGGCCCGATGCGTCCCGCTCGATGACGATGACGACGCCGTCGGCATGAAACGGGTTTGCGTCGATTTCGATCGTATGGCCGTTTGTACGGTCGATATAGGAAGTGCGTCCCGTGCCGGGGTCGAAAGTCATGTCTTTTCCCTGAACGAGTTTTTCAATCGTTTGTTCTATTTTGCTGGTATCTCTCCATCCTGTCGGCGCTCCGGAATAGGGCAATGGGCCGGACCGCTTCGGCGTCTGGGACCAGCCGTCGCCCTGAAGCCCCTGTGGCGTCAATGTATCGATGAGGGTAGTGCCCATGCCATCCGAGTTGGAATTCTCCTGGAACGGCTGGGGGAGGAAAGGGGCTAAAGGATCCCTAAAAAAATTCTCGCCGAAAATCGGATAGCCGGTGGTCGGCCTTCGGGGCACGTTGGGCAGGCCGCTTGATGTGCTGCTTGGCGGGGCATTCCACCAATCGACAACCGCATCGGTCCAGGATGAAATGTCGATCGTGATATCCGTTCCCAATCCCGCTCCGAGCCCGAGCGCGCCCGCAAGTTTGGCGCCCAACTTGATTTTTCTCCAGGAAATATGAATCAAGGCGCGTCCGCGGCCGCCTGCTCCCGCATACACCGTGCCTTCCACGGTCCCCTCCAGTTTGGCGCCGCAGAGTGTGATACAGATGGTGACCGATCCCTTGCCTTCGGCTCCGATTATCGCATTGCCCTCGAGCTCCGCCGCCACCCGCTGGGTCGAAATCTCCACATTTGCTTCTCCTTGTCCGGAAGCACCCACTTTTGCCGAAGCGTTTGCATTGGCCGCATCCCAGCCCAGCTTGCCGGTTTGTCCTGAAACAAGGGTAGCATCGCCGCCAAGCGATGCGTTGCCCTGAACGCCGTCCTGCGTGATACCGCCGGAATATTCTCCATGATAATCCAAGCGGGGCCCCGAGAGATCGGCTTCATCACTGTCAGGGCGCGATCCGAATTCATCACCTGTGAGTTTGACGCCTGTGCTCGGTTTGGCGGCCGTGTCTTTGCCTCGCGCGATGTCCCGGCCGCGTTCGAGCGTGCCAAAATCCTTCGTCTCCGTATCGCGCTGGCCGCGCGTGACGGAACTGTCTTTGGTTTCAGGCCCGCCCCATTCGGATTCGCCGGCCATCGCTGTCTGGGGAACAATCAAAGCAAGGGTAAGAATCAGTGCGAGAGAGAGGACGAAGATGTGGCGGGCACGATTCATCATGTGCGCATGCCCTCCAGAATGGCTTTTGCCTGAATATGAAGCGCGTCGGTTTCCTTCGTCAGTTTCAGCACTTGTTCCAGCGCTTTTTTGGCTTCATTATTTCGCTTCAAACTGAACAGTACGTCGGCATAACCAAATTGTATGCGAGGATTATCGCGGTGTTTTTTGAGCGTGTGGTTATAAAGCCGTACGGCCTCTTCGTAACGGTTTTTTGCCTCCTCGGCGCGATTAAGGGTTGTCAGCACGTTGCCCGCTTCAATGCGGGAATCAATAAAGCCGGGGCTTATAGCGCTTGCGCTTTCAAATGCATCCAGCGCGGTCTCGTATTGTCCGAGCGCTTTGTGTGTCAAACCGAGCGCATAATGGGCCATGGTGCTTTCGGGTTTTGCCGAAAGGACGCGCCCGAATTGGACCGCCGCTTCTTTGTAGCTTGCTTTGGAAAGGTAAGCCGTACCCAGATCGTAAATTGTTTGAAAATCATCGGGTTTTGCTTTTAGAGCGCGTAAATAAGCTTTGACGGCTTCATCAAAGCGTCCCAATCGCGCGAAGGCGAGCCCCATTTGATAATCGAGCCCCGGATAAGCGGCGTTCAGCTTGTGCGTTTGGTCAAAATATTTCATGGCCGCGTCCGGTCGGTCCGTCAAAAGCGCAAGCTGGCCGAGGTTGTAATATGCTTCTGTGATTTTTGGGTCTTTCAGAATGGCGGAACGGAAATGTTCAAGCGCGCCGGCGTAGTCGCCTTTTTTGAGTTTGATCAGCCCGAGATTATTATGGGCCATGGCAAAATCAGGCGCGGTCTCGGTCAGTTCGGTAAATAACCGCTGGGCTTCCTCAAATTTTTCCTGCGCAAGGTACAAATTGCCCAGGACGGCTTTGATTTCATTTTGGCCGGGGTCGGTTTGAAGGGCGGTTTCCAGCCGGCTCGCGGCTTGGCTTGTTTGGCCGTGCTCGATGAGTTTGAGCGCTTCTTCGATTGGATCCGGTTTGGCAGCCGGGGACAAATGTGGTAACAAAAATGTCATGACCACAACTGCAATAGTTAAAATAACAACACGTTTTTGGGGTATCATGACTTGCCGTTTATGTTTTCTTTCTAAAATATAACCGCTCATGGGCTTATTTCAAGCCGCAGAGAGGTTTTCAGGGGGGAGCACAGAAGAGAAGGGGGCTTAATAAAGTTTCGAATAAAGTGAGAGCGCCTGAATTTTAGCCGTTTGTCTTGCGGCTTCGATTAACGTATAATTTCTCCAATTCGGGCCGTGAGGAGGAACATGAAAGAATTTTTGGTCGGATTGCTGGTTTTGCTGTTGATTTGTGTTTTGTCGGGGCTAGGATTTTTGTTATGGCCTCTTCTGCTCTTGCTGGGGTTTTTTCTCCGTTTCATTTTGGGCCTTGCGCTCATTCTGTTCGCGATTTGGATTGTGGGAAAAGTGACGCTGCTTTTGATTGAAGCGTTGAAGAAAAAAAATGTACAATAGCATCCGGTTGTGACCGGAGGAGGGAATATGCTGGGCGAAAGAAGTTTCATCTCTTGGAGCACGGTTATTTTCACGCTTGTGACTTTGCTTCATCTCGCGCGACTTATTAACGATTGGGTGGTGACGATCGGCGGTTGGGTTGTCCCGATGCGGGTAAGCTGGGCCGGCCTTATCATCGCCGGCTTTCTTGCTCTTTCCGGAGTCAAACTGCTTCCGAGCGGAAAGTAATAGAAGTAATAGAAAATAAGCTTCCATCGTGGTAAGCTGTCCCGCGCCGAGAACCGGTACCTATGAAATGGCTTTTCCTTACCGTATTGATTTTTCTTTTCCAATCCGCCGCGTTTGCTGATTCCGAACCCAAACAGGTTCAGATCGAGTCCCGCATCGTGGAAACTTCCAATGATTTTTTAAGAGACACCGGTTTTCAAGAGGGACAGCGCGACCTTGATCATCAAACGGCAAACGTCCAGTCCAGATCGGTCGATCCCGAAATTCTGTTCGGGTCGGGCATTCCAAAGGAACTTTTAGACGGGTCGGAGAAAGAAGAAAAGGGCAAGGTTCTTTCCGCGCCGCAACGGACCACCCTTAGTCCAAACGGCACTGCTCAAAGCAACGTCGCACTCCAGTTCACCCCAACCGTCATGGACAACGGTCAAATTAAACTTGTTGTGGCACCCACCCTGACACAAGGTTTTTTGGATACCCCTGTGGCAGCCGGCGGGCCCCAAGTCGGGCTTGCGCCCGTTTCAACTTCCGTTCTCATCAATAGCGGTGAAACCGTTGTGTTGGGGGGTCTGACCGCTGAGGCAAACGGCAAAAAAGTGGAGAAGGTTCCTTTTTTGTCCGATATTCCCATCATGGGTGCACTTTTTAAAAATAAATCAAGCGCGGATCAGAAAAGAGAACTCACGGTTCTCATCACCCCACATATTGTCAGCTCGGACACGGGCGATTAAAATATTTTGGAAAATGGTTGACAAGACCTAGCCGCGCGTTTTAAACTTTCGCATCAATCTGGGAGGGATTGTGAAGCAAGTTCGAGCCGTTCCGGTCGTCCTGTTCTTCATCGTATTTTCCATTCTTCTTTCTTCCCGCTACGAAGTTCACTCCGATACCGACCAGGACACTGATAATCGTCTTTCTCTGGGGTTGAAGTACGACCTTTCTTTTGCGAGGCCCTATTTCACGGGCGC
>CAYJWM010000041.1:0-6289 GCA_964373885.1 uncultured bacterium | reverse complement strand
TCTGATGGTTATTATGATGAGGGCTATCCGAAAGAAGTGGACGATTTGGTGGACGATTATTTTGATGGCGACATCAGCTATGGCGAACTTGAAGACCGGCTCGATGATTTGGGATGGGGCTTGGATCCCTACTGGGGACCGTATCCATACAGCAAACTGCGCTTAGCTATGATGGGCTGTGACGGTTATTATTACAGCGGCTACGGCAGTTATGGTTATCGTCCCTATCCTGAAACCGACGGCATTCAATTCGATCAATTTCGGCTCATCAATCCCCAGCGGATACGCGTTGATTAATCTATGATGAAACGCCACTCTATTTTGTTTAACATTATTTCCGCTTCCGCGATGGTCTTTCTAACCGTCGGCCTCGCATTCCAGCCCGTTTCACTCGCGGCTTCCTCGGCCGCCGATGACCTCCAATGGTATTCCGACGGCGCTTTGGATTACTTGGATAAGTTGATCAATCTCACCCAAATCCGTGACATCAAAAAACAGCTTCAAAAAGGAACGCGTCTTCTCATCAATCCTTATTTTAAGGCCGGCTTCGATTTCACCAACAATGTGTTCCGCGCGCCGGACAATACGCCGGATGAAATTTGGACGTTTACGCCCGGTGTGACCGTGACCGCCACCGGTTCCCGCGCCCGGCTCGGGGTTTCGTATGAGGCGGATTTCCGTTATTTCAGCCATCAGACCAAGCAGAACACTCAGGACCAGAAATTTGCGGCGCTTGCGGAAGCGGCTCTTTCCAAAAATCTTTCTCTCCGCGCCAGCGAGCGCATCAGCCAAACGGGGGCTACGGCGGGAAGAACAGGGCTTGAGCCCGTTGATTATTTGGACCATATCTTCAATGTGATGACGGGCTATCGCTACGGTGCGTGGCTCGCGGAAATCGGTTATGAAAATTTCATTCGCAATTATCAGCATCAGATTTTTGACCGGCTGGATTATAGTGACAATCGCCTGATCACGCGTCTTTCCGCCGAGGTCGCCGAAAAATTTAAGGAATATTTGGAGTTCAGCGTGGGCCATGTGGATTTTCCGGATGTGAGCACCCGGGACGCCGCTTATTTTGAAATTCTCCCCGGCGTGGAAGGCCAGCTTCCGGGCAATGTAACGGCGGTGGCCAATGTGGGTTATCATCGCCGCAATCTTGAGAAAAGTGCGCGCAACGACCTGGATATGGCGGTGGCTTCCGTCATTCTGAGAAAACAGTTTCAGCCGAGAACGTCGGGTGAGCTGATGTATTCGCGCAGGCCCCAGGAAGGCAGTTTTGACGCCCAGACGTTTTATCTTGAGAATCTGGTTTATGCCGCGCTGAGCCACTTGTTTACCAAGAAGCTTCGCGGAAAAACGGGGGTCAGCTTTGCCGAGCGCAGCTATCAGGGCGTCTCAACCGTGGGAGCCGTTGCGGTCAAAAGGAGAGACGATGTGCTCAGTTTCAATGCCGCTTTAGATTATGCCGCGCGGAAATGGTTTGTCATCACTTTGGGTTATCTGCTGGAAAGGCGTAATTCCAATATTTCCGATTTTGATTATACGGAAAATCGTTTCTCGCTCGGCGTGACCATGCCGGTTTGATTTCCCGCCCCCGATTTCCTTTCAAAAACTCCTAAATTTCCGAAGCGCTTGACAGTTTGCGAGGGGTGGGTTATCTTGCCTTTCATGGGGACAGAAGCAATGACCGAACCTGCGGCATTTACATCCAATCTTTTAAAAGGAAAAAAGGGGCTTGTGATCGGTGTGGCCAACAAACGAAGCATTGCCTGGGCCATTGCCCGCGCGCTAGCCAATCACGGCGCTCAACTGGCGTTCACCTATCAAGGTGAGCGGCTGGCTGAAGGCGTCAAAGAGCTCGTTCAACCCCTAGACCCCCAGGCGCCGCTTTATCCATGCGATGTCACAAATGACGAAGAGGTGAAAAATCTTTTTCAGTCTGTTGAACGGGATTTCGGTTCGCTTCAGTTTTTGGTGCATGCGATTGCGTTTGCAAAAAAAGAGGATCTGGATGGGCGCACCGTCGATACTTCAGCCGAGGGGTTTCGCACCGCGCTTGACATCAGCGCATTTTCGCTGATCAAATTGGTGAAGGCCGCGGAGCCGTTGCTTGAAAAGCAGGGCGGAAGCGTGGTGGCGCTCACTTATCTCGGCTCGGAAAAAGTGGTGCCCGGTTACAACGTGATGGGCATCGCGAAGGCCGCGCTCGAATCCTCCATTCGCTACCTTGCCTCTGAACTCGGAAAGAAAAACATACGCGTCAATGGCGTTTCGGCGGGCCCCGTCAATACGCTTGCCGCGCGAGGCATTTCGGGCTTCACGAAAATGCTGGAGGGCCACCGCAATCGCGCGCCCCTGGGCCGCAACGTGGAAGTCGAAGAAGTGGCCAACACCGCTTTCTTCCTCTTAAGCCCGCTTTCAAGCGGCATCACGGGCGAGATCATCTACGTGGACTGCGGCTATCGCATCATGGGCGTGTAAAACGTTCCGAGCTTATGCCCGCGGCTCCGAAATGCTCCTATTTTGGGGTTTGCGGCGGATGCGTTTATCAAAATCTTTCTTACCCGGAACAGCTTGAGCTCAAGCGTAGACTCATCGAAGAAACGCTAGCGCTAGATGTCATTCTGAGGCCGAAGGCCGAAGAATCTAAGATTCTTCGCTATCGCCTGCCTGCCGGCAGGCAGGCTCAGAATGACAAGACGGTTCTTCCCGCAATCCCATCCCCAAAGCCATATCACTACCGGCACACGATTTCACTCACGGTCAAAAAGCGCGAGGGTATGCTTCGATTTGGATTTACGGGCAAAAATGGGCGCGGATTCGTCCCGATTGATTCATGCGCCATTGCCGACGAACGGCTGAATCAATATATTCCGGAAGCGCTTCGCCGGCTCCATGAATTACCGGAGAAAAAGCGTTATCACACAAGCCAAATCGCTCTCCGCGTAGGTGACGGCGGTTTTGTGGTCACAACGCTTCGAAGCGACCGCGGGAAAACGCTCGAATGCACGGTCAAGGGCAGGCGTTTTTCATATGCCGTCTCTTCTTTTTTCCAGCACAATGGCTCCGTTTTAGATGCATTTGCAGAGGCGGTTTCGGGACTGCTTGCGCCGAATGGAAATGAAACCCTGCTTGACCTTTATTCCGGTGTCGGATTATTTTCCGTTCTGCTTGCGCCTTTTTACCGTAAGGTGATTGGAATCGAAGAGGGCTATGAAGCGGTGCGGCATGCGAAAGAAAATGCCGCGCGAAACGGCGTGATGAATGCAGAGTTTATAGAAGGCAAGGCGGAAATCAAACTTCCGGAATTGACACGGAAATGGAAAGGGCCTCTTCATGTGATTGTCGATCCGCCGCGTGCCGGCCTGAAAAGGGAAGTGACCGAAGTGTTAAACCGGCTTGCGATCGGAAAGCTGGTTTATATTTCCTGCAATCTTGAATCGTTCAAGCGGGATCTGGAGTTTTTGAGTGAGTCATTTGAGGTCGAAACCGTTCAGCCGGTCGATCTTTTTCCGCAGACAAAACACATCGAGACCATTGTGCTTTTGATGAAAAAATAGGGGACAACAGGCACATGGCACAAAACGTGCCTGTTCCCTAATTTAGATCGGGAAGACGCCAGATTTTTTTCGAGTTTGAAACGCGTAATAAAGAATTCCGGTTGTTTTGGCGGCCATGATATTGCCGCTGCGGTCCACGCCGATTGCGCCGAACAAGCGCTTGCGTTTTCTTGCTTCCGCGAAGGTTTTTTGAAATGCTTTGGCGAGGTTTTTGAAGTCTCGAGCGCGTACTGCGATCGTGCTCGCCAGCGCTTCTTCGATAATGTCCTCTCCAAGTCCCGTGGCCGAGACGGCCGCGAATAAATTTGCGTAGTTTCCGGCCGGAAGCGCCGAATCGCTCACCCGGCCCGCTCGTTCCATGCCTTTTCCACCCGTTGATGTGGCTGCGGCGAGATGGCCTTTGCTGTCCAGCGCGCAAACGCCCACCGTTCCGAATTTGCCGCGCGACACCCCCTCACCGCTTGTTTTGTCGCTCACATTTGGATGTGGGCTACTACCATTTCCCTCTCTCCCTGAAAGGGGGAGAGGGGAGGGTGAGGGGGTTTTAAGCCAAGTCTTCCATTGTTTCAACCGCTCCTTTGTCCTGACGTCACAGAGTTTAAATCCTTTCTCCCACGCAAATTTTTCGGCACCTTCGCCGGCCAAAACTCGATCCCGCTCTTTCTGAAGAAGTCCAGCCGCGAGAATGGGATTTTTGATTTGTTCGATATTGATTACACCCGAAAACCGCATTCGAGAACCGTCCATCAAAGCGGCGCTGAGCCGCGCTTTTCCGTCCGATTGAAGGACGGAACCGATTCCCGCATTGGTTTCGGGCCAGTCTTCAAGCTGGCGCGTGATTTCAAGCGCTGCGTCAACGGCCGAATGATTTTTAAGAAATTGATACCCTTTTTCTGAAAGGTTCCGAAGTTTTTCCTGGATTTTTTTCGCCCGGTCGATATTTTTCGGATAGATCCCGGCGCCCGCGTGAATGATGAGAGTAGGGACGGTTCTCTTATAAATCATTTGGACACAATGTGATGGAAAGAACCGTCCCTGTAGGTGGTGCGGTCGGGCAGGCGCGCGTCTCGAAACGCTTTTTTGCGTTCCGCGCATTTGTTGCATTGCCCGCAATGTTTAAGCCCCTTTGGGTTTAAACATGAGAACGTCAGTTCCAGCGGAAGATTTTTCCCAAGTTTCATCACTTCGTTTTTCGTACGTGAACGAAAAGGTGCGTGAATTTGAATTTTGTGAGACAGGGCTTTGGAGAGCGTTCGGCCCATGGCTTTAAAAAATGAAGGTGCCGCGTCCGGGAACGGATTGGTTTTGAGCGGTCCGATCGCCAGATGAGAAATCCCGTGAAGTGAGCAGAACACCGCCCCGTGGGAGATCAAAAGGATGTTTTTCCCCGGAAGATAAACGGCTTCATCGCGCGATTTGGCGCCGGGAATTTTTTCCCCCGTCATGCTCCAGTGATTTCGATACAAGGAAGCGATCGGGACCGGAAGGGAGACAAGGGGTTTTAAACGCCTGTCGCGAATCGCGCGGAGAAACTTTTGAAGCCAGAAAAATTCCGCTTTTTGCCAAATGTGGCCGCTTTGCATAAAAACAGGATGAACAGATATATGCTTTTTCAGCAAAAAATTAATTAAAATCGCGCTGTCCAAGCCGCCGCTTGTGAGCACCGCTGTCTCTGAACGTAATGACATACAATGAGATTATCAAAATCAAAGGGCTCCGGCAAGGCGCAAGATGCCGGGGGGCGCATACCACTGTGTGCCACGAAAACTGCATGAGAGATGAGGGCAGTCCCCTCGGAACCGACTTTCAGGAGTAGGTCCCAAACCGCCTTAAGCGGCGTTGGTCAAAAGCCGAGGTCGTGAGCGTTAAGGAAAAGGCGTAGAAAATACGTCAGGTAAGGATCAAGGAGACGAGCGAAAGCGCACCACCGATGAGGTGTCGAAATGCATAGACGACGTCAAAACCTGAGCGTCAGTGGGCGGGCAGGGACTAACTCAAGAGCAACCTGATTACTGCTTGAGTGGCGTCCGGCATAAAGGTGGCGGTGTGACACGAAGTCGCATAAGAGATGAAGGTAGGCCCTTCGGTGACGGACTGTAGGAGAGGTCAGTTGCCAAACTGCTTTAAGCTGCGCTGGTAAAGAGCCAGGGTAGTGTGCGTTAAAGGAAAAGGCGCATGAATGCGTCAGGTGTGAGCTAGGTAGGCGAACGCAAGTGAACCTCTGATGACTTGTCGAAACATGCAAAGATGATGTCGAAACTGAAGGGCGCCACTGCTTCAGGACAAATCCAAGGGAAATTTTCTCCTTACCGCTTGGGTGGCATCCGGCATAAAGGAGGCGCGATCCTAGCGCAGGCTCTTGTGTGGAACGTGTGAACCTGTCGTTCTGATGTGAAGGGAGAGATTCAAGTGGAGATCCCACAAGAATCAGAGTACCAATGCAGAACACAGGGGCGGATTGACTTATAGTAGCAATGAAGTGCCTGTAATGGGCATGGAGCGAAGGGGTCAAGTCATTCAGTGAGTCTAAGAGATCAACCCGTGAGGGGAGGAACTTCATAGGCAAACAGAGCGGCGACATTTCGCAGCTTGAGTGACAAGAGCCGTATGAATCGAGAGGTTCACGTACGGTTCTGTGAGGGGCTGGAGGTGAAATTCCTCTGGTCTACTCGACTGACCTTGATTTGGGCTCTCAAACGGAACGTGGGAAATCGGAGATCTGATGCTAA
>CAYJWM010000040.1:0-14572 GCA_964373885.1 uncultured bacterium | reverse complement strand
CCCTCACCCAACCCTCTCCCCCTAGAAGGGGGAGAGGATAAAAGTGAGGGGGTGGGGATTAATTTAAAGCAGTATAAACATTTCTCCCGCTATTGGAACTGGCTTGAGCGCATCAGCCAGGTCGATCCATCTAAATTGTTCGACGAATTGTCAGCGCTAATCGATCTTTTGTTCGAACGCATGGCGAAAACAGACAGAGAAAAACAATTGGTACGCTCATCGCATGATTTTACGGCTTTTCAGAAATTAATTTCCATACAGTTGACGCAGAAAGAATGGAAAAAAATTAATTCCCCTCACCCAACCCTCTCCCCCCTTTGGGGGGAGAGGAATAAAGTGAGGGGGGATAGTGCCCTTATTGGCGAAGCAGAGGCAAGCGCTCGGCGCTTTTATGAATTGGCCGAGAAACGAAATGAAGTTTTCGCTCAAAACATCATCCGCAATATGGAAACTCGGAAAAAAAATAATTCTGTTGTCGTTCTCGGCGGTTTTCACCAGGAAGGACTCGAGGATTTACTCGCGAAAAAAGGCGTGTCTGTTCAAATCGTTTCCCCCAAGATACAAAAAGCATTTTCCGACATTCCATATCTGGACCGAATGATGGGAAAGCCCTCGCAACTTGAGGACATTCTTGAAAAAGATTTTTCTGTCAGCACCATTTCACAGGCGCTTCCGATTGGGGACCTGATTTCAGACGATGAACGGAACCGCACGGCACTAGGGCTCCGAACTCTTGCCTTCCGCTTTGCAGGGATACAGCCACCTCGCAGTGTCATTCTGAGGCGACACCGCAAGGGTGCTGCTTCGCCGAGCCAAAGAATCTCTGAGATTCTTCGCGGAGTTTACCCTGAGATGCTTCGCTATCGCCTGCCTGCCGGCAGGCAGGCTCAGCATGACAAACGAAGGGCTCAGAATGACAGCGTATCTGGATTGCTTCACTACGCTCGCAATGACGCACTCGTGCATTTCGCATTCTCATCTTTTACGGGTTTGGCATCGGCCATCCGTTCTGAAGCCCGTATTGATTTGTCCAAGAAAGACCGCGAAGTGCAAATTAAAATCGGCACTTCAGGGTGGAGAACAACTGACAAGCTTGGTTTTACGCTGAACAATGTCGGGCGATTTGCGCAGGCCGTTGCCATTGTTCAAAGCGAAGACCCCGAACTTAGCAAATTTCCAATTGCGGTCGGTTACGACGCCAGGCCCAACGCGCGCAAATACGCCGTGCGTGCCGTCGAGGCAATTGCGGGTTATTGGTCCCGAAACAAAACCGGGACACGTGTGGATTTAATCGATCAAGTGACGCCCACGCCGGTCATGGGCGAAGCGACCCGCGCCAATCAGCCGGAGGGCGAACGTTACGGCATCACTCTTCACGTGACCGCAAGCCATAATCCCGTCTACGCTAAACTCAAGCCAAGAGAACAATGGCTGGGGCTTAAAATTTTTATCAATGGATTTCCGGCTCCCGATTCTTTCACCGAGAAAATTGTGGCAGTTGCCAATGATTTGGAACAAAGCAAAAGCTACCGGATGATTCATTATAAAAACATTCCCGATACTTTAACCCGGCATCGCGTCAATTTGGTGGAGCGAAGCGCTCAGCGCCTTCGTGAAACATTTCGATTTGGTGAATTCAAAGAGCGTATCACCAAGGCCGATTTTAGAATTGCTTTTAATAATATGTATGGGGCGAATGCGCCTTTGGTTAAAAATATATTTGGCGAGCTTAAGAAGCTTGGCATTGTTTGTCGGCTGATGAATATGGCGCCGATGAGCAAAGGAAAACATCCGCTTGTCGTAAAGGATGATTCCGGGGAAAAAGTGATGTGGGCGCCGAACCCCACAAAACCTTGGTTCGTCGGTGACGAACGGGACGTGGCCAAGCCGGGCATTTTACTCTTCCGCTCCGATGGTGACGCGGACCGGGTAGTCGCCCATGACATAGACGGCAAAACCGAAATCAATCCAAATTCTTTGGGGCTTATTTTTGCCCATTTTCTTTATCATTATAGAGGTGAAAAAGGTTTAATTCTCCGCTCGGCCCCCACTACGCGCGGACTCGATCGATTTGCCGAGATGAATGGGTTGGAGCTTAAAGCCACCGGAGTAGGTTCTAAAAATTTCGCGCCCCACGCGGACGATTTGCTCGTGGCCGTAGAGGAAAGCGGCCATATTTTCTTTAAATTGAACGGCCAAATGTTTGCCGATCATTCACTGGCCGCGGCTTTGTTGGTGATGGATATCGTGGCGACGACGGGGAAAAGTTTGAGCCGATATTTGGATGAGATTTGGCAGGAAATTGAAGCGAACACACGCCAAAAACGTTTGTTTCATTACAACAAAGAAATGCCTTCGAAATTTGTGACCGAAGAATTAAAACAAAAAGTTCTTATGATTCGCGGATCCGAGGCATTGCGAAAGCAGTTTGCCGAAAAGCTTGCTTCAAAATTAAATGTTCCAATGCCGGAAAAGCTCGGGTTTTCTCTTGAAGATAAAAGTGGTTTTGGGATTGAATTTCCGTCTTTTTGGGTGATGCCTAGAAATTCGGGGACGGAGCCAAAAATCAGGATTTATTTCGAAATGCCGGCCGGAATTGATCCTCAAGCGATGGAGCGGGCGTTAGCAGATACGCTTTTGGAATTAGCCCAGGAAGTACGTTCCGAAGCTCGCCCGCACACCATCACTCCCCAAAAAATTAAAAATTGGGACATCCGTTACGCGGCTTTTGATTTTGATGACAATCTGGCCCCTGCCGGAGAAGTTCCTACCAAAGAGATGTTTCGCGCTTTAAATCGCCTGGCCCGTCAGGGCGTTTACGTTGACGTTGTAAGTTCGGCCCTAGCGGATTATCTCACCGGTCTTATGGTGGGGGATGGCCGCCTTGATTTGAGTTTTGGAGAGAAATTTACTTTTGCGAGTGAAGCCGGCGGCGCTATTTTGCGGTTTAACCCCAAAACTTATCGATTTGAAGAAGACCCGGCCGCTTCTCTGAAGATTAATGAACGTGATAGAGAAATCATCGCAGAGCTTTTTAGGAGACAGTTGGCTCAAAAAGGTATCGTGCCGGGTTTGATTAACGAAGATTATAACCGCCGCGAAGATTTTAATCTCCGCCTCGGTAAAAGAGCCGGCGTTACGCTTCGGGCCGGCACGGCTGAGAGCTATGAAATTATCAAACCCCTTTTCCCGGATGTTCAACGCCTCATTCGTACGGGTCATTTAGGGCTCTCAGCTGATTTTTACGTATCGCTTTCCAGTGTGGCGATTGACGTCACGCTTTCCAGAAAAGAGTCCTGGGTGGAGCGCCGCATCCGTGAGCTCGGTCTTAAATCCAATCAGGTATTGATTTCAGGTGACAGCGCTTACCCGGGGGGCGGAGATCATGGAATGTTTTTGATTCACGGCGCAAAAAAGCTTAATTCAGGAAAAAGAAGACACGGCGTTCCGCGCGATGCTTTTGATACTGTTTCAGAAGGGCCTGAGGGACTTGTCAATGCTTTGGAACAGTTAGCAGAGAGTTTGGAAGCGAAAAACGCCCGCCGCTCCGAGGCGCGGAAACTGGATGCTATTGATCCTACCAAAACTCAAGCATGGCAAGTATTGAAGCAAGATTATCAGCGCATCAGACGACGTCATTTGCGCAATCTATTGAAAGAATCAAATCGCGATGCGCGATTTGCGGCAAAGTATCAAGCGGGATCAGTCCACATGTACGTGGATTTATCTAAAAATCGTATTGATCCTCGGACACTTATTCATTTAGAGAAATTAGCGGAAGAAACAAGACTTGCAGACGCAATTCAGAAAATGTTTTCAGGAGATAAGATTAATGAAACTGAAGAGAGGGCTGTCGGCCATGTCGCTCTTCGGATACCGAAAAATGGTTCATTTATTGTCGATGGTAAAAATGTGATTCCCGAAGTTCATACCGTGCTTTCAAAAATGAAAGATTTTGCTGACAGGATCAATTCAGGCGCATGGGCTGGTTATACGGGGAAACGGATTACCGACGTCGTCAATATCGGAATCGGCGGCTCAGATCTTGGTCCTGTCATGGTGACGGAAGCGCTTAAATCTTATGCGACCGGAAATGTTAACGTACATTCCGTATCGAATATTGACGGCACGGATATGACGGAAAAGGTAATCAAAAAACTCGATCCCGAGACCACGCTTTTCATTATTGCTTCAAAAACATTCACAACGCAGGAGACCATGACGAATGCAGAAACCGCTAAAAAATGGTTTCTTGAAAAGGCGAAAAATCCGGAAGCGATCAAAAAACACTTTGTGGCTCTTTCCACAGATAAGGAAGAAGTAACAAAATTCGGAATTGACCCAAATAACATGTTTGAATTTTGGGACTGGGTGGGTGGCCGTTATTCTTTGTGGTCCGCGATTGGTCTTTCGATAGCGACTTATATCGGTTTTGATAATTTTAAAGAACTTTTGGCCGGTGCTCATGACATGGATGAACATTTCCGTACGGCGCCGTTTGACTCCAATATTCCGGTGAAATTAGCACTCATGGATCTTTGGTATACCAATTTCTTTAAAGCCCAAACTCACGCAATTCTTCCTTACGATCAGTACCTGCATCGCTTGCCTGCTTATTTACAGCAGGCGTTTATGGAAAGTAATGGGAAAGGAGTCGACCGCAGCGGAAATCCAATTAATTACATTGGAAGCCCCATTATTTGGGGAGAAGCCGGTACGAATGGTCAGCACTCTTTTTATCAGCTTTTGCATCAAGGTGCTCAAATGATTCCCGCCGATTTTATCGGGTTCTCCAACAGTCTGAATCAAATTGGGGATCATCATGAAAAATTGATGGCTAACTTTTTTGCACAGCCGCAGGCACTGGCTTTGGGGAAAACGTTGGCAGAAGTTCTTGCAGAAAAAGTTGAGCGCGATGTTGAGCGCGATATTGTACCTCACAAAATTTCCCCGGGTAATAACCCAACCACTTCCATATTAATTAACCGTCTGACGCCTCGTTCTTTAGGCGCATTGATTGCTATGTATGAGCATCAGATTTTTGCGGAGGGCGCTATTTTAAATGTATTCAGCTATGACCAATGGGGGATCGAGCTTGGGAAAGTTTTAGCGAATCGCACGTTGCCTTCACTCAAAGATGCTTCGGTGCCCGTTCCCAACGCGGACTCTTCTACAGCAGGTCTTGTTGAAGAGTTTCATAGACAGAGATCAGATACTGGCCGCCGCTCCGGAGCTCGGGCGGCGTTTAAAATTTTATTGGCGGACAAGCCGGGGAAAACGGATCAGATTGAATTCCTGATGAGCCAATATCCAGGCCAGATGGTTCTGATTCCGGAACAGGGCATCGGAGAAGATTTGACCCGTCTGCGCGAAGTCATTGAGCGCGAACAGCCGGATGTTGTTTTTATTCGTTCCACCACCCAAGCGTTTAAAGACAGAGAGTTTCTTAAACTGCTCGCCGGAAAAATTATTTTAAGGGGCGGTACGGATACGGACAACGTGGATTTGAAGGCCGCCAAAGCGGCCGGCGTGATTGTCGCACGCACCGGCGGAGCTGAAAATTCGGCGGCCAATCTTTTTTCCCGTTTCGCTCTTCATTTCTTCAGGATTGTTTCCCCGCATCCGTTTCTCTACGGTTCCAAAGACGATTTTTCAAGCCACGAAGGGTGGAATGAAGTATTCGATCTTCCTCCCGATCAATTTCATAGCGCGCTCGAAAAGTCGAAAAAAGCGGGCCGCGGAGAAATAACCGAGGTGGAGGCACACTTGCTTTTCTCGCCGACATTTCCTTTTCCGGACGGATTGATGCTTAAAAAGACTAAGATCGGGCTTTTGGGTTCAGGCCGGGTTCCAAAGGTGATCGAACATAAACTTAAAAAACTCTCCGAGCTTACGGGCGGAGGAAGTGAATATCCTCAATTGATCGTGTGGTCGCGTTCGATGGACCCCGCATTGAAAAAGAAAATTTTGGACGAAGCCAACGTGATTTCACTCCATCTTCCGGGAATAGCGGCAAAAGACGGCTTCATTTTAGGTAGAAATGAACTTCAAAGTTTGGCAAACCGTGCGACGCGGGATGAACCGATCGCAGTCATCAACACTTCCCGAAAGCAACTCGTGGATCACGGAGCGCTTCGCGAGGCGCTCAGACAAAACGAGCATCTTTATTATTTTGCCGATCTTGATTTTGACGAAGAGCTTATCTCTCTCATGCGCGATTTTCCGAAACAGGTTTTTCTCACGCCCCATATCGGCGCCAGCACGCCGGATGCCCTTCAGCGGGTTGAGGCGAACACGCTTTCGGCACTCGGAGAACTTTTCGATGTTCATACCGGGGTAAAAACGTTTTCAGAAGCAAAAGTGGATTATGTGGTACCGCCCGCCTCCGAACATTTTCCGCGCTCCGAAGCGCGGCTTACATTTGATGATATTAAAAACGAAGAAGCTAGGAAATTCATTCTGGAGCATAGTGAATCTTTGGGGGCGGGCTCGATCGAGTTTCTCGACGATTCGGATGATTCGCGTCTGATTCGGGAAGAGCTTGATGCCGGCGGGCTTTTGAAGGTGAGGGATAAAGATGGGAAGGATACGGGCAATTATTACGCGCGCTCTCATGAAAAGGACACGGCCCGGCTGGTTTCCCGCACGTTCACGGCCACGGATGATGTGAATGACAAAGGGATTTTCAACAATTGGCGGCCGGCGAAGCGCTTGAAGAAAGCCATTCTCGCGAAGATGAAAGGGGCCCTTCAGGGCAAGATGCTTTACGTCATTCCTTATCTGATGGGGCCGCCGGGTTCGTCTTTGAGCGAGGTCGGGATACAGCTTACGGACAACCGCTATGTGGCGCTTAATATGATCCGCATGGTGCGGGTGGGCCGCGTTGCTTTGGATGAGCTCGAGAGAACGGGAATATTTACGAAAGGCGTTCATGTCACGGGCGACCTCGATAAGTTGAGGATTAATCAACGCTATTTCGCGGCATTTCCCGCGGAGAATTTAATTCTCTCGTTCGGCTCGGCCTACGGCGGCAACGCCCTTTTGAGCAAGAAATTTCATGCGCTCAGAATAGCCGCTTACAAGTATTGGAAGGCGAAGCAAAAAGGAAAGATGCGCGTGGCCGAGCACATGGCCATGATTGAAATTTTGGATACGCAGACCGGCAAGGCCCAATATGTCTCCGCCGCTTTTCCGAGCGCTTCCGGCAAGAGCAACTTTGGGATGATGCAGCCGCCCCCCATTTTCGCGGGCCGTTACCGCATTCGGATGGTCAGCGATGACATCCTTTGGGCACAGAATAAGAACAAGCGCCCTCTGACATTGAACCCGGAAGGCGGTATTTTCCCCGTGGTGCCCGGCACCAATGAGAAAACGAATCCCCATATGATGAAAGCGATCGGCCGTGGCACGGGCTCGATTTATACGAACGAGGCGTACAATGGAAAAACGGGTGAAATCTGGTGGGAAGGTCTCACGCCGGGTTATCCTGAAAATCTCGACGGCTGGCTGGATTGGAGAGGAAAATCGATTGCGAAGCGGCCGAAAAGCCGGCAGAAGAATAAAAAATATCCGTGGGCCCATCCAAATGCCCGCGCCACCACGAAGCTCGGGAATGTCCCGGTTCTTGCTGAGATGAAAAAGGAAGATATCGACGGCTATCCGCTTCATTTGGCCCTTTACGGCGGGAGAGTGGCGAAGGGCGTGCCCTTGATCTACGTGCCTGAACGTACGGATGACGGCATTTATGATGGCGCCGTTATGGGCGTTTTGGGAACAGCCGCCGCCAGCGGTGAAGCTGGAAAATTCCTAAGAGATCTTTTTGCCATGCGGCCCTTTTTTTCTACTCCCGAGACGGACTTTATTCAGCAGGAGCTTGATTTTTCGGACAGTTTGGATCCGGAACACAGATGGACCATTGCCCATGTGAATTGGTTTCTTCAGGAGCCCAAAACGGACCGGTTTCGCTGGCCCGGCTTCGGCGAAAACATTCGCCCCATTCTCTGGGCTTTGGAAGTGCGCCAACGCGGTGGTGAAACAATGGTGCGCGAGGGCCGCGCCAAGAAGACACCCATCGGTTATGTGCCGACGCCGAAAGGGCTTCATTTAGAGGGGCTTGATATTTCCGATGAAGACTTGGAGAAGGTTTTAGAATACGACGTTGATTTCTGGTCACAGGAAATTCCCGCCCGTCGCAAGTTCCTGGAATCATTGGGTAATGTTCCGGCACGCATTTGGGCGGCGCATGAACGCCTTGAGGCCGCGCATCAGGCATATTTAAACCGCTCCGAAGCGCGCGGATCGAATGAAAAAATCTTGGATCCGGCAGCAAAGCTTGTTGAGCGGCTTGAGAGCAGATTTCATAAGCTTGGCTATTACAGCAATCGAGATTACACGATATCGGTTGTAAAGACTTCGGACACGCTTGTCTCCATCGGTCTTACACCGGATCAGGGGCAGAGAATGGTATTTACGGTGAACACAGAACGGCCCGAGACGATAACAGCCGCATTAAGTGTTATCTCCGGCGTATTTCAAGGACGATTGGCCGGCGGAGCAAATATGAGCGCCCGCTCCGAAGCGCGAGAAGTGCGGGCGAGGAGTGATTTACAACAGTTTCAGGAAATCGGGCACAGAGATTTCGCCGTCGCGCAGAATGCCGCGGAGGGTACCCCGGTCCAGTTCCCGGTGATCGGGAACGATCAAAACTTGATCCGTAATAGTGTGACGAAGTTTAATATGGCTTCCACGTTGGCTGACAGGCAAATAACCGGCTCTTTGGAGCGCTTTGACCAACTCACGGCCGGAGATCCGCGGGAGCTTCATGCGGAGGGGGAATTTCTAAACAGCGATATCAAGAATGTCGCGGCCCTTCCCAGGACGGATGTCTTGGACGTCGGCAGAGAGGTAAAGACGGATGGCCTGACGGATGTTGCGGAGGGCCTCGTGCCGAGTCCGACCCTGAGACCAACATCCTTTAAGGGCCGGTACGGAAGCAACGATGTAACCGTCACGCCCCCGCCTCAAAACAATCTTGAGTTTCATCGCACATTACCTTTTGTTGTTACTGAAAGAAATAGTACCTTACTTGTTGATTCAAGTCAACTTTTTACAGATTCCCGGTTGCCACGAGATGTCTCCGCCCGCTCCGAAGCGCGGTCCGCACCAATGGCTTTGAAAAAAGCGGAAGAGCAGCTTAGGTCATTTGCCGGCAGAAATATTTCAGTCCATTTGACGGTGGCGGCTAACCTTAGGCCTTTTGAAGAGAAGGGAAGAAAGAAAAATTACAGGATCGTTAAAGCAAGAAAAATTTTGAGCGTTGACCATTCGTATGAAAAACCGAGCCATGCAACTTCCCGATGGTCCAGCCGAAGCCATCCTGGCGGCCATAGACTTACCGTCACATTTTTGAATCAAGACGGCGATAGGGACGAAATTGTTTTTGGAATCGCCCAGCGTCCGGGTCTGTATTCACTTTATCGTGTCGAAGAAGAACCGTCCCGGACCCGCTCCGAAGCGCGGCAGGATGCTTCTGCGTCTGAAGACCCTCAAATGCAACGCGTCAAGGAAATCAAACAGGAAATTGGAAAATTAGCACAGAAGATTCACGGCTTGGAAACGCAAGAACGATTTTTGGAAAAGAAGGGTGATACCAAAGCACGGGATACAATCGGTGTTGAAATTGGCGCACTCCAGCGGCAGAAAAGGGATCTTGAAAATGAGTTAAGCGATCTCGAAAACCGATCCGAAGCACGGATGACAGTAACCATTAAAAAAATTAGTAGGAAGCGACTCCCGGTCTATATGAAGAAGATTATAGTTGGGAACCGAACGTTTTTTGTAACAACTACCGATGACCTTGTGAGAGTTTTATTATATGTTCGCAATGCCGTTAATCGCAAAATGACGTCATATAAAAATTTTCAGGTGAAACGGAGGTATCCGGATTATGTGCAATTAAGTGGCTGGGCGGCATTGCAGACCGGCAATAACTTCATTCAGCTTCATGATCCCATAGCAATGGGCGAGTCTTTGCGAAAGTTATCGGGCAAAACCGTTCATGTTGAATGGGGGTTTCGCGAAAAGGAAAAGATTAGAGGTGCCTTCCGTGCTGTTATAAAGAGGGGTGACAAGGTTATCGGCAATTATTATTATGTGACAGGGTATGATTTAGCTGCGTTGCTCAAAGCTCGTCAGATTAAAGTGGGAAGGGTAAAGGAGAATGCATCCGACCCCAGTTTAGATGAAGTTCAATTAGGAAGAAACTTATTTGTCCCGCTGTCAAACACCTCCCATATTAAAACGTTGCTGGAAAATCCTATCCGCTCCGAAGCGCGCGGTAAAGAGTTGTACGACGAAATCGTGACAGCGGAAACCCAGTTACTTCCGGGGCAGACGCTCATATATGAAGGGGGAAGAAGATATCAGATCTTGAACATTCAAACGGTGAACAAACAGGAAATTATTGTTCTTGGCCCTCTGGGTTCGAAGCCCCGCCGCACAATGAAGCAGTTTCCTGACAAATATCCTGATGGGATTGTTCCGCGGGCCAACATGAACACGGGCGAGTGGGCTATTCGCCGCCGCTCCGAAGCGCGGGGTGAAATTTTTAAAAGCCGCCAGCTTTTTCGAGACGTGGTTCAATCAGGCGGGAAACTTCCGGGCGGAGACCTTTTACGCGCACAAACAAAACCGGCTGACCGCTTTGTTGCTGTTTCTTCCCAAGCTCCAGGTTCTTTCGGCTCAGCTCAGGATCGTTTTCTACAAGAAAAAGAATCTGCACCCCTTCCGGAATCTCGGATTCAAGCTCCGGGTGAACCAGCAGATACTTTGAAAACTCCGTTGACAACTCTAAATTCTTCTCAAAACATTCCTGGTCGGTCATTCTCCACCAACCTCCCTCAAAAACCGATCGACGTAGCTTTTCCAATTGCTTCTAAGATCGGCCTCGGCAAAATCCAAGGCATCATTGAAAGTCTGCACGAAAAGGGGAGTTTTGTCAATGCGCCCGTCGGGCAAAATCAAATCACGGTGGGCGAATCCGTGAGCGGTGTCGTAGCGGACGATAGGAGTCCAGTTGTCGCGCCAGAAAAGCTCGATCTGCACCACAAACCTGGTAACCCGCTTTCCAGCTCTAATGTGCTCATGTCTTCTGCGCACGTTGGGCGCCAAGGGAGTCAAAAAACTCGTTTTGCTCAATTGAGGCATGGTCGGACTATAGCAAATGGTTTTTCAAGCGTCAACCAACCCGCTCGCTCCGCCAAGCTTGATCCAAAACGCTCCGAAGCGCGCGGAGATTTACCAAACGAAGTGATTGAAAATCATGCGCTTCATCAAATTACGTCCGTCCGGAACGTAGGATCGGATGCCAAACCCTATTACGTTATTGAGGCGACAGAGTCTCAGGGACTTCACAAGGTTGTTTTCGGTCTTTGGCATTACGAGGTACAGCATCTTGTTGAGAAAGCAGGCGCGAAGGGGTTCCTTGGAAATGACACAGCGCAGGCGGTTAATTTCTTAACGAGTTTGAATGCTTTTGTGCGTCGCGCGGCATTTTCAGATGACTATGCAAGAAACGAAGGGGGGGGACCCATTTCTTATGGGGATAGCGAAGTTATCTTAGTTACCTCCGCCAAGCCGTTGGTTGTTTTCTTTCCAGACGAGTTGGGATTTCTTCTCCAGGTCGATTACTTTAAGCCCGTTCAGCCGTTTGGCACCTTTGAAGAGGAAAAGGAGTTTTATCGTTTGAGGCGGCGAACGAACAGAATTTTCGGCTGGCAGCGGGCCGCAATTGAAAAAACAATGAAGGAAGCATTTGAAGCATTGAACCGAATGCCTTTTGCGTATTCTGCAGGTTGGGCCCATTCCGGAGCGCCTCTCGATCATCTAAGTTCCTTTCCTGATTTCAAGAAATTCTTGCCGGCTGAATCGCAATTTGAGCAGCGGGAACCGGATTGGAAGGTCGGTTTGGCGACGGATCATGTCAGAACATACACGGGTAGGGATCACACCGGCTATGCGGCGTTTAAAATGGATGAAAAGCATCCTGAATACCCGAAATTTGTTGAAGCCATTAACACTCTGGACGGCGTTGATCTGATAGACAATGATTTCGGCGGATCCCATGAGGCGCCGCTCAAGATTCTTCGTGTCATGGTGCCCGATGATCTGGCCCTGGGTGATGATATGGAAGCGTATCAGGCTTGGGTGGAAAAGAAGTGGCAGGAAATTGAACAGGTTTCACACCGATTCGAACGCTCCGAAGCGCGGGAAGGAAAAGTTCCGGAAATCAAGCCGGAGACGGACAGCTCAGTTCTTCCGGCGGTTACACCTGAAGCTCACGAACCGGCGTTTGCGGAAAAGAGATTGCGCGAGGAATTGCCGCCGCTTCGTATGGATGATCAAACTGTTGAGGGTCGTTCTGAATTAAGGGTTGTGAGCCACATGAATTTGAAGGGTGAATCAAAGAGTGCTGTCTTAACCATTACGGAAGATCAAGCGGCCTCCCTGGTTGATTTAAAAGACCGTGCGACCGAGAAGTTTTTCGAAACAATATTTGCGCTTGCCGGATTGGGACACAGAGTTCAGTTGGCTGCGGCAAGTTCTGACGATGAAAATACTTTGCGAAAAATTCTCGTTCAGTTCCGACTTGTTCACAACATTCGCCTTCCTCCGGGTGCCGATGTGAGCGCCAAATATTTTGGTGAAAATGGCGATTTGATCAGCGCGGAAGTTAAGCGCGTAACGACCAAAGAACTTTATATTCTTACGGGTATGGCCGAAGCCGCGTCTTTAGCTCCCAAATTGACAAAGGGAAGCATTGTCGTGACGGACCGAGTGGTTACGAGCCGCGGGTTGGATCAAAACAAAATTACCCCGCTTCAAACCGCACAGCTTGCCGTAGCGGCACTATTGGATCAAGACGTTCTTCACAAACAATCCGAGGGTTACGGCAATATTTTGTTCGCGGAAAAATCATTTCTCGGCAACGCGCTCGATTATTTGTCTTCCTTTCTCAAAACTGCCCAGCAGCTTCTTGCCGCCGCTTAAACCATCCGTCTTTACCCTCCTTTCGGCTTGACTTTTACTCCTTATCCCCATAAGATGGGGCTTTGTGTAACTTGCTTTCATTAAAGAGCTTAGTTAATGCAAGAGCCAAAACACGACGCCGGGCCGGAAACCATTCCCAACGAGAAGCGCAAAGTTTTTTTCGGGCTTTTTGTTTTCCCGTTGCTGATCGCAGTCACCATGGCCGTTTTATTGAGCGGCATCGTTCTTTTGACTCATGAGGAGGAGACGCCTGAGTCGCTGATCACGGCGATTAAGACGGGTACCCCGAGCAAACGCTGGCAGAAGGCCTTTGAGCTTTCCAATGAGCTCAATCGTCCCGGGGGAATGATTCGCGGAGGCGGGATTTTGAAGGAAGTGATTCATATCCTTCAGGATAAAGATCACTATGATGCCCGCACGCGCGCCTATATGGCGATGACGCTCAGCCGTTTCCGCAAGCCGGAGGCGCTTCGAGCGCTCAATCAGGCGCTGGGTGAGGTATCGGAAGATGAAGATCCGTCTGTCCCGCTTTTTTTGATGTGGGGCATCGGCAATTTTGAATCTCCGGAGTCGGCCGCAGCAGTCAAACGCTTTTTGAATCATGAAAATCCCGATTTGCGGAAAACCGCGGCGTACGTGCTGGGCGTTTTAAAAAATCCGGAAGCGGTGGAGTGGCTGAAAGGTTCTTTAAATGATTCCGCGGCGGATGTGCGCTGGAATGCGGCGCTCGCGTTGGCGCGGCTTGGCGATGAGTCGGGCCGGGGAGAGCTTGTGCAGATGCTGGACCGCGCGCGCCTCGGCGAGACGCATCACATGGACGAGCCGGACATTGAGCGGACGATGATCAACGCGGCAAAAGGACTGGCTTTAATTCAGCCCAAAGATGCCGAAACCATTTTAAAGACCGTTTCCACCGAAGACCCGAGTTTAAAAGTAAGAGAAGCGGCATTAAAAGCACTTGATAGCAGGGACGGTTCTCGCTAACAATAAATGCGACAAGGTCTTGTGCGAGAACCGTCCCTATAAAATTATATGACCGACGCAACAAATCCATCCGGGGCACCTCCAGCCGGAGTCCCTTCTCCAGTACCTGCGGCCCCAAAACCTCAAGCGGACGCTCCGGCTTCACCGGCAAGGCGCCAATTTCTTTCCTGGTTTGCCGTCGCGTGGGTGAGTTTTGTGGCCGCAACCGGCGGCGCGCTCAGTTTGATTCTGCGATTTATGTTTCCCAACGTTTTGTTTGAACCCAAAACCAATTTCAAAGCCGGCTACCCGGATGATTATGAAATCGGCACGGTGGATGAGCGCTGGAAGGATAAATTCGGCATTTGGATGGTCCGCACGGCGGAAGGCATGTACGCGCTTTCCACGATTTGCACCCATCTGGGCTGTACGCCGAATTGGCTTCAGACGGAAAATAAATTCAAATGCCCCTGCCACGGCAGCGGATTTTATAAAACAGGGATTAATTTCGCAGGCCCCGCCCCGCGGCCGCTTGAGCGGGTCGCCATTTCGCTTGCCGATG
>CAYJWM010000039.1:0-15434 GCA_964373885.1 uncultured bacterium | reverse complement strand
GCCAGCCGAAGATCGCGGGCCAAAACCAAATAACGCGTGAGATTAAAAGCGATCATGGCATGCCTCTTCGCTTAGATAAATCGTGTCGCCCACTTTCGTTCCGCTTTTTTTAATCGTCCCTTCAGGAAGCTCGACCACCGATTTGGACCGAAAATGAACGGGGCCGAAAGAGTTGGGCCGCAAATGCTCAACCAAAGCAATCGCTTTTCCCTGTTCATCCAAGTGAACGACGTCGATTGAATAGGCCATTCCAAACATATGAACTCCCTGACAGTGAGGAATCAAAAACCCTTCTCCAGGTTCTAGAGGATGTGAACCGATCAAACCCCGAAACCGCTCAAAGAAGGTTCGGGCTGTACGCAATTGTGTCGCTAAAACTGAATTCCGGGTCGTATTAAATGCCGCAGCCATATCAACCTCGCATCGCTAAAACCCCGAACACCTGCACCAAGGCCGGGGCGAGAATCACGATTAAAAGCGTGGGAAAAATAAAGAAAATAAGCGGAAAAATAAGTTTGACAGGCGCCTTTAGGATTTGGGCGTGGATATACTGCTTTCTTTTTTTCCGGAGCGAATCCGCCTGCGCCCTCAGAGTTTTCACAAGACTATTTCCCAATTTGTTTGATTGGAGCACCGCGCGGACCAGCGTGTCTATTTCCTCCACACCGCAGCGTTTTGCAAGACCGCCCAGCGCCTCTTCGCGCGATTTTCCGACAAGAATTTCCTGATTGGTGTATAAAAATTCACGGCTGATATGGGTGGAAACGCGCCTTTGTTCTTCGGCCACGCGGACCAAAGCGCTGTCAAAAGAAAGTCCCGCTTCAAGGGCCACCACAAAAAGATCCATGGTGTCCGGAAGAAATCGCTTGATTTCCTTTCTGCGTTTGAGCGTGGCCCAGCCCAGCCACAGACGCGGCAGAATAATAAACATCATCCCCGAGAACGCCGAGGCGATCAAGACCACCGGAAAAGAAGCGTGAAAACAAAAATAGAGAATGCTCCCCACATAAAGAGGGGCGCCATAGCAGATCTTTTGAAACAAAAGATATTTTTGAAGGTCCGACTTCCGCTTGAGCCCCGCAAGCGACAGCTTTTCTTTGATTTTACGGACGGAAACGGCCTCATTTGAGTGGTTTGCCACCAGCGAATTTTCTCCGGCAAGCGCCGAATCGGTGTCCGCCTGCATAAACCGCGCAAGCCGCTCCCCCATTGCATCGCGCTCTTTAAAAAAATAATCGACGACCGAGAGAACGGTAAAAAACACCGTCCAGAACGTAAAGATAACGGCTGCCGCTCCTATTCCCATGTGTCACCTTCCTCAAAGTTCGATAGAAACAATTTTCTGAATGGTGATGAATCCGAAAAACTGACCGCCCACACAGAGCCATAAAAGATTTTTTCCGATCGGATCTTTAAAGAAGAAAATAATGTACTCCGGGTGGATGATATAAACCAAAATTCCGACAAAAATCGGAAGACAACTTAACACAATCCCGGAAAGCCGGGCTTGGGCTGTGGATGACTTCAGTTCCCGCGAAAGTTCCTGGCGCTCGCGGATCACAAGTTCCAAATTGTCCAAAAGCTCGGCAAGATTTCCTCCGGTTTCTCGCTGCAAAACCACCGCTGAAATAAATAACCTTAAATCCGGCGTATCCACACGGCCTAAAATTCCCTTGAGCGCCTCCTCGAAATTCTGTCCCACGCCGATTTCCGAAAGAACCTTTCCAAATTCCTGAGAAACGATATCTTTTCCTTCCAGCGCCACCGTTTCGAGCGCCATTTGCAAACTATGTCCGGCCCGTAGAGAACTGGCCAACAACCCGATCGCATCGGGAAACCGGTCTGAAAATCTTTTCCTTCTTTTGTTGCGTTCGAATGTGACGACAAAGAACGGAAGCGCCAACACCGTCAAAGCGAAAATGGACGATACGCCCATATCCATGCCTGCCAAAGGCGCGAAGGTAAAAACCAGCAAACTGACCAGCAGAGAAAAAAGCAGAAAACTCCCTACCGAAAGTGAAACCCCCGCTTGGGTAAGATGATCTTGAAGTTTTTTGACATAACTTGTTTTTTTTAAAATCCGGTCCAAAAACGGAATATCGCTTAAGCGCTCTTTTTTCTCAAGCCGCACGGAGGTAATGGTGCGGTCCCCGGCTTTTAAGCGGTCCTGGATTTTCGCGCGGAGTTCATGCTCCTCGGAATGGATGATGTTGTTGAAACTGAACCCAAGAAAAAGAATGAAAAAAAAGAGCAAAAGACTGATGATTAAGATGCTCATTTAAGCACTCCGTTAAACATGCCCAAATTTAAACCGTTTAAAAGTCCCGCCGATTTCAGCCGGTCCAGAAAACGGGGCCTTACCCCGGTAAAACAAAATTCGCCCATTACTTTTCCGTCGGCTGAAACACCGCGCTGTTCGAACACAACGATTTCCTGCATCGCCACCACAGGCCCTTCCATGCCCGTAATTTCAGAAAGACTTACCAGCCGGCGCACACCATCACTCATTCGGCTTACCTGAACAATGACATCGATCGCCGAAGCAATTTGCCGGTTGATCGCCCATTCGACAAGGTTGCTCTCCGCCATTAAAATCATGGTTTCAAGCCGGTAAAGCGCATCCCGCGGCGAATTGGCGTGAACGGTTGTAAGTGAACCTTCATGGCCTGTATTCATTGCCTGCAACATATCAAGCGCCTCCGCGCCTCTGACTTCGCCGACCACAATCCGGTCGGGACGCATGCGAAGCGAGTTTCGGACCAAATCCCTCGCACTAACCACTCCCTTGCCCTCCAAATTGGGCGGGCGGGTCTCAAGGCGCACAACGTGACGCTGCTGGAGCTGAAGCTCCGCGGCATCCTCAATCGTGACCACGCGCTCGGAATTTGGGATGAATCCGGAAAAAATATTGAGCATGGTCGTTTTTCCGGAACCGGTGCCCCCTGAAATCACGATATTGAGCCGGGCTTTGACAATCAGCTCAAGCAGTTTCGCCATATCTTCCGTAACCGTACCGAAAGAAATGAGGTTTTTCATTTTGAGCGGATCGGCCTTAAATTTTCGTATGGAAAGCGAGGAGCCGTTTAGCGCAAGCGGCGGGATGATTGCGTTGACGCGCGAGCCGTCCGGAAGACGGGCGTCCACCATCGGCTGCGACTCGTCGATTCTTCTTCCGACCCGCGAGACAATGCGGTCGATGATTTGCCGCAAATGTGCTTCGTCGCGGAAGGCGATGTCAGCGGACTCCAGGCGCCCGAACCGCTCGACAAAAATTTGCTTCGCGCTGTTGACCAAAATATCGCTCACCGTCGGATCCGCCAAAAGGGGCTCCAAAGGCCCGAGGCCGAAGGTTTCATCCTCCACTTCCCGAATCAACTGTGTTTTTTCCGAGCGGTTGAGCGGAATTTTTTGTTGCGATAGAAGCTCTTCCAAAATCCGGTGAATCTCCACACCCGCCTTCTGCCGGTCCACTTTAAACAAATTGGAAAGGTCGATTCGGCCGATTAACTCATTGTGGATCTTCGCTTTCAGGTCTTGAAACAATTCCTTGTTTTTGTGCAAAATGCTTTCATTCTCGGCCTCTAACTGAATTTCGTCTGTCGTTTTAAGACGTTCACGAAGCGCCATTGGAAGCTCCGTTCTTTGCCGGGACGAGGACCTTCGGCGGAGCCATCACCATGGAAGTGAGCCGCTCAAGGCTCTTCACCAGCTCGCCCGATTTCTGAATGTCCCGAATCGGTTTCCCCTGATTGTGCGCCGAAAGACAGGTGATTTGGTCGTCGGCGACTTGGCAGAAAATCTCGACCGACAGATTTTTTTGAATCGTCTGCGGGTCGATTGCGCCTTTCATCTGTCCGCGGTTGAGCACCACCTTGACTTTCTCCGGCGCGTACCCAAGGCGCTGAAAAGTATTCAGCGCGCTCCTGACGTTGTAAAGACTCGGAACGTCCGGCGTGGTGACCAAAAGCACCGTGTCCGCGAGATCCAGATACGAAATCGCTACCTTTGAAAATTCATGCCCCACATCGGCGATCACGTATTGAAATACACCTTTAAAAAATTGAAAAATCTCGGTCATTTTCTCGGAGGAAACGAAATCCTCGTCTTCGGGCTGTTTCGGGCAAGGCAGGACATAAAACCCCGAAGGGTGTTTGGCCAAGGAATTCTCAAGCAGGTTGGAATCGAGACGATCAAAATCCTCGATCACATTCAGAATAGAATAATGTGAAGGAAGGTCGAGCACATCCCCCACATTCCCGTGCTGAAGCACCAGATCGAGAAGCAAAACCTTCCCGACCTTGTTGCGCGCCAGTTCAACGGCCAAATTAGTGGCGATGGTCGTAAGCCCCACTCCGCCTTTCGGGGAAAAAAGGGCAATGGCCCGATGCGCGTCCTCTTTTCCGTTTGATTCGCGTTTGTTTTCAAGATCCACTGTTTTTTGAATCAACCGTTTAATTTCATCACCTTGTACGGGCACTTTAAGAAAGTCTGCGGCACCCATTCGAAAGAAATCGAGCACCAAATCCACATCCGTCATCTTGGAGACCACGGCCCAATGCATGGCCGGAAACTCATCGGACACCGACGTGACGGCCTTGCGCATCGCTTCGAGATTGTTTCCGATCTCATAAATCACCAGCTGGGGGCGGGTACGCGTGATGGCTTGTTTCAGATTCGGAAGCGACACCAGTTCCACACGGATCGGAATAAATTTGATTTTCCGAATTTCTTCCAATACTTTTCCTAATTCACGATCTTCACCGGCTAAGACAACCGACAGTTCCTTTCCCATGTTTCCCCCTTTTGTGTGCCGGGGCTAAATTATTTCCCGGCCAATTCTGCTTGATTGCTCCGCACCACCAACTCAATTATTCCCTGACTCATGACGCCCACAATTCGTTTGGCTTCCAGAGAAGTTACCACAAGCGTCACTTCCATTGTGCCCGCTCCCTCCTGTCCCCTTCCTTTTGAAATGGCCTGGGCGCTATTTTTGTGCACCCCGATGACATGCGCTTTGGGCACAATGGTTTCGGCGGTCACGATTTTGGTGTCCTCAAATTGAAACAGCGAAAGAACGTCCACAACCGTTCCGCGCTCCAAAATCTGGGCCAATGCCTCCGAATTTCGGATGGGGACGGTCACAGCCATCATGCCCGGCGGGACAAGAGAAGAGAAATTTTCCCCTTGGGCCAGCAATTTATCCTCGACAATAGGTTCGCGTTCTTTCATATTGGTCTTCACGGTCCTTCCCACAACCTGATGGATCGAACGATACCCATCTTCAGACACGGTCTGGGTAGGTAAAGAAATCAGGCTTAAATCGTTCTCCGTAATTTTTTCACCGATCCCAAGCGGCGTTTTTGCCACAACTACCGGAACGGTCAAGGCCGGCATGGCATGCGAAACATCCGACTGATTTTTGAGAAACTGATAAACGCTCGCGCTGGAAAGAATGGCGAAAGCCACGGCGAGCGTAAGCGGTATATACTTTTTCCAAGTCATCATGTTTTATCCCCCCTTTAGCACAAACAAGATCAAAAGGGTTCCACAGCCGATCGCGCAGGCGTATGGAATCCCCAATGTTTTTTCTTCGTTTTCATGAACAGTTTCGGTCATCCATTTTCTTGTGAGCAAAAAATATAAGGCCTTATTCTTAATGTTCTGAAGTGTCTTCCGGACCGCTTTTCCTCTCACCATCGTAATCAGCGAAAAAATCCCTCCGAACACCGCGCTTGCTAAGAAAATGTGCAGGACAAGCTGAGGACCCACGAGACTTCCGATCGCACCCAAAAGTTTCACATCCCCGCCGCCTACTCCGCCCAAGCTGAACGGAACATAGAGAAGTAAAATACCGCATACAAAGCCGAGCAAACTAACCCCCGCTCCCGAAAGGCCCTGGCCCCAGATATGAAGAATGAGTCCCAATCCAAGCATTGAAAACGTAAGGGCGTTGGGAATTTTCCTTGCTTTCCAATCGCATAGTGCAGCGATCAAAATTCCTACCATCACCACTATCATTTTTGCTGTCTCTGCATTTAAATTCATTTTGATTCTCCTTTTTCCCTATACAACCGGGTGGCCTACCCGAGTAGGCCACCCGGTCGAAACCCGGTTGTTTATGGTGTAGGCGCAACCGGTACTGTCGGAACAGCCGCTAACTGATCGTCAACGCTCTGAAAGAATCCCGCGATTCTGGGACCAAGCGCAATCAGAACGCCGATAACCGCGATCGAAATCAACGCGATCAAAAGACCATATTCCACCATCGTTTGACCGCTTTCATCTTTTACTAACCGCATCCATGTGTTTTTCATTTTTTTCTCCTGTTTTCACGATTTTGTTTCTGCTTGAACTTCACCGACTCCCGAATGACCCGCTTTTCAGCGGGATCATCCGGGAAACCCGGCGCCTATTTATGGCGTAGGCGCAGGCGGAACCGGTGTCGTCGGAACAGCCGCTAACTGATCGTCAACGCTCTGAAAGAATCCCGCGATTCTGGGACCAAGCGCAATCAGAACGCCGATAACCGCGATCGAAATCAACGCGATCAAAAGACCGTATTCCACCATCGTTTGACCGCTTTCATCTTTTAGCAGTTTCATTAACATTTTCCTCCACCTCCTTTCCTGTGCCAGCCTTCGCTGGCCTGCCCCGCCTTTCATTAAAATTCCATGGAAGGCGGGCCTGTGCCAACTTCCCATTAAAATTAATGAGAGTTGGCCCTGCCAAAGATAAAGGGCCGAACCAACCTAATCCGAATTCCTGCGGTCAGTTCGGCCCTTGTTGCGGTCTTAAAACACATGGCGACTCGAGCGAACAAACGCACACATCATTCGGCGGCCTGCCTACCGTATCAGCACCCTGTGCTGACTTAGGCGCACGGCTTTGCGTCCCCATCTTTCGATGGGTTTGCCTACCCGCTCATCTTCGAGCGAGCAACCTCCCCTGCCCTCCAAGGCAGTTGAGATTTTGTCGTGATTAGTTGCGATGCCCTTTACTTTGGCTTTTATGTCACTAATCTCTTACAAAGAACTAATCTTACGAAAAAAACGGTTTTTTCTTACAAGGAAAGGCGCGGTTTAAAAAGCGTACTGCTTGCCGGCGCATCCGGATCAACCGCTAAAGCGGAAGAAGCGAAAGAAATAATTTCCACATTGATGTAACGCTGGCTCTGCCGGCCGGTTAATTTCACAGCCAAAATCTTTACTGCCAAAATGGCAACAACTTTATAGGTCGCATTGGCTCCCTGGCTTGTTACTGACTCATGCACCGGAAGAAATCTTTCCTGACCGACAATGGATAGAAAACTGCTCAAAAGCGAAGCCCCGTGAATTCCCGGATTGCCTTCGATTTCAAGAAAACCCCCGGGCGGTATAATAAAATCTCCTTCATAACCGTTTTCAATCCAATCTTGTAAATCCGGCGTGCCGTTGGATCCTTCATTAAGATCCAAAAAACCAAAATTGCCGGGCGCGTAATGGCCGGGGAAGACATCAAGTACTCTTCCCACATCGAACTCGCCATCACCGTTCTGATCCACCAAATCTTTAAGAACCGAATAGGGAAGGAGCTGGTTTCCAGAATTGAGGCCGGTTACCCGCGGGTCGAGAACAGCGCGGGATACGGCCTTCACATCGGTAAAATTCTGCCCTAACAAATTCGCGAAAAAAAGCGGAAGCGGCCCCGAAAGAGCTCCGTCCGCTTTTCTCGCGGTCACTTCCACCGCATTGGCCGGCAATTCATTGGACTGAAATTGGGAAAGATCAAAATCATAATTCCCAAAGACTACATCATTGGGGTTGACCAAAATGGGAGTACCGGCCACCTTGTGGGCCTGGCCGAAATCAACCGCTACTTGAGTGGCCGCTTCCGATCCATTCATGACCTCAATGATCGCCGCCATCGCGGCGGAATCAGCCGTATTTTGAAGTTCAGATTTGGCCACAAAGATATGTCCCAAATCCGCTACAAGGGCAAAAAAACTCAAAAACGCGATCATGCTTACCGCCGAGATAATCAAAATACTTCCGCGTTCTTGCCTTAGACAGTATCCCTTAAATCCGAATATGGTTTTCATTGTTAAATCTCCCTTCGCATCACAGCGGTAGCCCTTAAAATAAGCGTCTCCGGTATTCCGGGAATAAATGATGGCAGCAGCGAACCATAATTGTAATCAACCAATACTTGAAGAGCGGGCAGCCCACCTGTGGTTGTTAACGTCGGCGTAACGGTCACTAAATTGATATTTACTCCGCTTGCCGTAATATAATTTTGGGAAACAGAGGTAGCATTTGAGGTCGCTTCAGCATCAGTAATATAAATGGACCCGGCGCGCGCCCCTTCCCGCGCCGCATTGGTAATCACCTGTTGGACCATGAGGACACGGCCGAATTCGACAATCCCAACCACAAGAAGAATGAAAATAGGAAGGACCATCGCCATTTCTACGATTGCACTGCCCATCCTTCCCCTATGGATTTTCTTTTTACTACTATCAGGTACTCGATACATTGTCTTATCCCCCCAACCTGATTTCAAAAAAAAGCCGAGTATTCTGCTCCTGCCGGATGCCAGAATACTCGGCTGTGCTCAAAAAAAATGCCCGCGCTCAAACACACACAGTGCTTGCGCGCTCTGTCATTCGGCAACCTGCCTACCATATTCAGGAGTGTCATTCCCGCAATCTTTAAGCGGGAATCTAATGGATCCCCGATTAAAACGTTCGGGGATGACACCCGAGTTTAGGCGCACGGCTTTGCGTCCCCGCCTTTCGGCGGGTTTGCCGACCTCGCAGATTTGCATCTACGCGGCAAATCCCCCTGCTCTTGCGGAGCAGTTGAATTTTTTATCGTGACAACAATTTTAAATTTTCAACTTCCTCGCGATCCGATGACCGCGCTCTTACTTCCTATACAAAACGCTAGCATGTGCCCATTCAAATTGCAAGCAAAGGCATCAAATTTAGTTTTTAAAAACCTGACATTTGTCGGTAATAAGCCGCAATGCTTTTAACAGCAGATAAAGTGGCCGTCACCGAATAATAAGTAAGCAAAAGAATAACGACGGTCCAAATAATTTTTACTTTTTTACTGGTCCCCGGTTTCAGCCAAAGCAGGGGGAGGGCAAGCGGACCAATAGATAAAAACAGAATCACAAGCACGGAAGTTCTGAAATACCACTTCATTTTCTTCTTTTGAATCAAAAATTCGCCGCAATGCCTGCACTTTACCGCATCATCTTGTATTTCTTCTGCGCAAAAAGGGCATTTTTTCATGAGGAATGCGGCTGCTTCAAATCCAAACTCCTAAGCCTACGGATACGTTCTCCAACTGGAGGGTGAGTGGAAAAAAAACTCGCGATCATCTCCGGTGAAAGCGGGTTGACGATAAAAAGATGTGCGGTGGCCGGATTCGCATCCAACATGGGACGGGCATGAACGGCCTCATCCAATTTTTGAAGCGCCCCCGCCAGTCCTTCGGGATTTCCGGTCAGCCGGGCCCCTGAGGCATCCGCTCCGTATTCGCGCGTTCTGGAAATAGCAAGCTGAATCAAGGCCGCGGCCAGCGGCGCCAAAATGGCCACTACGAGAAGAAACACCGGCTGCAAAGCGCCTGAGTTTCTTCCTCCGCGACTGCTTCTTCCGCCTCCCATCCAAACTCCCCAACGGGCCATGTGGGCCAGCCACATGACGGCGCCGGCAATGGCGGCCGCAACGGTCATCACCAGCGTATCCCGATTGAGCACATGGCTGAGTTCATGGGCCAGCACTCCTTCGAGTTCTTCCCGATTCATCAAGCTGATAAGTCCTGAGGTCACGGCAACGGAAGCATGGCTCGGACTCCGGCCGGTGGCGAACGCATTGGGCGTTTTATTCGGAATAAGATAAAGCTTCGGCATTGGAATCCCCGCCCGCTCCGAAATTTTTCTTACAATCTGGTAAACCTCCGGTGCCTGGGCTTCGCTTAAAGGGGCCGCCCGGTACATCGCGAGCACGATTTTGTCACTGAACCAATAAGAGATGAAATTCATGGCAAGCGCAAAGAAAAACGCGGTGGTAGCGCCGCGAGTGCCGCCGATCACCTGACCGACGGCCACCAAAAGCACGGTTAAAAGCGCAAGTAAAAATCCTGTTTTGAGCATATTCATCGTCTTTTCCTTTTCTTATTTCACGGGTGTGCCGCCTGAGTGGGATTGAGCAGCTCAAGAATATCAAGCTTCATCCCCTCACGCGAATAGGCGGCAATGTCCACAATTTTCGTGTCCATGCGGATCGCGTCTTCAGGACATGCCTCGACGCAATAGCCGCAATAAACGCATTTTCCGAGGTCAATGTCAAAACTTTTGGGGCGCTTTTCGATATTGGGGTCCGGATGTTCCTCAGCCACGATGTTGATGCAGCGCGCCGGACAGACGGTTTCGCACATCATGCAGGCCACGCAGCGGGGCGAGCCGTCCTCGCGTTTCGTCAGCCGATGGCGCGTTCTCGAACGCAGCGGCAGTTTCCATTTTTTCTCGGGATAAGCGATGGTGACGCCGGCGGGAATATTCCGAAAGAGCCCGAACAAATGAATAAAATGTATCAATAAATTCACAAAAAAATGGCCTGAGGTGATCCAAAGTCCTCGAATAATCTCCGGTACATAAAGCTTCTGCCAAATATTCAGCTCCGGCCTGTTAACTACTTTTGTGCGTATCATAAACAATCTTTCCTGTCATCAGATCCTTGCAAAACATTTCCTTCGCTAACACGGATTTTTCTCCTGCGAATGAGTTACTCCATTTGAAAAAACTTTCTTGTCCTTCGCGGACGCTGCGCGCCGCTGATTTTAGCCGGTCGGGCTAAGCAAAAATCAGCGGTGCTCGCTCGGTTCTTCGCACTCGATTTCGAGCTAGAAATCAAGCGCTCGTCAACGCCGCTCAAGACAAAAAGTTTTTTCAAAATATCGATCTTTTAAAATACCGGCAAGATATTTCTCGGAGCGCCTTCGACGCGAGAAAATTGCGGGCTGAATTTTCTCGGCGGCGGGCCGAGCACGGCCGTTTTTGCTACGCAGCCGCCGTAAAACGGCCGCGCGCAGGGAAGCGGAGAGAAATATCTTGCCGGTATTTTCATCGGCTCACCCACAAAAGAATGACGGCCGTCACAAACACATTGGCCAGCGCAAGCGGAAACAATCCTTTCCAGCCGAGCTTGAGCAATTGATCGTACCGGAACCTCGGGAGCGTCCAGCGAATGGCCATAAACAACCAGCAGAAAAAAAGCAGTTTCAAAACAAAAGAAAGAATTTGAAGCAATGAAACCGAAAGCGGTGAAAGCAGTGCCACGGCACCCGACGGAAGATGAAATCCGTCCGGCTGCAAATACGGCACCTGCCACCCGCCCAAAAATAAAGTGGTGGCAAGGCAACCGATCATAATGGTCTCAAGATAATCCGTGAAAAAAAACATGCCGAATTTCATTCCGCTGTACTCGACGAAATAACCTATGATTTCAGATTCACCTTCCGGAGCGTCAAACGGCACCCGCTTGGTTTCCGCAATCCCCGCCGTTAAAAACAAAAGAAAGCCGAGCGGCTGGACCACAATTCCCCAAAGCGGAAGCCAGCCGAACACATACTGGCCCTGGGCGCGCACGATTTGCTGCAAGTCCAAACTCCCGTAGACCATCACCGCGCCGAGCACGGTCAGGCCGATCGCGATTTCATAGGCCAGCATTTGGCTTGAAGCGCGAAACCCGCCGAGCGCCGCATAATTATTGTTGGAGGAAAAACCGGCCAGCACGACGCCGTAAACGCCCATGGAAGCCATCGCGAACACATAAAGAAGCGCAATGTTTATATTTGCGACCTGTAAATTAATCACCCGCCCGCCAAGCTCAATCGTATTTCCGAACGGAATGGCGGCAAATCCGACAAGGGCGAAAAAAAGCGAGAGGCAGGGCGCAAGCGTGTGCAGGAATTTATCTCCACCGGGCGGTATGTAATCCTCTTTCGTAAACATTTTCACCGCATCCGCGAGCGGATGAAAAAGGCCGAGCACATTAAACGGATGCAAAAGCCAATTGATGGGAGCGGCCCATTTCCACGGGAGCCGAATCCAGGCGCGGTTGGCGCCGAGCCGGTCCTGCATCAGCGCGCTTTGCTTGCGCTCCAGCCAGGTGTGAAGCGCGGCCAGATTAAAAATAAAAAAAAGGAAAACGGCCGCAAGCGCAGCTTGAATTCCTAACGTGACAAGCATATTTTTCTTTTCAACCCCCTCACCCCACTTACCTCATTCCCTCTCCCCCTTCCAGGGGGAGAGGGTAGGGTGAGGGGGTAATTTCATTCCTTGAGAGCCGATTTCCTGATACGTCATGCCGTTAAAATCCGGAACGGAGCGCACAAGATCATGAAAAATGGATTCGGGGTGCTGATGGCCCCATTCAAAACCAAGCTTTTCGGCCAAAAGCGTGATGATTTCATAATTCGGTTTGGACTGGGCGAGCGGACTGACGGCCCGGCGGATGCGCTGAATCCTTCCTTCAAAATTGGTGAACGTCCCGTCTTCTTCCGCATAAGAAGCGGCCGGAAAAACCAGCGCCGCGCGCTCCGAGGTTTGATTGTGATTCGACCCGATAAAAACGCCGAGCGGCAGCTTGGTAATCGCCTGCTCCAAATTCTGGCTTGGATAAAGTGAAATCAAGTCCTGGCCAAAAATAAAAAGTGCTTCCAGTTTTCCTTCAAGTAAAAGCTGCAAGATGCGTTGAACGGCATCCGCACGTTCAGTAAAACCGGTTGATTCTGCGCCTTTGCGATTCGGGTGCTTGTCGGAGCGGATCAAAAAATCATCCTGATCGCCTTGGGGCCGCGCGCTCGCCAATAGCACTTGATTGAGCAAAAGTTCTTCGCTAAAAAGTTTTTTCGCGAGAAAAAGCTCTTCATTGGTCATGTCCGGCGAGAGAAAGACAGCTGCTTTATCCTTCGATTTTTTGAGAATTCCGGGAAGCGTGTTGGCGACCGTCTCAATCGCCTCATTCCATGAACATTCCTTGACGACGGTACCAGTTCTGTTGCGGAACAGGTTTTTATTGAAGCTGACAGAACCAAACCTGTCCCGGCCAGAACTGGTACCGTGGACACGCGAAAGCGGCGACAAGATCCGGTTTTGATCGATCGATTTATACCCGTATCGGCCCGCATCGCACATCCACCAATCGTTGACGTCGTCATTGTATCGGGGCTTCAATCGCATGACCCTGCCCTCTTCGGACTTATAAGGCCTGAGGTCTCCGGACTCGATTTTGATATTGCATCCGCGGGAGCAGCCCGGGCAAATCGAGTCGGTTGATTTTAAATACCACACGCGCATTTTAAACCGAAAGTCCCGGTCCGTGAGCGCGCCCACGGGACAAATGTCGGCCACATTTCCGGAATATTTGTTATTCAATTCCATTCCCGGATAAATCCCGATTTCGGAATGTGTCCCACGGTTGAAAATTCCGAATTCTCCCGTTTTTGTGATTTCGTCACAAAAACGGACGCAGCGCGAACAAAGGATGCAACGTTCGGAATCGAGAATGATCGTGGGGCCGATCGGCGCGGCCTTTTTCGTTTTTTTAATTTTATTTTCATTCACCCGCGCATCGTAAAGCCCGTATTCCATATAATAATCCTGAAGCCAGCACTCTCCGGCCTGATCGCAAACGGGACAGTCGAGCGGATGATTCACAAGCAGAAATTCCAGTACATGCTCGCGCAATTTTTTTACTTTCTCGGTTTGCGTGTTCACCACCATGCCGTCCTGACATTCGATATGACAGGCGATCTGCGGCTTCGGCGCCTTCTCGACGTCCACAAGGCACATCCGGCAGTTTCCGGCAACGCTCAAACCCGGATGCCAGCAGTAATACGGGATTTCGATCCCGAGTTTCAGAGCGGCCCGGATAATTGTTGTGCCTTTTTCCACCGTAATTTCTTTTCCGTCAATTTTAAGCGTGGGCATTGTTTATTTTAGGGACGGTTCTCGCGTAACATTAAGCCGGTCTGTCATTTAGCGAGAACCGTCCCTGTTTTTACAGAGGTTTCAAATTCGCCGCGGAATTTTCTCAAATAACTCATAAACGCCATTTGGGCTCCGTCGGCCAGGGCGCAAATCGTGGTCCCACCCATAAACGCTCCGACATCAAGCAAATGATCCAAATCCTCGGGCCGGCCCTTCCCCGACATCATGCGCTTTAAAATCCGGTAAATCCAACTGGTCCCTTCCCGGCAGGGTGTGCATTGACCACAGGATTCATGCGAGAAAAATTGCATGGTCACGCGCAGCGCATCCACCATGGAAGTTGTCCCATCCATAACAATCACGCCGCCGGAACCGCCCATTGTGCCGGCCGCTTTCAGCGAATCAAAATCCATTTTTACATCTATTTCATTTGGGGTGAGCACGGCCGCCGAAAGCCCGCCGGGCACCACCGCTTTCAGCACGCGATTTTCTCGAATACCATGCGCGTGTGTATAAATAATGTCGCGCAAAATAACCCCCATCGGCAATTCATAAACCCCTGGTTTTTTCACATGGCCGCTCACGCTAAAGAGGCGCATGCCGCCGTTTTTGTCCGTGCCGAGTTTGGCGAACCATTCCCCGCCTTTTCGAATGATGAACGGAAGATAGGCCAATGTCTCCACGTTATTGATCACCGTAGGACAATTGAACAAACCGACAACAGCCGGAAAAGGCGGCTTCAAGCGCGGAAACCCTTTTTTGCCCTCAAGTGATTCCAAAAGCCCGGTTTCTTCCCCGCAAATATAGGCGCCCGCGCCCCGATGAATGACCACGTCGAGTTTAAACCCGGCGCCGAAACAATTTTCCCCCAGAAATCCTTTTTCATACGCTTCTTCCACCGCTTTTTTAAGACGCAAAAAGGACGCTTCATATTCACCGCGAATATAAATGTACGCTTTGTGAATCCCGACCGCGTAAGAGGCGATCAAAATTCCCTCAAGCAAAAGATGCGGCGCGTAATTCATGATGTATTTGTCTTTAAACGTGCCGGGCTCGCCTTCATCGGCGTTCACTACCAAATAAATCGGCTTGCCCGTATGGCGCGGGACAAAACTCCATTTCATCGCGCAGCTGAAGCCGGCTCCGCCGAGGCCCCTGAGATTGGACGCTTTTACTTCCGCCTCCACTTCCTGAGGTTTCATTTCTTTGAACGCCCGTTTGGCACCCGCATAACCATCCCGTTCCAAAAACACGGGCAGCGCGTGGGAATTCGGAAGCCCGAAAAACACGGAGATTAACTTTTCCATAATACTCCTGCGTCATTGCGAGCGTAAGCGAAGCATGCTTCCGACCGTCATCGCGAGGCCAGCGTAGCTGGCCGTGGCGATCTGACATCGAAATCCTTCGCGGAGTTTACCCTGAGATGCTTCGTTTCACTCAGCATGACAAACGAA
>CAYJWM010000038.1:13619-15452 GCA_964373885.1 uncultured bacterium | reverse complement strand
TTCGCTGCCGTCTGCGACGACTGCTTCGCTGCCGTCTGCGACGACTGCTTCGCTGTGGGACATAGAAAAAAATACGGCGGATCGTTGGTCCGCCGTATGAGTTCAGGTGACAAATTCTAGGTAACCCCGCGTCCGGCCTTTGGCCGTCCTGTGCCGGAGACGGCTTTCCAAAGCCGCCCCGGTACTGCACTCGCGCATGAGGCGCGGGTGGCTGGGGCGAAACCTTGTGAAAAACTTACGAGGTTTCGGCGTCAGAAGAAACAACAGCGTTCGACGGCTCGTCTTTTTCTTCTACGGGATGTTCCGAAAGCAGTTTTTCCTTGACCTGCTGTTCAATTTCATCCAAAAGTTTCGGATTTTCCTTCAGGTAATAGCGGACGGCCTCGCGTCCCTGCCCCAGCTTTTCTCCGCGATAGGAAAGCCAGGAGCCCTGCTTTTCGAGGACGTGGTGATTGATCGCCAAATCCAGAATGCTCGAGGAGCGCGAAATCCCCTCGTCAAACATAATGTCGAATTCCGCCGCTTTGAATGGGGCGGCGCATTTGTTTTTGACGATTTTGATTCTCACGCGGTTGCCGATTACTTCTTCGCCTTTTTTGATGGAGGCCAAGCGCCGTATGTCAAAACGCATGGAGGCGTAAAACTTAAGCGCTTTCCCGCCCGGTGTGGTCTCCGGATTTCCGAACATGATCCCGATTTTCTGGCGGAGCTGGTTGATGAAGATGATGCAGGTCTTGGAGCGGTTGATGATCGCCGTCAATTTCCTCAGCGCCTGGGACATTAATCGCGCCTGGAGCCCCATGTGTGAATCCCCCATCTCCCCCTCGATTTCGGCACGCGGGGTCAGGGCCGCGACCGAGTCGATGACGATGAGGTCCACGGCATTGGAACGGACCAGTATCTCGACAATTTGAAGCGCCTGCTCGCCGGAATCGGGCTGAGAGATCAAAAGGTCATCGAGTTTTACGCCCAATTTCTTTGCATACTGAGGGTCTACGGCATGTTCCGCATCGATAAATGCAGCCACGCCGCCTTTTTTTTGAACCTGAGCCGTAATGCTCAGGGTGAGCGTGGTTTTTCCGCTTCCCTCCGGGCCGAAAATTTCAATGACACGCCCCCTCGGAACTCCCCCGATCCCGGTGGCCGCATCCAAGGTAATGGCGCCTGTCGGGATGGCCGAAACATCGCCAAAGCACTCCTGATTCAACGTCATAATGGCGCCCTTGCCGAATTGTTTTTCAATTTGATGCAGGGTCAGTTCCAGGGCTTTGCGTTTTTCCTGAGAAATACTTTTACTTTCACTCACCTCTTTTTTTTCTTCCGTGACTTTCTTTTTCATTTCTTTTATTTCCGCATGTTTTTTTCCGGCCATCGGGCGCTCCTTCTTGCCATAATTTTTTATTAAGTTCTAGTTTAAGGAAATTATGACTGGCTTCGACGTGTAAGCTGTGTCATTATAGAGACTTAGCCCTATTTTGTAAAGACGCTTCTTATGCTCCGACGGGGTTTTCGGCCAATTCTTTTCCACAGGCCTCTATCCCCTTTTTCAATTCGCCAAAAAGCTCCGAATGAATCGTAATTCCCTTTCGCGTCGGAAACATATCGGCGGAGTCTTTGGGCTGAAAGAAAAGACGTAAGTCTATGTACTTCCTTTCCTTATAGCTTCTGACCCTGAAGAAAATAGAGGCATCGTGTCCGCAATCGATTTTGTAAATAATTTTGTTTTCCATGTCATGACCCGAGGTTGACGGAAGAGAGGAAATTAAGTTCGTTAATAACAAATATTATTTTACTGCATATTCCCGAATTGTCAATACTTTTTAATTCGTGAGT
>CAYJWM010000038.1:0-13519 GCA_964373885.1 uncultured bacterium | reverse complement strand
CAAATATTATTTTACTGCATATTCCCGAATTGTCAATACTTTTTAATTCGTGAGTGCTACAGCACCGCTTCGCGGCGCTTTGCGTTTAAAAATTTGATTCCGCGGACGGTATAGGTGATCCCGGACAGAATGGTGAGCGCAACGGTCACCCAGGCGAGCAGAAGGGACAGACGGGATTCGAGAAGGAGCAGTGAAATCGTAACCATTTGAAAAAAGGTGGTCAGCTTCCCCAGCTTGTTGGGGCGCACATTGATTTGCCCCGTATTTAGAAAGATGATGACAAGTCCTGAGATAATCAATAAATCACGGAAGACAATCACCACGATGGTCCAAAGAGGCAGATGGATCAGAAACGATTGGGAACAGGCGATCCCGATAAATCCGGAAAGCAAGAGGAGCTTATCCGCAAAGGGATCCAAAAAAGTCCCCAGCTGGGTCCGAAGCTTAAAGCGCCTGGCAATGAGTCCGTCAACAGCATCGGTCAGAATGGCAATGAGGAAAAAACCGAGCGCCCACCACCGGTACGTGCGGTGCGATTCGCTGTAATACAAAACATAACTCAGGAACACAGGGACGAGGATGATGCGTAGAAGCGTGAGGTAATTGGGGAGGTTCAATTAAGTCAGCACTTGATTTAATTGAGCTTTCACCGCCGAACTTTCATGTTCGAGGGCTTGATCATGGCCGAGTTTCACGGAAACGATTTTTGAAATTCCGGGCTCCTCCATCGTGACGCCGTACAGCGTATCGCCCATGGCAATTGTTTTGCGGCAGTGCGTGACGATGATAAATTGAGTCGTTTGAAGAAAATGTTCCAGGACGCCGAGAAAGCGGTCCGTATTGGCTTCATCCAGGGACGCATCCACTTCATCCAAGACGCAAAAAGGCGACGGGCGCACCGAAAAAAGTGCGAACAGAAGCGCAATGGCCGTGAGCGCTTTCTCCCCGCCCGAGAGAAGACTGATGTGCTGCAATTTTTTGCCGGGAGGACGGGCCAAGATGTCCAGGCCCGATTCCAGCGGGTTCACTTCATCCAGGAGAATCAGGTCCGCCTGCCCGCCTTTGAAGAGGAGCCGGAAATATTCTTGAAATGCCTCGCGCACTTTGATCAATGTGTCGTCAAATAATTTTTTGGTGGTGCGGTTGATTTTGCGTATCGTTTCAAGGAGCGATTCGCGCGCTTCGACCAAATCATTTTTTTGGGTGACGAAAAAGTTGTGGCGTTCCTTGAGCTCCTCATATTCGCCGATGGCAAGCAGATTCACGTTTCCGAGCGCCGCCATTTTTTCACGCAGACGTTCAATTTCAGACACGATCTCGGCGTACTCTTTTTCCTCCAACACATAGGCGGCACGGTCCAAAGCGCTTAATTGAATTTGGTACCGTGTCTCCAGATCCTGCGTGAGGGATGATTTCTGATAGCTTAATTCCATTTCCCGGAGATTTATTTCGTGAAGTTTTTGTTTCAGAAGTTCAATGGCACGGATCACGCTTTGGCTTTTTTCAATTTGTTCCGCCCGCGCTTCCGTCAATTGGAACCGGTCACGTTTCGTGGTTTCGGCGGAAACGGAGAATTCGAGCACCGCCGAACGGCCCGCTTCTTTTTCGGAAGCAACTCTCGCAAGTTCTTTGGAAAGCGTTTCAATTTGACGGAGTGCGTCCTCGTGCTCTTTGCGGGCGGTTTCCATTTGAGATTTTGTCTCGTCCCATTGAAGGGTCAGAAATTGAACGGCTTCGCCCAGATCTCCATCGCGCGCCAGTTGAAGTTCAAGCTGTCCCTCGATTTGCTCAAGTTCGTACGCGAGCGCTTCTTTTTGTTTTTGCTTTGTTTCCCTGTGTGATTGATAGGAATTGAGACGCGAGTCGATTTGGGTTCGTTCCTTCTCGGCAGAGACGAGGAGGGCCGTTTTCTCGGCTTCTTCCGATCGGCAAAGCTTGATTTCCGATGAGCCATTGTTTTTTTCGCGGAGAAGAAGATCAAGTTCTTCAATAATTTTGGAATGCCGTTCCTGAAATCCCGAAAGGACACCCTCCAGCCGCTCCAGATGTCCCTTTCGTTCCGACGATTGTTCCTGCTGCGTTTTTTCGTTCGTTGAAAGGTCGGCCAGCTCCGCTTTGATGCGGGAATGGTTTTGGGTAAGGGTTTTTTCCTCCGAATCGAAGCGTTCGATTTCCCGCCGAAGCCGTTCTTTTTCGGTGTGGCGCGAAAGCGTGCTTTTGTGAGGTGTGTTCTTCAAATTTCGAATGGCAATTTGAAATTCGGGCCCCAAAATCACGCCCGATTTGGACACCAGTGTTTTGGAATGGGAAAGCTTGGAAAGTTCAAGGGCGTTTTCATGGGTAATCTCATCTACGACAAACACATGGCCGAGAATGTGCTCCAAAATAGATTCATATCCTTTTTTCACCCGAACGGCGTCCACAAGGCGCTTTCCGATCAAGGGGTGCCTGTTTGAGTCGTCATTTTTTTTCAAAGAACCGTTTCCGTTCATTCGCTCGCGGATGAAAATGGTGCCGGCGTGAGAGCCGGATTCCTTAAGGTCGCGGAGGAGATTGACGGCGGTGGTCATGTGTTCGGTGACAATCCCCCGGAGGCGGTCTGAGAGAACGGCTTCTACGGCGGATTCGTAACCTTCTTCGATTTCAATCAAGTCCAAAAGCGAAGACAATTGATGGTCTTTAGCAAAGCGATTCCGATAGCGCTCAATCACCTTCTTGGGGTCGGGCCCGATCGATTCATCCAATTCGCTTAGGACGGCATACTGATTCTCAAGCTTCTGGCGTTTGGATTGAAGGGTTGAAAGCTCCGATTCCAAAGCCAGCAGCTTACTTTCCAGTTCACGGCGCATGGTTTCAGACTTTTGCGATAGCGCTTCTTGAGCGGCATGATCGTTTAAAAAGCGCGTTTTCTCTTCCTGCGTTTGGGCCAGGCGTTTCTCGAGCCCGAGCTTTTCTTCCTTCAATTTTGATTCTGCTTTTGCGAGATTGGCTCCCTCATGCTCCAGGGAAATGATTTTGAACCGAATTTCAGCCAGCGCATTTTTCAATTCCGAAATTTGTCGGGCCCGAGCAAAAGATGCTTCCTGCTCGCGTTTGAAGTCTTCTTCGGGAATAGGCGCATTTTTGGAAGAGGCGCCGTATTCCGCCTTCTTTTCTTCTTTTCTTGCCTCCAGGTCTGCGATTAGTTCCGAAAGTTTTTCCCGCTCTTTTGTTTCCTCTTCTAGTTTACTTTTCAATTCAATCGAATTTTTCTCAATCGTTTCTAATGCGCTGAGCGCTTTTTGCCCTGCCAGCTTTAGTGATTCGATTTTTTCCAATGAAAAACGTTCACTTGTCTCGATCAGATTTAAGGTTTGCTTGGCTTCGGAAAGTTTTCGTTCTTCTTCGAAATAAGCCTGCTCCATGAGATGGAGGCGCGCTTCAAGTTCCCGGACCGATTGATTTTGTTTTCCGGATTCTTGCTCGAGCTGACCTAGTTCGTCACGATGTCCTTTGGTTTCACCGCCGAGTATATTTAGTTTGAGATCAAGTCGTGCAAGATCAAAAAACACTTTTTTAAGCTCAAGCGTTTTCAATTCTTCAAGCTGGGTTTTGTAATGTTCGGCGCGCTTGGCCTGGCGTTCGGCATAACGTATGTTCCGTTCCACTTCGCTCATGATATCGGTTAAGCGCAGCAGATTTTGTTCCGTGCGTTCCAGTTTGCGAAGCGCTTCTTCTTTTTTGACCTTATATTTTGAAATGCCCGCGGCCTCTTCGATTAAATGCCGCCGCTCCTCCGCTTCGGCACTGAGGACGTGGTCGATTCTTCCCTGCCCGATCATGGAATAGTCATTGGACCCAAGGCCGGTATCTAAAATGACGTCCTGAACATCTTTAAGGCGGCAAGGCGTGCGATTGATGAAGTATTGGCTTTCTCCGGAACGGTCCAGGCGGCGCGTGAGCACGACTTCTTCATATTGAATGGGCATTTTGTGGTCGGAATTGTCGATCGCAAGCGACACTTCGGCGAAATGGATGGGTTTTTTAAAGTCGGTGCCGGCAAAAATCACATCCTCCATCTTGGCACCGCGGAGCAGCTTGGCGCTGCGCTCACCCAGCACCCAGCGGATCGCATCCGAGATATTGCTTTTGCCGCAGCCGTTGGGGCCGACAATGCAGGTGATCCCGGGTTCGAAGATGATTTCGGTTTTATGCGCGAAGGATTTAAAGCCGAACAGCTCTATTTTCTTAAGATACATAGGGTTTCCAATCCACTAGATTATCGTCACAAAAAGAAGGGAGCTTAAGGCGCGGAAGAAGTCGTCCAGGCCCGGTTAACCGGCAAATTTCCTGAAACAAATACAGGCGTTGTGTCCCCCAAAACCGAGCGAATTCGAGATGGCGATCTGTATTTTCACCCGGCGAGTTTCGTTCGGAACGTAATCTAGGTCGCATTCCGGGTCCGGATAACGGTAGTTGATGGTGGGAGGCACGAGGTCATTTTTAATGGCCAGCGCCATAAAAATAGCTTCCACCCCTCCTGCGGCTCCCAGCAGATGTCCCGTCATGCCCTTTGTGGAGCTCACCATGAGTTTTTTGGCCACCGGCTCAGAAAACGTCTTTTTGATGGCGATCGTCTCCACTTTGTCATTTAAAGGCGTGGAAGTGCCGTGCGCGTTAATGTAATTTACCTCTTCCGGCTCGATATTTGCGTCTTTTAGGGCAATCGTCATGCAACGGGCTGCCCCCGCCCCTTCCGGATCGGGTGCGGTCATGTGCATGGCGTCGGAGGTCATTCCATAGCCCACAAATTCACAATAAATTTTTGCGTTGCGTTTCAGTGCATGTTCCAATTCTTCGAGAATGGCGACACCGCAACCTTCCCCCATGATGAAACCATCCCGGGTCTTATCAAACGGCCGGGATGCTTTGTCCGGTTCATCATTAAAATGGGTGGAAAGCGCTTTCATCGCGTCAAATCCCCCGAATCCGAGGGGGGTGATGCATGCCTCGGTTCCTCCGGCCAGCATGGCTTTTGCTTCTCCCCGCTGAATAATTTTAAACGCGTCGCCAAGCGCATGAGAACCGGTGGCACAAGCGGTTGCCACACAATTATTCGGTCCCTTTAAACCGAATTGCATGGCCACCTGCCCCGGAGCCATGTTGACGATGAGCATGGGGATTAAAAAAGGAGAAATCCGGCTCGGCCCCTTTTCCAAAAGAATTTTATGCTGTTCTTCAATGACCTTGAGGCCGCCGATGCCGGAGCCGACCAAAACACCAATTTGATGAGGATCCTCCTGCTTGAGATTCAGGCCGGAATCTTTGAGCGCCATTTCGCTGGCGGCGACGGCAAATTGAACAAAGCGATCCGTTTTCTTTATTTGTTTTGCGGAAAGATACTGGGTAGGTTCAAATCCTTTTACTTCAGCGGTGACTTTTGAGACGTATCGATCGACATTAATTTGGGTGCCACGTGCGGTGCCGCTTTTGCCTTTCAGGGCCGCGGCCCACGTCTCTTCCACGGTATTGCCGATCGGGGTCAGACATCCGAGACCAGTCAGGACGACACGATGTTTCATGCGCGGGGAAAAAATGGGGGAATGGCGACGGCATTAGAAAATAAATTTATTTGGAGGCACACTTTTCGTCGATGTACTTAATGGCATCCCCGACCGTCTGGATTTTTTCCGCATCTTCATCGGGGATTTCAATCCCGAATTCTTCTTCCAAAGCCATGACGAGTTCAACGGTATCGAGGGAATCTGCTCCGAGATCGTCGACAAAAGAAGCTTCCGGCGTGACTTCTTCGGCTTTTACGCCCAATTGTTCCACGATAATTTCAGTGATCTTATCTTGTACGGCCATTCGTGCTCCTCCTTAGTTTCAACTGCCTTACATGACCATCCCGCCGTCTACCTGTATCACTTGTCCTGTTATGTAACTGGAATGATCGGATGCCAAGAAAAGTGCGAGATCAGCCACATCGCCCGGTTCCCCGAGGCGCCCGAGCGGAATTGCTTCCAAAAGCGCGCTCTGGGCTTTCTCGCCGAGCCCACGGGTCATATCCGTCTGAATGAATCCCGGAGCAATGACATTAACGGTAATATTGCGTTTTGCCAGTTCTTTTGCGGCTGATTTCGCAAGCCCAATCAGCCCGGCTTTGGAGGCCGCATAATTGGCTTGCCCCGCATTTCCCATCAATCCGATGACGGAACCGATGTTGATAATTCGTCCGCTACGGGCCCGAATCATCGCTTTCGTAACCGCTTTCGTAAACAAAAAAGCGCTTTTCAAATTGATGGAAAGAACGTCGTCCCAGCTTTCTTCAGGCATCATGGCGAGCAATTGATCGCGCGTTGTGCCTGCGTTGTTGACGAGTATATCGATCCGCTCGTGGGTGTCAAGGGTTTTTTTGACCACTTCGTCAATCGTTTTTGAGTTGCGGATATCGAAGGCAAAAGTGAGCGGTTTCGCACCCGAAATGGCCGAAATTTCCGCCGCAACCTGCTCCAAAAGTTGAATGTTTGTCGCGCAAAGCACGAGTGTGGCGCCCGCTTTTGCGAAGGAAACGGCAATCGCTTTCCCGATTCCCCTGCTGGCGCCTGTTACGATAGCGACCTTTCCTTTAAACTCCATGTAAAGATCCTTCCAGGATTGATTTGAGCGATTCTAAGTCCGCTTGCTTTTCGATATTTCGCACATTTAACTGGGAATTGATTTTCCGCGCAAGGCCTTTGAGCACGCGGCCGGGCCCGATTTCAAAAAGCTGTTTCAAGCCGAGCGAGACCACCCGCTCCATTGTTTTAGTCCATTGAACCGGATGCGTCAGCTGTTCCGCTAGAAGCGCGCGTATTCGTTCCGGGTTGTGCTCCGGCGTGGCCGTCGCATTAGGGATGAATTTTCCCTTTGGTTCCCGAATGGGTATACTCTTTAATGCTTCTCGCAATCCCGCTTCCGCGTCTTTCATTAATGAGGAGTGGAATGCTCCCCCCACCTTGAGCGGAAGAGCCCGCTTAGCCCCCTTTGCTTCAGCTTCCCGGCATGCGTTTTGAACCTGCGCTACGGTTCCCGAAATCACGGTTTGATCGGGACTGTTCAGGTTCGCAAGTTCCGCGCCGGTACGTTTGCAAATTTCCTGACAGAGTTCAAGCGAAAGCCCCATGAGCGAAGCCATGGTGCCGGGATGTTTTTGGCACGCCGCCTCCATCAGCTCGCCGCGTTTTTGAACCAACCGCAGACCTTCCTCGAAGGTCATCGCCTCCAGAGCTACCAGTGCTGTGAACTCACCGAGACTCAAGCCACAGGCGAGCGCCGGTTTGAAATTTGGATAAAGGGCGCGCGCCGCTTCAAGCGCCGCAAGACTGGTCACAAAGATCGCACTTTGTGCATTGGCCGTTTTGGTTAATTCTTCCTCGGGTCCCGTAAAGCACAGTTTTGAGATCGATCGCCCGAGTATTTGATCCGCACGATCAAATAATTCGCGCGCTTTGCCGGAAGCGGTATAGAAGTCTTTGCCCATTCCCGGAAACTGGGCTCCTTGGCCGGGAAATAAAAAAACAAAGTTGTTTTGGGCCTCCGCCATGGACGCTACCAGCGAATGGTTGCGGCAGCCCAGGTGAATCCGCTTCCGAAGGCCACCAGAACGGCCACGGAGTCTTTTTTCACCCTGCCGTCCCGCACCGCTTCATAAAAAGCGACGATGGTGGAGGCGGCGGACATATTGCCGTAACGGTCCAAGTTGACAAAAATTTTTTCCTGGGGGAAATCCAATCGGTTGGCGATCGCATTGATGATTCTCAAATTGGCCTGATGCGGAATGAGGCAATCAATATCACTCATTTTGAGACCCGCTCTTCTAATCACTTTCTCGGCCGCATCGCACATGGTTCTCACCGCGGCCTTGAATACCTCCGTTCCTTCCATTTGTACATAATGAAGTCCTGACTTAACGCTGTTTTCACTGGTCGGGATGGCTGATCCTCCCGCAGGGATTTTAAGAAGATCGGCTTGCGTGCCGTCCGAGCCAAGATAGGTCGCTAAAATTTCCTGTCCTCCCCCTTCATTTTTGCTCACGACCGCTGCACCCGCCCCGTCTCCGAAGAGAACGCAGGTCGCACGGTCTTTCCAATTGATGAAAGCGGAAATGGCTTCCGCACCGATCACCAGAATATGCCGGTACATACCGGAGTGAATAAGACCGTCGGCGACCGCGAGCGCATAGGGAAATCCGGAGCAGGCGGCTGAAATATCGAAACCGGGGCAAGTGGCGCCGATTTTTTTCTGAACGATGCATGCGGTTGAGGGAAACAGCATGTCCGGAGAAATCGTGGCGACGATGAGTAAATCCATATCCGCCGGCTTCAGCTTGGCGTTTTTCAAAGCTTCCAAGGCAGCTTTAGCGGCCAAGTCGCTGGTGGGGGTTCCCGGTTCGACGATGCGGCGCTCGCGTATCCCTGTCCTGGATTGAATCCATTCGTCGCTGGTTTCCACAATTTTCGCCAAATCGAAATTCGTGACTACTTTTTCAGGGAGATAAGCGCCAAGCCCCGAAATTCGAGCCTGTTTTTGAATCATTAGGGATTCACTTTGGGAAACGGAATGGTGGTTGGATTCCCCAAGGGATGGGTTTGCCGGGTATTGATGCCTTCGATGATGTGGCTATTGATATGTTCAACCGCCGCTTCGCGCGCCACACGGACGGCATTTCGAATCGCTTTAGCGGAAGAGATCCCGTGGCTGATAATCACGATACCGTCTACGCCGAGAAGCGGTGCCCCGCCGGCTTCCTCGTAGTTGGTTTCCCGCCCGATGGATTCAAATGCCGGCCGGCAGAGAAGCGCACCGATCCGTGCGAGAACGCTTTTTCGAATTTCTTTTTTGATCAGCGTGACCATCATGTCGAGAATGCTTTCGGTCATTTTTAAGACCACGTTTCCGGAAAATCCATCACAGACAATCACATCGCATTTTCCCGTAAAGAAGTCGCGGCCTTCGATATTTCCGACAAAGTTTAATCCGGACTCACGGATCATTTTATACGCTTCCTGCAGCGCTTCCGTTCCTTTGGATTCTTCTTCCCCAATATTGAGCAGCCCGACGGACGGCCTTTTTTTCCGCAGAAGATAACGGGCATAAGTTTCCGCCATGATGGCGTATTGGAGAAGATGTTCCGGGGCCGGGTCAATATTGGCGCCCACATCGATGGCAATGGAAATTCCGTGCAGCGTGGGGATGCAGATGGCAATCCCGGGCCGTTTGATGCCCGGAAGAAGACCGAGATTCAGGGTAGAAGCGGCCACGGCGGCACCGGTATTTCCGGCTGAAACCACGGCATCCACTTTTTTTTGCTTCAACAGATTGATGCAAACGGCAAGCGATGAATCTTTTTTCTTCTTGATCGCCTGCACGGGCGACTCGGCCATTTCGACTACTTCGGAAGCATGGTGGACCGACAGCCGTCCCGCGACCACTTTGTGCTTGTTTAACTCGCGTTTGATGGCGTCTTCGCGGCCGACGACAATCACTTCCACATCTTCGAAAAAATTGGCTGCCTCAACCGCACCCGCTACTGTCATCTCGGGCGCGTAATCGCCCCCCATTCCGTCTACGGCAATTTTGATCATGCTTTGCTTTCCGGCTCTTCTTTTTTGGATTTCACTTTGATGGTCAGCACCTGCTTGCCGCGGTAAAAACCGCAGTGGTGACAAATGCGATGGGGAAGCAATTCACGTCCGCAATTGGCACAGCGGCTCATGGAAGGCGGTTGAAGCGTATCATGCGTCCTCCGTAAGCGGGTACGCATATTGGAATGTCTTCGTTTTGGATGTGCCATAGTATCGTCTTATTTGGTTAATGATGACATCGACAGACGTCACGGTTCAAATTCATGCCGCAGCCCGGACAAATTCCCTTGCAGTTTTCGCGGCATAGAAAACGCTCCGGATGATCTAAAAGCAATATATCACGCAAATCGTCGGTCGTGTCCAACGTTTCCAGGTGATGAATGTCGTAAGACAAATCAAAAGGCGCCACCACATCTTTGGGAACTCGCTCCAAACATCGCGCACAGACCTGTTCGACCTGGGAACGCAAATTGCCGCGGAACGTCACGGTGTTTGCAATGCGCTCCGCAACCGCCGACAATCCGATCTGAGTGAGATAATGCCAATCCACGAATTCCAGATCAAGCGCATGGGGATCGTAACTGGTTTCTACAGGGACAGCAACCCCTTCTTTTATGTGGTTGACTTTTAAAATCATCATAACTCCAAACGATTTCTCCGCTCCTTCAGGGCACGGTTGACGAACGGCGGAACAAAATGGGATACGTCTCCGTCCCATTTGGAAATTTCCTTGATCAAACGAGATGAAAGATAAAAATATTTTTCCGACGGCATCAGAAACATGGTATCAATCGATTGTGCCAGGCGCCGGTTGGTCATTGCCATTTGGAATTCATAGTCAAAGTCCGATGTCGCTCTCAAGCCCCGGATCATAATATTAATGTGACGCGCACGCGCATGGTCGACAATCAGTCCTTCAAATGCTTCGATAAAAACCCCTTTTTTCCTGCCGACAGCGCGCCTCAAAAAATCAAGCCGTTCCTCTATGGTAAATAAAGGATTTTTCTCGTGATTAACGGCAACCGCCACATAAACTTCATCAAACAATTGCCGTGCCCGTTCGATCAAATCGAGGTGTCCGTAGGTGACGGGGTCGAAACTTCCGGGGTAAAGCGCCCGGTTCCGGTTTTTCTTCTGTTCTCTCGCTGGGGTCATCTCAACATCTCTTTTCTAAAAAACTCACAAAAGTCTGGCCTATTTTAACGCTTCTCGCGACCCAAAGGGTTTTAAGTGTGTCCGGAAGGCGTTCCAGATTTGAATGACCGGCCACAACGATTGCAGAAGGGTGTACTATACCAGAACCGTCCAGCAGGAGCAATGTTTTTTTTATAAGTCCTTTATTATGAGGGGGATCCAGAAAGATCAAATCGAAGGCCTTGTGCTCATTTCCAAGGCGTTTGAGCGCTCCGGCGGCCGCGAGCTTTAGAAAATACCCTGAGGCGCTCAGTCCCAGAGATCTAAGGTTTTTTGCGACACAAGAATGGCTTTCTTCGGACCAGTCTACGAAGCATACTTCTTTGGCCCCCCGGCTTAACGCTTCAAGGCCCAGACTTCCGCTTCCTGCGAATAAATCCAGAACCGTTCGTGACTCAACCCGCTCCCCTAAAATATTAAATATGGTTTCTTTGGCCTGGTCCGTGACGGGGCGGGTCAACTTGGTTTTGGGAAATGAGATCAAGCGTCGCTTAAATGCCCCGCCGATAATGCGCATATAGAGCACCTACGAAAACAAAAACTGGGCGCGGCGCATTCGGAGTTCTTCACGGAGGGCTTGATGTGTGGGATGCGTGAGGGCCGGGTCCGAATCGATGAGCGCGCGCGCTTCTTCCCGTGCGGACATGAGGATGCTTTGATCGGCAATCAGATCCGCGATTTGAAACATGGGGATGCCGCTTTGACGCGTGCCGAAAAAATCTCCGGGTCCTCTTAAGACCAAATCATGTTCGGCTATGGAAAAGCCGTCATTTGTTTGGGTTAAAATTTCAAGCCGTTTCTTTCCTTCCTCGGTTGTGGGGGTTCCGAACAAATAACATACTGAATTTTTATTTCCCCTTCCGATGCGTCCGCGCATTTGATGCATTTGAGAAAGTCCGAACCGCTCGGCGTGTTCGATGACGAGAATCGTGGCATTGGGTTGATCGACGCCTACTTCGATCACGGACGTGGTAACCAGTATTTTTAATTGTCCCCGTGAAAATCGCTCCATGATCTCATCGCGGTCTTTTTTTGGCATTCGACCGTGCAATAGCCCGATCGGCACATCTTTGAAAATTCCCCGCCTTAATTTTTCGTATTCTTGAACCGCTGCCTGCAGGTCTATTTTTTCCGTTTCGTCAATGAGCGGGAAAATAATAAAACTTTGATCGCCCGCTTGAAGCACTTGAGAGCGAATGGCTTCCAGTATCTTGGGCTCTTCCTCCGGATGCGCCCAAACGGTTTTGATTTCCTTGCGGCCTTTCGGGAGTTCCCGTATGGTGGAAATGTCAAAATCGCCGTATAAACTGAGGCCGAGGGTTCTCGGGATGGGCGTCGCGGTCATGACGAGGAGATGAGGTCTGGGGCTCCGTAGGATTAATTTCGCCCTTTGCCGGACACCGAAGCGATGCTGTTCGTCAATGACGACAATTCCGAGTTTTTGAAATTTGACATCTTCTTGCAGCAGCGCGTGGGTGCCGATTAGTATCGAAACGGCCCCCGACTCGACTTCCCTTAAAATATGCGCGCGCTCTTCGGATGTTGAGCTTCCGGTCAGCAGCCCGGCCCCAACGCCAAGCGCATGAAAAAGCGGCGCAAGCTTTTGGGCGTGTTGTTCCGCCAAAATTTCCGTAGGCACCAAAAACGCGCTTTGGAGCCCGTTTTTCGCGGCCAGAAAAAGAAGAAAAGCAGCCACCACCGTTTTTCCGGAACCCACCTCCCCCTGCAAAAGGCGGTTCATCGGAATTTCATTTGAAACGCTTTGCGTGATTTCCCGGATGGTTTTTTCCTGGTCTCGGGTGAGTGAGAATGGAAGATGCCCTCTAAATTCCACCAGCCATTCCCCGGAATCCTGAAGCGGAATGCTTCGATCATGCCGTTCGGCAGATTTGATTTTGGAAAGAAGCAAGAGCTGGAAGATAAAAAATTCATCGAATACCAAACGTCTCCTGGCTTCGCTTATTTCCGACAAATCATTCGGGAAATGCATCGTGCGGACTGCCGTCGAGAGATCGAGAAAGGCATATTTTTTTCGAACCGGGTCCGGCAAAAATTCGTGAATTTCTTTTGCCGCATAATGATCCACCACCTCTTTCATGGCGATCCGAGTCGCGCGTTGGGCCAGTCCTTCGGTCAATGGATACACCGGCGTGATCCGTCCCGTTTGAACCGTCTCTTCGCCTTCCCCATCTAAGCGTTCATATTCGGGAGAGCTCAGCTGAAGTTTCCCCTGAAACAGTTCTGCTTTGCCGCTGAAAGCAAATTCCTCCCCCACTTTGAATTGGTTTTTCAAATAGGGCTGATTAAACCAGACGGCAAATATCATGCCGGTCTCATCGCCGATTTTAAGTTCGAACAAAGTCAATTGTTTCAACGGGCGTAAAGAGGCCGCAAGCACCTTGGCGTGTATGGTGACATCCGTTCCGGGTTGAATCTCACCGATGGGGGTAATTTTGCTGCGGTCTTCATGGCGGCGCGGGAAAAAGTAACACAAGTCGCGTATGGTATGGATTCCGATGCGCTGAAAGGCCTCCAGCCGCTTCGGGCCGATACCGCGGATAAAGCGTATGGATTTTGTGTCTGTTTCGTGAACTGAGAAAGTCATAAAAGTGAATTATACTAAATTTAATGGATTAGGAAAACTCCCGTTGCAAGATGAGGGGGTCATCCCACTTCATACAGCTGTCATTCTGAGGCGACACCACAAGGGTGCTGCTTCG
>CAYJWM010000037.1:0-15897 GCA_964373885.1 uncultured bacterium | reverse complement strand
AGCACCCTTGTGGTGTCGCCTCAGAATGACAGCTGTATGAAGTGGGATGCACCCTTTTCTTCTTCCCGCCTTTTTCCCATCCTGTGATATACTATTGTCTCTCGCTTTTTTTAACAGAGACGAATCAAACCAATGCCCATCAAAGGTTTCGCGGCAACCGAGTCAACTCTGGAGTTTGCCAATCGCTTTCCCCAAGCGTTAAAAGCCGGGCATTTCCGCCTTCTTCCCGATTTTTCTCTCTCTTCCGTGGGGCTCGGCACTTATTTGGGCGAGATGGATGACGCCACGGATCAGGCCTCTTATCAATCCTTAAAAACCTGCCTTGAACGCGGGATCAATGTGATTGATTCCGCCGTCAATTACCGTGCCCAGCGCAGTGAACGCGTGATCGGAAAAGTCCTCGGCGATTTGATTCAAGCCGGAGCACTCAAACGCGAAGAGGTTTTTATCTCCACAAAGGGCGGTTTTATTCCGTTTGATGGGATTTATCCGAAAGACGTGAACGCTTATTTTGAGAAAACGTTTTTGGAGCCGGGCATTCTCCGTGCCGAAGACATCGTCCAAGGATGCCACGCGATGACCCCTGAATATTTGGAGTATTCGCTTGGACGCAGCCGTTTTAATCTGGGGCTTGAGACGATCGATCTTTTTTATCTCCACAATCCCGAAACCCAGCTTGAGGAAACCGGCGTGGATGAATTTTACGCCCGGCTGCGGAAAGCGTTTGAGTTTTTGGAGAAAAAAGTTGAAGAGGGAAAAATCCGCATGTACGGCACCGCCACTTGGAACGGGTTTAGGATCCATCGGGATCAAAAGGGATATCTTTCGTTTGAAAAAGTGTGGAAAGCGGCCGAGGAGGCCGGCGGAAAAAATCATCATTTCAAAGCCATTCAGCTGCCGTACAATTTAGGGATGCCCGAGGCCTTTACCAATCAGAACCAGCACGCGGACGGCGCTTTTATTTCCACGATTGAATGGGCGATTAAAAAAGACATTCTTATTTTCACAAGCGCCTCGCTTTTCCAAGGCCGGCTTGCGGCGTCGCTTCCTCAGCAGATCAAAACACTTTTTCCCGGCTGCCCGAACGGCGCTTCCGCGGCGCTTCAGTTTGTGCGCTCAACCCCGGGCGTCACTTCCGCTTTGGTCGGGATGAAATCCACCGTCCACGTGGATGAAAATCTCACTGTCGCAAATATTCCGCCCCTTTCCCCGGATGCATTCGCCACTTTATTTGCCGGACAGGGCTAAAGTTAATGGTCATCCCCGAATGACAGTACATGGCTGTCTGCATGAAATACGCCATTATTTCCGACATTCATTCCAATCTTGAGGCGCTTCGCCGCGCCCTCGGGGAAATTCAAAAAAGAGGGTGCGATCAAATCATCTGCCTCGGTGATGTGGTGGGCTACGGCGCCGACCCCTCTCAATGCCTCAAACGGGTACGGGAATCGGCCGGCGAAATCATTATGGGCAATCACGACCGGGCGGTTGAAGATGTGAAGCTTCGCGAGGATTTTAGCGAGTGGGCCCGCACCGCGATTGAGTGGACGGCGCGCGTATTGAATGAACAGGAGAAGGCCGTTATTCGCAAGTTTGTGCCGATCATAATCGATACGAAAGAAAATATCACCTGGACTCACGGCAGCGTTCACGAAACATGCGAATTTCATTATCTTTTCGACACGGCCGAAGCGGGAAAGTCTTTTGAAATACTTGAGACCCGGTTTTGTTTTTTTGGCCATACGCATATTCCGAGTATTTTTTCCGAAAAGGCCAAAGAAGTGCAGTATCTTCCCGCAGGGAGCTCGGAACTGTCTCCCAACGACCGTTATTTGATTAACCCCGGCAGTGTGGGCCAGCCGCGCGACCGCAATCCGGAATTAAGTTTCGCTTTTTTTGATTCCGAACAGTTCTTGCTTGAAATTGTCCGGCTTGATTATGATAATCAAAAAGCGGCCGATAAAATCCGCAAAGCAGGCCTGCCGGGTTTTTTGGCCGACCGATTGCTATAGGTGTCATTCTGAGGCGCAGCCGAAGAATCTGACGCGAGATGCTTCGGCTACGCCTCAGCATGACATCAAGCGTCATCCTGAGGAGCGTAAGCGACGAAGGATCTCTGATGTCAGATCCTTCGCGGAGTTTACCCTGAGATGCTTCGTTTCACTCAGCATGACAAACGAAGGGCTCAGGATGACAAGAGGATCCGATGGCCAAAACAGAAGCCAAAAAGAAAATCGAAAAGCTCAGGGCTGAGATCGAAAAGCACAACCGCCTGTATTATGTCGAGGCGAAGCCCGTGATTTCGGATTTTGAGTTCGACAAGCTCCTGCGCTCGCTCGCCGATCTTGAGGAAGCATTTCCCGAATTTAAAACTCCTGATTCACCTACCATGCGCGTCGGCGGCGAGCCCTTAAAAGAGTTCAAAACCGTCCGCCACACGATTCCAATGATGAGTTTGGACAATACGTACTCCTACGACGAATTGCGCGAATTTGACAAGCGGGTGAAGAAAACGCTCGTGCGCGACCGTGTGGACTATTTTGTGGAGGAGAAAATCGACGGGGTTTCCATTTCGCTTACGTATCGGAACGGGCTTTTTACGCTGGGGGCGACGCGCGGAGACGGGAAGTCGGGAGATGATGTCACCGGAAACCTGAAAACGATACGGGACATTCCGCTTAAAATTCACGGCGCAAAGATTCCGGAACTTTTGGAGGTGCGCGGCGAAGTGTATATGCCCCATCACAGTTTTGAGGAAATTAACCGCGAGAAAGAAAAAGCGGGGGAAGAACTTTTTGCCAATCCGCGCAATGCCTGTGCCGGCACACTGAAACTTTTGGACCCCAAGCTTGTGGCCAAGCGTAAGCTTTCCATTTTCTGCCACGGTCTCGGCTCGGTGCGCGGGAAGGTGCCTCAAACCCAGTCGGAACTCATGGAATGGTTCCGGTCCGTCGGATTTAAAACGATTCAGCATACGGCATGCGCCAAAAATATCGAGGAAGTGATCGAGTTTGCCCAGTCCTTTGCCAAAAGGAAGGAAAAATTAAATTATGATGTCGATGGGCTCGTTGTAAAAGTCGATCCCTTTCGCGACCATGAGATTTTGGGAGCCACCTCGAAAGCGCCGCGCTGGATGATCGCTTACAAGTATCCGGCGGAGCGGGCTGAGACGATTTTGGAAGATATTGAAATCAGCGTGGGGAGAACGGGCGCGCTGACGCCCGTCGCGCATTTGAAACCGGTACGGCTTTCGGGGACTACGGTTTCCCGCGCCAGTCTTCACAATCAGGATGAAATCGAGCGCCTCGATGCGCGCATCGGGGATCATGTATTGGTTGAGAAAAGCGGGGAAATTATTCCGAAAGTGATTGAAGTGCTTGTGGAAAAAAGGAAATCCCCGCTCAGGAAATTCAAATTTCCGGACCGCTGTCCTGTTTGCGGCGGCCATACGGCCCAGGACGAAGGGCAAGTGGCCATTCGATGCGTGAGTTTGGCCTGCCCCGCGCAATTGCGAGGCCGCATCAAACATTATGCCATGCGGGATGCGATGGACATCGAAGGGCTTGGCGATGCGCTGATTGAGCAATTGGTAAACAAAAAACTGGTCAAAGACTTGGCCGATATTTATGATCTTGATTTTAAGGAAGTGGCCGATTTGGAGCGCATGGCGGAGAAGTCGGCCCAAAATCTTTTTGACGGAATTGAAGAGTCAAAGTCCCGCGAGCTTTACCGCCTGATTTTTGGGCTTGGGATACTGAATGTGGGCGAACGTGCGGCTCAGCTATTGGCGGAGCGGTTCCGGAATTTGGACCGGTTAATGGACGTGACCGAAGAGGAACTTTGCGCCATTCGTGAGATAGGCCCGGTGACCGCCCGCTCGACTGTCGATTTTTTCAAGGAGAAGGGAACACATGCCATTATCGAAAAACTGCGCAAAGCGGGCGTACGGTTCAATATGGTGGAAGCAAAAAAAGAAGGCACGCCTTTCAGCGGAAAAACCTGTGTGATCACGGGAACACTCAAGAATTTTTCCCGCGGGGACGCGGAAACGCTGATCCGCCGTCTCGGGGGCACGCCTTCTTCGAGCGTGAGCAAGAAAACGGATTTTTTGATTGTGGGCGAGGAGCCCGGTTCGAAATTGGGCAAGGCGAAAGAGCTCGGCGTGAAAATACTTTCGGATGATGAATTTGAAAAAATGACAGCGAAACTAAAATGACAACTAAAAGCTGTCATCCTGAGGCCTTTGCTTGTCATGCTGAGCCCTTCGGTGTCATGTTGAGCCTGCCTGCCGGCAGGCAGGCGATAGCGAAACATCTCAGGGTAAACTCCGCGAAGCATCTATGCATAGATCCTTCACTTCGTTCAGGATGACACTTCGTTCAGGATGACACTTCGTTCAGGATGACACTTCGTTCAGGATGACACTTCGTTCAGGATGATACTCCGTGTCAGATTCTTCGCTCGGGCTTTTTGCCGTCTACGACGACTGCCCAACGGGTGGGACTGCCGCCCTCGAAGAGGGGCGCTCAGAATGACGCAGAATTTATGAGCACAATTACTGATCAGCTTCATGATTTTTTAAATTTCCTTTCGGTGGAAAAGGGGCTGGCCCAAAACAGCATTTTGGCTTATGAATCAGACCTCAAAAAATACCTCGCCTTTCTTCATTCCAAAAAAGTAAATGATATCAACCGTGTGACGCGCGATCACATCACGCAGTTTTTATTTTCCGAAAAACAGAGAAAGCAGGAGGCGTCCTCAATCGCCCGCGCGCTTGTGGCCGTGAAGTTGTTTCACCGTTTTCTCGTCAAGGAAGGGCTTCTCAAAAAAGACATCACAAGCGTTTTGGAATCCCCGAAACTTTGGAAACGCCTGCCGTCTTTTTTGAGTATTCAGGAAATGGGTGAGATCATCAATGCGCCGAACCTTCGCACGGCTACAGGCGTGCGCGACCGCGCGATCCTGGAGCTTTTGTATGCGACGGGCATGCGTGTCTCGGAACTGGTGGGTCTGAAGCGTTTGGATTTGAATTTGGAGGCCGGTTTTCTCAAATGTTTGGGAAAGGGCTCAAAAGAGCGCATTATTCCGCTCGGCCGTTTGGCAAAAGAAGCGCTTGAGCGTTATTTTTCCAAAGTCCGCTCAACGGAATCAAAACAGGAGGAACTTTTTTTAGGGCTCAAGCGGACGGGGAAATTGAGCCGCCAGGCGGTGTGGCAGATGATTCGCCATTACGCGAAGCAGGCAAAAATTAAGAAAAAAATTTCTCCGCATACGTTCCGGCATTCGTTTGCGACGCATTTGCTTGAACGGGGAGCGGACCTGCGCGTCGTGCAGGAACTGCTCGGCCATTCGGATATTGTGACGACGCAAATTTACACCCATGTGTCGCGGGATCGATTGAAAAAGGTGCATCATGAATTTCACCCACGCGCCTAAATAAAAAATAAAATCAGGGACGGTTCTCATAGACGGCCTTTAATAAGCCATGATTCGTTGACTATTTTTAACGAATTGTGAGAATTTTAACGAAAGTTTGAGCGAACCGTCCCTATAAAAGGAGATCAAAATGAAGAAGATGTGGATTATTGTTGGTTTGCTGTTGGGTGTTTGGTGTTTTGCTTCTTCGGCTCAAGCAACGGAAGAAAAAGTTCAACCCCTTGCCGATTTTACGGACCATCAGCGGATTGATGCGCTGGAACGGACACTTAGCAATATCGACCGCAGGATTTCCCGTCTCGAGGACCGCACAGAGAAACTCGACAGGGACGTCAGCGAGTTAAAGAGAAAAGTGTAGGCATTTTCTTCAGTTTATCCACAAGAGAATCGTTTTAATTTGACGCTACCCCCTATATTTGGTATACTCAAAACTTGAAAATCCTCACAACCTTCCAGAACTTAATTGCTGACCATAGGTTAAGTGAAGGACACGGAATTTGCAGTCCTTCATCCTGAGGGCTGATAAGCCCGAAGGATCTAAGAGGGTGAGGTCTGTTTTGTCGGTTAAGGTGTAGGTCACGTTTAAACGCGACCTACAAAAAGGTTGGCGCTATCGTCTAGGCTGGCCTAGGACGTCAGATTCTCATTCTGAAAACAGGGGTTCGAATCCCCTTAGCGCTATGGTTCGACGCGCAGCGCCGTATAAAAGTGGGCGCTGCTTGCTCACCATGCATTAGCGTCGAACCCATCCTGAGCAAGCGAGCGTAGCGAGCGCGCCGAAGGATTAGTGATGAAATGGTATTTATATGTTTTAGAATGCGAAAACGACGCTTTTTATACCGGCATTACCGATGATCTTAAACGAAGATTCAGTGAGCATTTTTTTAAGAAGGGCGGGGCTTACACCAAGCGCAATAAACCCAGAGTTCTTGCTTACACTGAGATATTTGATGAGAAATCATTGGCCAAAGACCGAGAAAAGCAAATAAAGCGATGGTCGAGAGCAAAAAAGAAGGCTTTAATAAATGGAGATTTCAGCAGTCTCCGTAAATTAAGTATCTCTCGTGAAAGAGATAAGGGGATCCATCAGCAATGATTGATCGCTATACGCGCCCGGAAATGGGGCGTATTTGGACGGAAGAGAACAAGCTCGCGAAATGGCTTGAAGTAGAACTCGCCGCTCTCGATGCTCTGGCCCGCTATAATTATATTCCGAAAAAAATTCCCGCAATTGTCCGTAAAAAAGCAAAATTCAGTCTCGCTCGTGTTAAAAAAATCGAATCTACCGTTCAGCACGATGTCATCGCTTTCCTCACAAATTTGGCGGAACACGTCGGACGCGACGGCCGCTTCGTCCATTTCGGACTCACTTCCTCGGATATTTTAGACACAGGGCTCGCGCTTCAACTCAAAGACGCCTCTAAAATTTTAATCCGCGATATGGAAGAATTTATTTACGTTCTCGGTAAAAAAGCGCGCGAACACAAAAAGACGCTCATGGTGGGGAGAAGTCACGGCGTTCATGCCGAGCCCATTACCTTCGGACTGAAAATGGCGCTTTTTTACGCGGAGTTTAAACGCAATCTCGAGCGCCTGAAACGCGCCGCCGAGACGGTGGCGTATGGGAAAATTTCAGGGGCCGTGGGAACGTTTGCCAATGTCCCGCCGAAAGTGGAAGTTTACGTATGCAAAAAATTGGGCTTGAAACACGCTCCGATTTCCACGCAGGTGATTCAAAGAGACCGCCACGCGGAATTTATGACTACGCTTGCGATTATCGGCGGCTCGCTTGAAAAAATAGCTACGGAGTTTAGGAATTTACAGAGAACGGAAACCCTGGAAGTGGAAGAACAATTTGGAAAAGGCCAAAAAGGGTCTTCCGCCATGCCGCACAAACGCAATCCGATCACGAGCGAACGCATCGCCGGGCTTTCGCGCATTCTCCGGGGCAACGCGATTGCGGCCATGGAAAATATAGCGCTTTGGCATGAGCGCGACATCACGCATTCATCCGTGGAGCGGGTGATTTTCCCGGACAGCACGATTCTCCTCGATTATATGCTCGTCACAATGACCGAAGTGCTTAAAAACCTGAAGGTGCACAAAAACAGAATGCTTTACAACTTGGACTTAAGCCGCGGCATGGTGTTTTCTCAAGGGCTGCTTCTTCGGTTGATTGCCAAAGGGCTGACGCGCGAGAAAGCGTACAAAATGGTACAGGATTGCGCACAACAAGTATGGGATGAAGGCCGTAATTTTCGCGATGTCGTGATGGATGATTCCGAAATCCGAAAATATTTAAATCCCAAAGAAATCGAAGCCGTATTTCATTACGATTATCACACAAAACATGTGAATCATATTTTCAAACGCGTGGGAATATAATTATTTTGTCATTCCCGCATGTTTTAAGCGGGAATCCACCAAAAATGGATCCCCGATTACCCCGCAAGGGGGCTGCTTCGCTGAAGATTTCGGGGATGACATATGAAAGTAGGAATCGGAGGTGGCAAATGACAGCAATGCTTGAATCCAATATACCCTTAAAACTTATCGGCCGCGGGAAAGTGCGCGATATTTATGCGCCGCGGGAGGGAGAACTTTTGATTGTGGCTTCCGACCGTTTAAGCGCTTTTGACTATGTATTGCCGAATCCGATCCCCTCAAAAGGGGAAGTGCTCACTCAAATTTCGGTGTTCTGGTTTGACCGTCTGAAACAGATCGTCCCGAATCATCTGATTACGGCGGATTGCTCCAAAATGGGCCTTTCGCGTGAAATCATAGAACAGTTTGGGGCCCATTTGAAAGGCCGCGCGATGCTCGTCAAGCGCGCCAAGCCGTTTTTGGTGGAATGCGTCGTGCGCGGATACATTACCGGAAGCGGATGGAATGACTATTTGGCCACCGGCGCCGTGTGCGGACATCGCCTGCCGCCGCGCCTGAAGCAATGCGCCAAACTACCCGAGCCGCTTTTTACGCCGGCTACCAAGGCGCAAAGCGGGCATGATGAAAATATTTCTTTCAAGGAAGCGGCCAAAATTGTGGGAGACAAAACCGCCGAAAAGCTCCGCGAGCTTTCGATCAAACTTTATCAAAAAGGCGCCGAATATGCCGAATCGCGCGGGATTATCATGGCGGACACCAAGTTTGAATTCGGCGAAATTAACGGAGAGATTATTTTGATTGATGAGGTGCTCACGCCCGACAGCTCGCGCTTTTGGCCCAAGGACAGATACGAACCGGGCCGCGATCAGCCGAGTTTCGACAAACAAATCGTGCGCAATTATTTAATTGAGCTTGGATGGAATAAAAAACCGCCCGTTCCGACGCTGCCGAAAGAAATAGTCGAGAAAACAAGCGCGGCCTACCGCGAAATTTATGAGCGTCTGACCGGAAAAAGGTTGTCATCCTGAGCCCTTCGTTTGTCATGCTGAGCCTGCCTGCCGGCAGGCAGGCGATAGCGAAACATCTCAGGGTAAACTCCGCGAAGGATCTATGAAATCAGGGACGGTTCTCGCTAAATATCTACTAAATATAGAGTTGTGCGAGAACCGTCCCTATTAAATCCCATGTTCAGAGCAAAAGTCGATGTGACATTGAAAAAATCGGTTTTGGATCCGCAAGGCCAGACCGTTTTGCACGCGCTTCAGACGCTTGGGTTTGAAGGCGCCAAAGACGTTCGCGTCGGAAAATATTTCGAAGTGGTTTTAAATTCCAAGACGAATCGAGAAGCCGAGTCGGAGCTTAAGGCCATGTGTGATAAGCTGTTAATCAATCCCGTGATCGAAGAATATTCGTTCAAGTTGGAAGAGGTGAGATGAAGTGAAAGCTTGCGTGGTCGTTTTTCCCGGATCGAATTGCGACAGCGATTGCCGGCATGTGCTGCGCGACGTGATGAAAACCGACGTTCAATATGTTTGGCATAAGGAAACAACCCTTCCGCAAGTTGATTTGGTGGTTTTGCCCGGCGGATTTTCCTACGGGGATTATCTGCGCACGGGCGCGATCGCACGATTTTCGCCGATCATGCAGGCGGTGAAAAAGCACGCCGAAGCCGGGAAACCGGTGATCGGAATTTGCAACGGTTTTCAAGTGCTGCTTGAGGCAGGACTTCTTCCCGGCGCCATGCTTCGCAACCGATCGCTTCGTTTTGTTTGCAAATTTGTTCATCTGAAAACGGAAAATCCTAAAACCATATTTACCAACCGCTTGAAAAAAGGCCAAGTGTTTTCCATTCCGATCGCACATGGCGAAGGAAATTATTTTTGCGATGAAAAGACTCTAGAAGAGTTGGAATCGGAAAACCGTATTCTGTTCCGTTATTCATCCGAAGACGGCAAAACCGGAGACGAATTTAATCCAAACGGTTCTCTTGGACACATTGCCGGAATCATAAACGAAAAGGGAAATGTGCTCGGCATGATGCCGCATCCGGAACGTGCCAGTGAATCCATTTTGGGTTCTGATGACGGCCGGAAAATATGGGAATCCATTTTATATGCGATTACTTGATTGTTGGAAAAACTTGTTTGCCGGAGCGTATCCCACGCGCGAGATTTCCTCACTCGAAATCGAGCGCGGGGGTAAGCGAGCACGACAATTTTTGCTTAGGCGGACGGCCTAAAATTGCCGCGCGCAAGCGTAGCGGAGGCAAGTAAGTTTTCCAATATGACTATTACAATGCAGGAACCAAAAATCACGAAAGAATTGATCGCCTCCCACGGGATTACCGAGCAAGAATTCGAGAGAATTTGTTCTCTTTTGGGGCGCGAGCCCAATTTTACCGAGCTTGGGATTTTTTCCGTGATGTGGAGCGAACATTGCTCTTATAAAAATTCACGGCCCGTACTGAAATTATTCGCCCAAGCCACTCAAGCCACTTCCAATTCAAAATACCTGCTGGTGAAGGCGGGGGATGAAAACGCGGGCGTCATAGACATCGGAGACGGGCTTGCGATTTGCTTCAAAATCGAAAGCCATAATCATCCTTCGGCTGTGGAACCGTTTCAAGGCGCCGCCACGGGCGTCGGGGGAATCATACGTGATATTTTCACCATGGGGGCGCGGCCCATTCTGGGGATGAATTCGCTTCGCTTCGGAAATCTGGACAAGGCAAAAAATAAAAATTATCTCCGCGGTGTGGTCGGCGGAATTGCCCATTACGGCAATTGCATCGGCATTCCCACCATCGGCGGTGAAATTTATTTTGATGAATTTTATGAGGGAAATCCGCTCGTGAATGCCTTTTGCCTCGGCATTATGCAGAAAAGCGATTTGGTCAAGGGTTCCGCCTCAGGGACGGGGAATCCGGTTTATTATGTAGGTGCTGCGACGGGCCGCGACGGACTTGGAGGAGCTGCCTTTGCTTCCCGCGAATTGACCGAAGAATCCCATGAAGACCGTCCCGCCGTTCAAGTGGGCGACCCCTTCATGGAAAAGCTTTTGATGGAAGCATGCCTTGAACTTGCGAAATCAGGCGCCATTGTCGGCATGCAGGACATGGGAGCGGCGGGGCTGACCTGTTCTACTTGCGAAACGGCCTCACGCGGAAATTGCGGCATTGAAATTGATATTACGAAAGTCCCGCGCCGGGAGACCGGAATGATTCCCTATGAAGTGATGCTTTCCGAATCCCAGGAACGCATGTTGGTTATCGTCAAAAAAGGAAAAGAAAAAATCGTGGAGGATATTTTCAAAAAATGGGACCTTCATTCAGTCCAGCTTGGCGAAGTGGCCGACGGCAACATGATGCGTATTTTTGAGGATGGAAAACCGGCCGCCGAAATACCGGCCAAAGCGCTTACGGATGAAGCGCCGGTTTATGAACGCGAAATGAAAAAATCCGCCTATCTTGAAGACGCGCAAAAACTGGACCTCTCCAAAATTCCAGAGCCCAAAGAGTACAATCAAGTGCTTTTGAAATTGCTCGACCACCCGACGATTGCTTCTAAGGCCTGGATTTATGAGCAATATGACCATATGGTCCGGACCGACACGGTTTTTCTTCCCGGCCATGACGCCGCACTGGTGCGCATCAAAGGGACGCAAAAGGGGATAGCGATTTCCACCGATGGCAACGCGCTATACACCTATCTCGATCCATTCGAGGGCGGAAAAATCGCGGTCGCGGAAGCCGCACGCAATGTGGCCTGTTCGGGCGCGCGGCCGATCGCGATGACCAATTGTCTCAATTTCGGAAATCCGATGAAGCCGGAGATTTTTTGGCAGTTTCGCCGTGCGGTCGAAGGGATGTGCGAAGCCGTCAAAGCGCTGGATACGCCCGTGACTGGCGGAAATGTCAGTTTTTATAATGAAAACCCGACCGGTGCGATTTACCCCACGCCGACGGTCGGCATTGTCGGGATTTTAGAGAATATTGACAACCGGGTCCCGTCCTTTTTCCAAAATGCGGGCGATATTATTTATTTGCTTGGGCACACGTTAAATGAGCTGGGCGCAAGCCAATATCTTTTAATCGAACACGGTTTGCGACAGGGTCTTCCGCCCCGGTTGGATTTAAAAACAGAAAAAGCGCTTCAGGATTTTTTGATTGCGTGTGCCGAAAAGCATTTTTTTAATTCCTGCCATGATATTTCGGACGGCGGTTTTGCCGTCGCGCTTTCGGAATGTCTGTTGGGGCGCATCGGAAAACCGCTCGGCGCGGAAATTGTCATTCCCGCAATCTTTAAGCGGGAGTCCAGTGGATCCCCGATTAAAACGTTCGGGGATGACAGCAAACTCAGAAAAGACGCTTATTTTTTCGGCGAGACCCAGTCACGCGCGATTATTTCCGTATCACCGAAAAATGTCTCCGTGTTTGAAACATTTGCGGCGGAGCGTAAAATCCCTTTTTCGAAAATCGGAAAGGTGACGGAAACCGGCTTGACTGTCGGTTCATTGATTCGCCTGGATTCGAAAACACTCGAGAAAACTTATCGGGAAGCGATTCCGAGGAGAATGAAGTGAACGGAAAGCCAAAACATTATTGCGGCGTCTTCGGAATTTTCGGCCATGAAAAAGCGGCCGAATTGACCTATCTCGGTCTTTTTGCCCTTCAACACCGAGGGGAAGAGAGCGCCGGGATTTGTACAACTGACGGCAGGAAACTCTATCTTCATAAGGCCATGGGGCTTGTGGGCGATGCGATTCCGCTCGAGGCGCTTAAAAAACTTCCGGGGCCCGCTGCCATCGGACACGTTCGATATTCGACCACCGGTTCGACGACGTTGATCAATGCCCAGCCGCTTCTGATGGATTATTCCAGAGGTCCGGTGGCGATTGCGCATAACGGGAATCTTGTCAATGCCCAGCTGCTGCGCGATGAACTTGAGGCCTATGGCTCCATTTTCGGGAGCACCACCGATTCCGAAATTTTCGTGCATTTAATGGCGAAACCCTCCTACAAAAATACGGAGGAAAGCGTGATCGGCACCGTAAAAAGGGTAGAAGGAGCTTATTCGGTAACGCTGCTTACGGAAAACGAACTCGTAGGTATTCGCGATCCGCACGGGTTTAGGCCGCTTTGTCTCGGGAAAATCGGTGATGCCTATGTGCTTGCTTCCGAGACCTGCGCATTTGATTTGATCGAAGCAGAATATATTCGAGAGGTTGAGCCGGGTGAGGTGGTGATTATTAATAAGCGTGGTTTGAAAAGTTATTATCCGTTTAAAAATGAAAACCGGCGGCTTTCGCATTGCATTTTCGAGCATGTTTATTTCGCGCGTCCCGATTCCAAAGTGTTCGGCGAAAATGTGGGGTTGGTCCGTGAACAATTAGGACATATTTTAGCCCGCGAGCATCCTGCAAATGCGGATCTTGTGATTCCGGTGCCTGATTCCGGGAATTTCGCAGCCATGGGTTACGCCAAGGAATCCGGAATTCCGCTCGCGCACGGATTTACGCGAAATCACTATATCGGCCGTACGTTTATCAATCCCATTCAGGAAATGCGCACCTTTAAAGTAAAAGTGAAACTGAACCCGATCCGCGAAGTGGTCGAGGGCAAGCGCGTGGTGGTCATCGATGACTCCATTGTGCGCGGGAACACGTCCAAGTCCCGCGTGAAACTTTTGAGAAAAGCCGGAGCAAAAGAGGTGCATCTGAGAATCAGCTGCCCCCCGCATGTGTCCCCCTGTTTTTACGGAATTGATTTCCCGTCCAAAGAAGAATTAATTGCTTCTTCCAAATCGGTTGAGCAAATCAAAGAATATCTTGGGGTGGAAAGTCTGGGTTATTTAAGCGAAGCGGGACTTCTTTCGGCCGTTTCTTTTCCGAAGGAAAATTATTGCACTGCCTGTTTTACGGGGAAATATCCGACCAAAATTTTTGATGAAATGGATAAATTCAAGCTGGAGCGGGCATGGTAAAAGCACTTGAACGTTATGCCGGCGTGCCGCATCTGAAGGGGGACCCGGCTTATAACGATGCGCTCAAGCAGCTCGTCGGCTCGACGCAAAAAAAGTTTCAAAGCCGCTTCGGCGGGTTTTCCGCTCTTTTTGATTTCAAAAAATTAAAGTACCGCCATCCGCTTTTGGCGGCGGCCACGGACGGCGTGGGCACCAAGCTTGAGATCGCCAATATTTTGGGGAAACACGACACGATTGGGCTGGACCTGGTGGCCATGTGCGTCAACGACCTCATTACCTCCGGGGCGAGACCGCTTTTTTTCCTGGATTATTTCGCGGCCGGCGCTTTTGACCGGAAAAAGATTATTCAAGTGATCCGTGGGATTGCGCGCGGCTGTCAGGAAGCCCAATGCGCGCTGGTGGGCGGTGAGACGGCGATCATGCCCGGTTTTTACGGCAACTCGCGCTATGATTTGGCCGGGTTTTCCGTGGGCGTGGTTGAGAAAGCGAAGGCGATTGACGGAAGCAAAGTAAAGGCAGGCGACTGTGTTTTGGGGCTTAAGTCTTCCGGTTTCCATTCAAACGGGTATTCGCTTTTGAGAAAAGTGTTCACGAAAAGGGAAATTTCGCGGAAATTCGGGGAGGCGCTTCTTCGCCCGACCCGGATTTATGTCAGGCCCATTTTGGATTTGATTCGCAGGGTGCCAGTGCATGGGGTCGCCAATATCACAGGCGGTGGATTTTACGACAATCTCCCGCGGATTTTGCCCAAGGGTTTGGGGGCCCGGATTCAGACCGGCACCTGGCCGATATCGGATTTGTTTTTCGAGGTGGAGCTGCGGGCAAAGTATTCGGCCCTCCAGATGTTTCACACGTTTAATATGGGAATTGGAATGATTGCGGTCATCAAGAAATCAAATGTTTCAATGGCGCGGGAAATTTTGAAACGGCATCAAGTGAATTCCTGGGAAATCGGCGTTATCCAAAGAGGGAATGGAGTTTCGATTTTGTGAAGCGACTATTTGTCTCAGGATTCGTTATTTTCCTTGGATTGGCTGGAGTTCTGGGTATTCTTTTTTTTATTTTTAACGTAAATCGCAAAGCAAGAGACATAAATAATGAGGGAATTACCGTTGAATCTCGTGTATCGATTTCTCCCGATGGTAGAACCCTTGTATTTGATGCGAATTATGAATCTAAAGCTGATGTTTACTCTTATGATTTTGAGAATCGACAAGTTAAGAAACTGACGTTTAAGGGAGAAAATTATGGGCCTACATTTTCACCCGATGGAAGGAAAGTTATTTTTCTATCTCGAAGAGGTAGGTCAGAGCAAATTTATCAGATGGATCCAGATGGAAATTCTCAGGAACAATTGACTCAAAGCAATTTAAGCAAGGGGAAACCCTCCTTTTCTCCAGATGGTAAATTTTTAGTATTTCTTAGAAGGGGCAAAGATTTTCAAGGTCACCCTTTTGGCGCCAAATGCGGTACCGTGGGAATTATACTTTTTGATCTTTTTACCAAAAAGGAAAAGGAAATTTTCTCTAACTATACCTGTTATTATACACAGCACCTAGGTTTTTTAGTCTGGAAGAAATTATTTTTAAAACTTCCAATGATATCTATAAAATTGACATCCATGGCAATATTCTTTTCAAATCCGAAGACGAAAGTTACCAACAGACAGGAGATTATAACACCATGGTTTCGCCAGGCGGCAGTAAGATAGCGTATTGTAAATATGATGCAAAAAAAGATGCACTGCAAGTGTTTGTCTCCAATCCCGATGGTTCAGATGCAAAACAGATAACAGACAGTGGGTCGTTTAAAGATGTTACCGCTTGGTTTCCGGATGGTAAAAAGTTAGTTTACAAGTCAGGCGATAGGCGTTTTTTTGGTCACCGAGGTGTTCATATCATCAATAGCGACGGAACTAATGACCAAATTCTCAACATTGCTGAGCAACTAACAAATCAGAAACAAGCATAGCTGATGAAAATCCGGAATGTGAAATCCGGAATATTTCCAAAGATATCGCGTTCGGTTAATTGAAGTAGGGGGTGCATACCACTTGATACAGTTGCTTTTCGTGTCATCCTCAAGCGATAGCGAA
>CAYJWM010000036.1:1779-16073 GCA_964373885.1 uncultured bacterium | reverse complement strand
AAACGAAGCATCTCAGGGTAAACTCCGCGAAGGATCTCGGTGTCAGATTGCCACGCCTGCCTTCGGCGGGCTCGCGATGACAGTCTGTTCTATATATCCAAATTCCTGACCGCTTTGGCGTTGCGTTCGATAAATTGACGCCTCGGCTCCACTTGATCGCCCATTAAAATCGTAAACATTTGGTCTGCCTCCACCGCGTCTTCCAAAGTCACTTTTAAAATCGTCCGCTTCGCGGGGTCCATGGTCGTTTCCCAAAGCTGGCTCGGATTCATTTCTCCAAGCCCTTTGTAGCGCTGAAAATCCATTCCTTCTTTCCCGGTTTCCTTGAGCGCTTCCAAAACTTCGGATAGGTTTTTGAGGGTGCGCGTTTTTTTGCCGGTGGTGAGTTCAAAAAGCGCTCCTTCGCCCTCCGCAAATGATTGAACTGTGAGATCAAATTTCTCAAGTTTTTTGGCGATTTTCACAAGCTCATGCGCTTCAAAAAGCTCGACCACCTCAAGGGTTTCTTTGGCGGCCTCAGCGGGTTTCCCGCCCCCTGTTTTTGTTTCAACGGAAAGCGCTTTGCCTTTTTCTTTCTCTTTCGTTTTCACGAGTTTGGCGAGCTCATCGTCGGAGTAAAGAAATTGTTCATCTTCCTTTTCTTTTCCATTTCCAGCTGCCATGCGCGCCAAATATTCCGGAAATAACTTTTGTTTGGCATCATAAGCCGCGAGGTAGCGCCCAAAATCCACGCCTTTGCGCTGCATGGAATGCCTGGCCCTGTCGACCTCAAGCACGGTCTCAAGAAGTGTTTTGATGTCTTTGTCCTCATACGTCTGTTTTGCTTTCAAATTTTTAAGCTTCGCCCCTTCAAGGCCGAGCTCAAGCAAAATCTGGCTGATCCGCTCTTCCGTTTGGACGTATTCTTCACGCTTTCCTTTCTTGATCTTATAAAGCGGCGGCTGGGCGATGTACACATGCCCGCGCTCGATCAATTGGCGCATTTGGCGATAAAAAAACGTGAGCAAAAGCGTGCGGATATGCGAGCCATCCACGTCGGCATCGGTCATGATAATCACTTTGTGGTACCTGAGTTTCCCGAGATCAAATCCGTCTCCCTCGGCGCCCATGCCGATCCCGGTACCGACCGCCGTAATCATCGTGCGTATTTCCTCATTGGCCAGTACTTTTTCAAGCCGCGACTTTTCCACATTCAAAATTTTCCCGCGAAGCGGCAGGATTGCTTGAAAGCGCCGGTCTCGTCCTTGCTTCGCGCTATTGTGGACAAATATGCCTGCGGCCAACGCAAAATTATGCGTTTCCGGAACTTCTAAATCATATACGTCGATTTTTTGATCCAATGGCTGAACTTTTTTGACTCTATGGTTGAAATGAATGACCGCCTCATTCAAACGTTCTTGGTCTCCCTCAAAAAATCTGTCGCGCACAGTCGAAAAACGCAAAAAACTATTATCTTTGAGATCCCTTCGTTTAAGGTTGTATTGATTCTCATCAATCCGGCCTGTTTGCAGGTATAAATCATGCAAAAGTCCGATCCCTTTTCGCAAATATGTCTTGTTGTAAGCCTCTTTGCGCCGTTTTCTAAATTCAGGCGTCCACTGATTTTTAGTCATCCGGCGCCGCCATTGAAGGAGCGTCGCGTCCTGCCATCGGAGCTGCGCGCTTAGAGACAATTCCTTTTTGGTCTGCGGGTTGTTTTGATAAAAATCCCTGGTCCGCTTTGATTGATCCTGACGGTTTTGTTTGTCTGCCCAAAATTTCTTCTGCTCTTGGTCTAAATGGGCCTGATTCTTTTTTCGATATTCCGCATTGCTATCGTAAAAATTCCGAAACCTCTCCCACATGAACTGTTTATAGTCGGCATCTTCCCATTGCCGCTTGGCGCGCGTTGAAAGCATCCTTCTCATTTCCGGGCGTATCATTGTTTGTCTTACTTTTTCCCTGTATTCCGGCGTAGACCTTATTTTCCTAAGTTTTTCCAAAACCTCTGGGCGCCTTAGCGTTTTCTCTGCTTGTTCCCGATGATGTTGCAGGTGATCTTCCTTGCTCATACGGCAAATATTTTCTGGATTATTGTTTAATTTATTACCATCAATATGGTGTCTATGTGGCCCATCGCTTAATGCATATTTGCCTCGCTCCAAATTATGCAGGTCCGATAAAAGATGTGTAAAAATCCAGCGAAGCTCTTTAGGGTCATGCACCATTTCATAACCTTCAATGGTAATACGCCTGCCTTTGCGAGAAAACTGCCGCCTAAGCGGCATTAAAGAATCTGTTTCTTTTAAATTTTCTGCTTTGGCGAAGCTTCCATCCCTTAACATAAAGGGATGATCGGGCGTGCAAACAATTTCCGAATCATCATCTAATACTACTTTAATGGCCTCGGTTTGGCTTTTGGTCTTTCTAACATTTGTGATCGGGGCAATCTCAATCCGGCCGTCACTTTGAATGGTATAACAATAATTTTTCTTGCCCGCTTCCCATTCCACTACAAGCTGGCTAAAAGAGACGTTTCGTCCGTCAGCCAAAGCCACCAAAGTATCTCCTGAAAAGCACCCGCCGGCGGAATCGCCCTCTACGATATAAATTTCACAATTTTTAGGGTCCTGATCGGAGCAATCCGCCAGCTTTCCCGGAAGCGAGGCCGATTCAAGCGCTCCCTTGCGGCGCGTCAGTTCGCGCGCCTTGCGGGCGGCTTCGCGCGCGCGATAAGCCAGCAGGGCTTTGTCGACGACTTTATTGGCAATGCCGGGGTTTTCTTCATAAAAAGCGGTGAGCGCATCATAAACAAGCGAGGAGACAATGCCTTCAACTTCCCCGTTCCCGAGTTTCGTTTTCGTCTGGCCTTCAAATTGCGGCTGCGGCACCTTCACGCTGATGACGGCGGCGAGCCCTTCGGAAAGATCCGCGCCGGTGAGCGAGCCCTCCACATCTCTCAACTGATTTTTGGCCTTCGCATATTGATTGGTGGCGCGCGTGAGCGCGGTGCGGAATCCGCTCAGATGGGTGCCGCCTTCGATCGTGTTGATGTTGTTGGCAAACGAAAAAATGTCTTCGTTATAGCCGTCGTTATATTGAAAGGCGCATTCGACTTGAACGTTGTCTTTTTGTTTATCGATATAGCAAATTTTCGAATGAAGCGGTGTTTTGTTCCGGTTGAGATACTGTATGAATTCGGCAATGCCGCCGTTGTATTTAAAAGTGTGTCCCTTATCGGAACGCTCGTCTTCTATGGAAATCTCAACGCCTTTGTTGAGAAAAGCCAGTTCCCGCAAGCGGTTTGAAAGCGTGTCAAAGCTGAGCTGTGCGTCGCCGAATATACCTTTGTCCGGCTGAAAGGTGACGGTGGTGCCTGTGGTTTTGGATTTTCCGATGACCGTCACTTTCGATGTGGGTTTGCCGCGCTCGTACTTTTGGCGGTAAACACCGCCGCCCCGCGAAACTTCGACTTCGCACCATTCGGACAAAGCGTTTGTCACCGACACGCCGACACCATGGAGCCCGCCTGAGACGCGGTATGCTTTAGAATCGAATTTTCCGCCGGCGTGAAGCGTGGTCATCACTACTTCAAGTGCGGATTTCTTCTGGGTCTTGTGTAGATCTACCGGAATGCCGCGGCCGTTGTCCGTTACGGTAACGCTTCCGTTGGTGTGAATGGCGGTCGTGATTTTCGTGCAAAACCCGGCAAGCGCTTCGTCGATCGAGTTGTCCACCACTTCATAAACCAAATGATGAAGCCCGCGCTGGGTGGTGTCGCCGATGTACATGGCGGGGCGTTTGCGTACGGCTTCGACGCCTTCTAGCACTTGAATTGTTGTGGCATCATAGGCGCCGATTTGCTTTTTTTTCGGCTCTTCTTTAGCGCTGGATTTTTTCGGTTTCGGCATTGTTTTTGTCGGCATGCATTTTTCCGTTTTGCTTATCGAAGCTGCCCCACAAAAAACCGTACGTCTTTCACCCGCTCCTCGCCAAACTCGTTTTGGAGCCGTTTAAGCAGTGTGGGTTTGTAACGCCGGGCAAGCTCAAACGCCAGCGTAGAATCATCCACCCACACGGTTACTTTCCCTCCCTCGGCAAAGCGCGCTTTTGTATGCTGTGCCACGAAATGGCCAGCGATCCCGGGCCAAGAGTTGGTAAGCCGCGAGCGGTCCTGCCGCTCTGGCTGGCCCAGCTCGGAAAAAAGGTGATCTAGGACTGGTTTTAACGGTTCGGCGTCCATCGATTAGTTCAACTGCATCGGCATAATGACATATAAATATCCATCGGCGGCTTTAATAACCCCTGGTTTGTCGGGGTCGGTCAGCGAAAACGAGATTTGATCGACATCCAAATTTTTCAGCACATCGACCAAATAACCCGGGTTAAACCCGATGCTTAAGTCATCCCCTTTTACCTCTGCTTCCAACTCCTCTTTTGCTTCCCCTAGATTGGGCGACCGCGAGGAAATCAGCACCTTTCCTTTAATAAAATCTATTTTGATGGATTGGTTTTCTTGAGAGGTGAGAATAGAGGCCCTTTTGGCCGCCGCCAGAAATTCTTCGCGGCTTAATTGGGTGGTGGTTTTCTCGGTTTTGGGAATTACCTGCTCATAATTTGGAAACCGCCCCTCGATTAACCTGGAAACAATGATGATGTTGTCGAGTTGGAATATAATTTGGTTTCCTTGAAGCGCCATCTCAACTACTCCCTTATCCGAGAGATTTTTCACCAGTTCGAAAACAGCTTTGTTTGGAATAATTACTTCAAAATCCGTGTTATTCTGTCCATTAAAAACCCGCTCGATATAAGCAAGCCGTTTGCCGTCGGTGGCCACAAATTTCGCCGTGCCGTTTTTGAAGTGCAGCAAAACCCCATTAAGGGTGTAGCGCGTCTCGTCGCGTGAAATGGCAAACGAGGTTAGGGTGAGACATTGTTTTAAGGCGGTTTGGTCTAGTTTTAACGACTCTTTTTCTGTAAACTTAGGGAGTGTTGGGAAGTCGTCCGGCTCAAGGCCCACAATTTTAAAGAACGATTTTTTTGTTTTAATGTTTACGGCATTATTTTTACCAACTGTAATCTCAATCTCGCCCGGTGGAAGCTCGCGCACAATGTCATGTAATTTCTTTGCCGGAAGCGTAACGGCACCATCTCCACTTACCTGCGCTGGGCAAACAGCTCGTATCCCAAGTTCCAAATCTGTCCCGGTAAGTGCAACTTGGTTGGAATCGATAATTTGTAGGAGTATATTGCCCAATACGGGAACGTTGGTTTTTGAGCTCACCGCCCCTAACACTTGTGTAATGGTTTTTAGCAGATCATCTTTTTGGATTTTTATTTCCATGGGTCTCAACCTCCGGTTTTTACTTCAAGTAATTAAAAATTAGTAATCGAAGCAACAAAGCACAATAATATGTTAATAACGCCGCAACCCACTCAACCAAAACAAGATATAAAAACAAAACCTGTCAATAATTACCCCCTCCTTATCAACACCTTTAAATCCTCAACTGCCTGCCGGGTCTTGCCCCCGTTTTGAACTTCGGAGTCAATTTTATTACAAGCGTGAATGACGGTCGCGTGCCCGCGGCCGCCAAAGAAAGCACCTATTTCAGGTAGTGAGTGGCTTGTCATGTTGCGGACCAGGTACATAGCAATCTGTCTTGGGTGAGCAATTGATTTAGAACGGCGCTTGGCTCTTAAATCCGAAACTTTAAGCTGAAAGTAATCACAAACACTTTTTTGAATCTGATCGATCGCAACATTTCCAACCTCTTCTTGCAGACAATCCTTTAATATTTCATACTCGGCTGTTTTAACATCCGCCACCCGCCCGGTCAATGAGGAGTAAGCAACCACACGGATCAGGGCGCCTTCTAACTCACGTATGTTCGACTTAATTTTACTGGCGATAAAAAACACTACCTCATCCGGAACGGTTACCGTCTCACGCTCCATTTTCTTTTTTAAAATAGCGATGCGCGTTTCCAAATCCGGGGGTTGGACATCCGCCACCAAACCCCAACCAAACCTTGAGATGAGCCGCTCTTCCAAACCCGGGATATCGCGCGGCGGCCGATCGCTTGTTACAATGATTTGTTTGTGTGCGTCGTATAATGTGTTGAAGGTGTGGAAGAATTCCTCCTGGGTGGACTCCTTCCCAGCGATAAAATGAATGTCATCCACCATGAGCACATCGGTGTTTCGATACCGCATGCGGAATGCATGAGTAGACCTGTTTTGAATGGCTGAAATAAGCTGATTTGTAAACTTCTCCCCAGAGAGATAAACTACCTTTAAATTCGGGTTGCGTTCCAGCAAGTAGTGCGCGGCGGACTGCAGCAAATGTGTTTTCCCGAGCCCCGTCCGGCCGTATATGAACAAGGGATTATAATTTTTTGCCGGGGCCTCACTCACGGAAAGCATGGCGGCGTGAGCGAATCTGTTTCCGGGGCCGACCACAAAGTTTTGAAAGGTGTAGCGGTCGTTTAATCCGGGCGCCGCTTGAGGTTTTTGCGGGCCCGGCGGCGATGCAAGCGGCGCGGCCGCCGGTTTAAATGATTTATCGGTTATGACGTAACGGATTTCAGGTCTTACTCCCGTTACCTCGGCTACAGCACCACGGATGATGTCCTGATAATGTTCTTTCAACCAGTCCCCGTAGAATTTGTCCGGCACCTCCAGAAAGAGGGTCCCTTCCTCAAATTTTTGGAAATTCGCGGGCTCAACCCAGGTTCTGAAACTCTGCTCACTTAGCTCTCTTCTGATATTCAAGAGGACTTTTCCCCACACCTCGTTTGGGTTTGTCTGATGAGGCGGCTTGATTGGGACCGTATCCGGCGTTCTAGTGTCCATTTATGAACAATATATCAACATATGTGTTTAAGGTGTTAAATACATTATAAATGAATTTTTCATATACAGGTTATTTACATGATTTAAACATTTGCTTTTGGGTAGAAAACGCTTCGTCCAAGTTCTTCTGCATGATGCGCCCAAAATTTGTTATGTGCGGTGCGGGAGGTTTTGAAAAACAAATAATTGTAGCAAAAATTCCTAAAGAAAGCCAATTAAATTTGAAGAGCCGAAAATTTAGGCTCTTCATCCTGGGGGCCGAAGGCCCGAAGGACCTCTAGAGATGCTTCGCTTCGCTCAGCATGCCGGCGAGGCATCATTTGACTTAAAGGGCCTTTTTGTTATAATCGCGAATCTACTGTTGCGAAATCAGGTGAATTGTGAAACGGACCTATCAACCTTCCAAACGCAAGCGAAGATCGAAGCACGGTTTTTTGCGCCGCATGCGGAGCTCTGCGGGCCGGGCGATTTTGAAACGCAGGCGGAGGAAGGGCCGGAAACGACTTACCCAAGTTTAACGACCCTCGAGCGCCGCATGGCCAAGCCCCCCGCGTCTTTTTCGAAAGCGGAGCGCCTAAGAAGCTCAAGCGAGTTTCGAGCAGTGCTCACAAAAGGAAAATCCATTCGTGAAAACGGGATTGCTCTTTACTACACAAGAGGGGTGCTTGAGGCCAACAGTCGGCTCGGAATTCTTGTCGCCAAACGCGTGGTGAAGCGCGCTGTCGGCCGCAACAAAATAAAAAGGACGGCGCGGGAATATTTTCGCCGCGCGAAGCGTCACTTTCACGCTCCTTTTGATGTTGTCGTGCGCGCCGTGGCTTACGATAACTTATTGATAGGAAGTGAGTTACAGAATATTTTAAGCCGGCTTTTTGAGCGAGCCGGATTGCTTGAAGGGAATCATGAATAAATTATCGATTCGTATGTTTACGGCCGCGGTGCGCGCTTATCAGATTTGCCTCGCCCCATTTTTCGGCGGGCAATGTCGTTTTTCCCCGTCCTGTTCGGAATATGCCCGCGAAGCGGTTGAAACACACGGCGTTTTTTCAGGCATCAGGAAAGCAGCGATGCGTCTTCTGCGCTGCCACCCATTTTCAAGCGGCGGATACGATCCGGTTCCCAAATGAATTCGGAAAAACGTTTTCTTCTGGCCGTCGCACTTTCTTTTCTCGTTTTGCTTTTGTATCCGGTTTATCTCAAGTGGGTTTCACCGCCGCAAGCTTCCACAAGCCCGCCCGTTGAGCAAACCGCCCCGGCCGCCGCCGAGCCGCAGGGCCAGCCGTCTCCCCGCACCGATACAGCGCTTTCGTTAAAGGCGCCGGCCGAGGAGCGCCTTTATCAATTTTCAAATGCGCATTTCGACGTGGAATTTTCGGATTTGGGCGCTGCGGTGACGAAGCTTCGTTTGAAGAGCTGGGGAAAGAAAAAAAGCGGGGATGTTTTGCTCATTGACCGGGGCGCATCCGATGCCCAGGCGTTTTTGGCGGGAGTTTCGGCTCAGGGAATTGATTTCGCGCGCACGCGATTTTCACTCGCAAAACTTGATCGGGAAACGGGGGAAGTGATTTTTCGCTTTGAAGAGGCCGGAAAATGGCGTTTTGAGAAGCGTTTCCGGTTTGAAGCGGAGCGCCCGGCCGCGACGCTCGAGCTGGAAGCGCAAAACTTGAGCACGGGCCCTCTCACCGCCTCGCTGGAGCTGACCACGGAGCTTTTTACGGACGATGAACACGGCCGCGACCGTATTCAAACGCATTCTTTTGTCGCGCTCCCTGATAAATTGGTTTCGGCGGATCACAACAAATTGGAGAAAAAACCATTTGTTTCCGAAGGCGCCGTTCAATGGCAGGCGCTTACGAAGAAATATCTGGCCGTTATCGTTTACCCGGATGCCCCTGCTAATTTTTCCAAGTCGTTTACGGCCGGAAAAGGCGCGCCGTCTGTCCGCAATACGCTTCGTTTTGCCCCTGAGGAGGTTTCCCCGGGCGGCGCGCTCCAACGGGAATTTTTGGTTTACGCGGGGCCGCAGTATTACGCGGATTTGAAATCATTCGGCCGCGGCTGGGAGCAAATACTCTCCCATGGCTTTTTCGGCGTTTTCAAACTTTGGCTCCTCCGCAGTATTCAATGGGCGCATCGCGTCACCGGAAATTACGGCTGGGCCATTATTCTGATCACCTGCGCGATCAAGCTCCTGTTTACGCCTTTCACCCACATGAGTTTTGAGTCCATGAAAAAAATGCAGGCGCTTGGCCCCAAAATGAAAGCGCTTCAGGATCGCCACAAAAACGATCAGGCGAAACTGTCGCAGGAAACTATGGCGCTTTACAAAAAGAACAAGGTAAATCCCCTGGGCGGGTGTCTTCCCATGCTTTTGCAGATCCCCGTTTTTATCGCGTTCTATCAGGTGTTGGCCGAGACGGTGGAGCTTCGGGGCGAGCCCTTTATTTTCTGGATACAGGATTTGTCGGTGCAGGACCGTGCATACACACTCCCCTTTACGCTTCCTTTTTTGGGAGACGCCGTCAACATCCTTCCCCTGCTCATGCTCGGATCCATGGTGTGGCAGCAGAAGCTCACGCCGATGAGCGGCCCGCCGGAACAGCAGAAAATGATGATGATTATGCCGGTTGTATTCGGCTTTATTTTTTACTCGCTTCCCTCCGGACTGGTTCTTTACTGGTTTGTCAACAACATGCTTTCGATTTTCCACCAATTGTTCGTGAAAGGCAAAGCGCTCCCCCATCATGAGGAATGATCAGATGCTCCTCGGCAAAAAGTTTCTTTCGGCGCCGGCGGTTTATTCGCTCCAGCGGCGAATAACCGCCACGCCACAAGGCGTGGCGGGCAGGCCTGCCTGTCCGCCAAGATTTTTGGCGGACGCTCTCGCCATTCGAACCCGCCGGAAAATCACGGCGGGGCCAAGCTTCGAACGGCTCCGAGAGCTGCCGCCAAAAACTTTTTGCCGGGTAGATTTCGAGTTAATACGTGGGGGTGCTTTTTCGAAGGCGCTTCGGGAAATGCCGCGCGATGTTGCACAACAATTTTTTCCCGAGCGAATAGCGAATCTTTGTCAACTGCTTGCGAATGTTTCGCTAAATCGCAATCCCATTTATGGATTTTTATTCCATAGGATCGGGATAGCCCCGTGGGGCAAGGGAAGCGGCATTGTCCTAAATGGCAGCGAAGCAGTCATCGCAGATGGCAACGCCGAGGGCTCCCGCGATTTACGAAATCATTTGCAGGAGAAAAATCCGCGTTAGCGAGGGGAAAATTGTTGTGCGCCTCATGAGACACGATCACATCTACGATGCAATTGTGGTCGGTGCCGGCCACGCCGGTATCGAGGCCTCACTCGCGATTGCACGCGCCGGCTATCAAGTTCTTTTCCTCACCATGAATCTCGACACCATCGGGCAAATGTCCTGCAATCCCGCGATCGGCGGCCTCGCCAAAGGCCATATGGTGCGCGAAATCGACTCACTCGGCGGCGAGATGGCACTTGCCACGGACGCGACCGCGATACAGTTCCGCATGCTCAATAAATCCAAAGGCCCGGCCGTGTGGGCGCCGCGCGCGCAGGCAGACAAAAAACAATATCGGGGTTACATGAAGCGCATTGTCGAAAGCGAGCGCAATATCGATTTGAAACAGGATCAAGCCGTCGCGCTTCTGGTGGAAAACGGGCGCGCGGCGGGCGTGCGGACGCAAACCGGAATCGAATATCGCGCAACCGTAACAATCGTCACCACCGGTACATTCATGCGCGGGCTGATTCACGTCGGAGATGTCAATTATGCCGGAGGCCGTGGCGGCGAACCGCCCTCGCTTGGTTTTTCAGAGTCGATCAAATCGCACGGCATCGAAATGATGCGTTTTAAAACCGGCACGCCCTGCCGGCTTGTGAAACACAGCATTGATTTTTCGGTGTGTGAAGAACAGCCGGGCGATGCGGATCCGGAGCCGTTCTCGTTCCGCACGGAAAAATTAAACCCCGACCAAATGTCCTGCTGGCTTACCTACACCAATGCGAAAACGCATGAAATTATCAGGAAAAATTTGCACCGATCCCCTCTTTATGCGGGCCGAATCGAGGGAATCGGGCCGCGCTATTGCCCTTCCGTCGAAGATAAAGTCGTGAAATTTTCCGACAAGGAACGCCATCAAATTTATTTGGAGCCGGAAGGCCGCGACACGGAAGAATTTTACGTGAACGGACTTTCCACCAGTTTGCCGCAGGACGTTCAAATCGAAATGGTGCATTCGATCCGCGGGCTTGAGAATGCCCAGCTCATCCGCTTCGGCTATGCGATTGAATACGATTGTTTCCCCCCAACGCAGCTGAGCCATTCACTTGAGACAAAGAAAGTAGAAAATTTATTTTTTGCAGGCCAAATTAATTGTACTTCCGGTTACGAAGAAGCCGCGGCCCAGGGCTTGATGGCGGCCTTAAATGTAATTTGTAAATTCAAAGGCAAACCCCCGTTCATTTTGGACCGCTCGGAAGCGTATATCGGCGTGCTGATTGATGATCTGGTCACGCGCGGCACGAATGAGCCCTATCGTATGTTTACGTCACGGGCGGAATTTCGCCTTTTACTTCGCCAAGACAATGCGGATGAACGTTTGATGAAATATGGATTTGAGTTCGGCCTGATCGACAAAAATACGTTCGAGCAAATGCTCGAGCGAAAAACTCGGGTTGACTCAGTGATTGAAAATTTGCGGCGTACGCGAGCTCAAAACAACAGTTTGGATCAATTGCTTAGACGTCCAAATTCGAATTTTAAATCATTGCCAATAAATAAGTTACAGATAGGTCATTTATCTCATTTTGATATTAGAAAAATCGAGTGGGACATTAAATACGAGGGCTATATCAAGCGGCAAATTGTCGAGGTGGCGAAATTCAAAAAATGGGAAAAAAGAAAAATCCCGGACTCGATCGACTACACCAAAATCCACCAGTTCGGCCGCGAAGCCCGGGAAAAATTGAGCAAGATCCGCCCAGTTTCTATAGGACAGGCCTCCCGAATTCCCGGAATAAACAGCTGCGACATTGCCATTCTGGCCGTCCACTGCGAACGCCTAAGCCATTCAAACTAATGTAGCCCCACGTCGCGCTGTCAGTAATCCGCTCCTTGGGCGAGCCCGCCAGAAAGCATCGCGGGCTCGTTTCACGTGAAACAAAAAGGCAAAATTTGCTGCCTTTCGCGGACGTTGCACGTAGCTGATTTTAGCCCGTCCGGCTCTTGTCATCGCAAGGCCAGCGTAGCCGGCCGCGGCGATCTGACACCGAGATTCTTCGCGGAGTTTACCCTGAGATGCTTCGCTATCGCCTGCCGGCAGGCAGGCGCCCGCTTGCGGCGGGTTCGCAATGACGACCTATTCAGAAAAAAAAATAACTTGCCGATCAATTTAAGGTAACCCCACGTCGCGGGCATAAGCAGCCGCTCCTGGGGCGGCTTTCGAAGATTCCACGAAAGCGCGTGTTTCACGTGAAACACGCGCTTTTCTGGTAATTTTTCTTGAATCGGCGGATTTGCCATGTTAAAGTCGCAGTCAAAATCAGGGGTCTAGAATGGCCAAAGTATTCGCCTTATGCAATCAAAAGGGCGGCGTAGGAAAAACCACAACCGCTGTTAATTTAGCCACTTGCATCGCTATATCAGGAAAAACTACATTAATTATAGACTTGGATCCGCAAGGCAATGCCACAAGCGGGGTTGGGATTGAGAAAAGCGAAAACCAGAAGACCGCCTATGATCTTATTATAGGGAACACGGAACCGGCGAAAGTCATTTTAAATACCCAGATCAAAAACCTTTCAATTATTCCCGCCAACCCGAGCCTTTCCGGCGCCGAAATTGAGTTAATCAACGAGGCCGGCCGGGAGTTCATACTCAAAAATTCACTCACACCCATATTGGATCAATTCGACTATATTTTTATCGACTGTCCGCCGTCCCTTGGGTTGCTTACGCTCAACGCGCTAGTTGCAAGCGACGGCATGATTATTCCGCTTCAATGCGAATACTACGCCCTTGAGGGCTTGGGCCAACTCCTTAAAACACATGAACTTGTGAAGCAGCGCTTGAAGCCGTCGCTTCAGCTCAGCGCGGTGATTATGACCATGGCAGATTCGCGCACCAATCTTACAAATCAAGTGATCGAAGAAGTGCGCAGTCATTTTCGCGATTTGGTTTTCGAAACCGCGATTCCGCGTTCCGTGAAAATCAGCGAAGCGCCGAGTTTCGGAAAACCGGTTGTCATTTACGACCCGCATTCAAAAGGCGCCGCGTTTTATAAAAAAGCCGCGGCGGAATTTTTGAAACGTTTCGGGGATGGAACGGTGAATGTGGAAACCGAATTAAATCAAGAAACTTCCGCGCAGGCGGGGAACTGAGGAGAGCGATGGAACTAAAAAAGAGAGCGTTGGGGAAAGGTCTAAGTGCTTTAATACCAGATAGTTACATGAATATCCTTTCGACTGAGAAAACAAACGAGCCACCAGAGACAGCGCGCAGCTCATCCATTGAAGATGTGCGCATTTCCGAAATACACCCGAACCATAGGCAGCCGCGCCAACATTTCCCGGAGGAAACCATTCGGGAGCTCGCGGATTCGATCAGAGAGCAGGGAATTCTGCAACCCGTTGTGGTTAAAAAAGCAAAGAGCGGTTATGAATTGATTTGCGGCGAGCGCAGAATGAGGGCCGCGCAATTTTTGGGGCTTGAGAAAATTCCGGCTGTCGTCAAAGATGTGGCGGAAGAAAAACTTATCGAATGGGCCCTGGTTGAAAATATTCAGCGCGAAGATTTAAATGCGGTCGAGGAAGGGCAGGCCTATTTGAAGCTTGTGGAAGAAAACGGATTTTCCCAGGATGAAGTGGCCAGGAAGGTAGGGAAAGACCGTTCCACAGTCGCCAACACAATCCGCCTTCTTCGGCTCCCCGAGGAAGTGCTTACAGCCCTGTTAAACGGCGATATTCAGGCGGGACATGCCCGCGCTATTTTAAGTTTGCCTACGCCGGAGCATCAACGTCAGATGGCGCGGCGCATTGTCAAAGAAAAGCTTTCCGTGCGCCAAGTCGAGGAAATCGTAGGGCGTGTAGGTACGAGGAAACGCCGGGCGAAACAGGCGCGTCTGCTCGATCAGGAAATTTTGGCGCTTGAAGCAAAACTCGAACGCGTGCTCGGTACGCAGGTGCGCATTTTCCCGAACAAAAATAATCAGGGCCGCGTGGAAATCCGCTATTATTCGCTGGATGATTTGGACCGGGTGCTGAACCTGCTCGGCATTTCTCCCGCCTGAGATCCTGTGTCATTCCCGAATGTTTTAATCGGGAATCCAACGGATCCCCGATAAAAGATTTCGGGGATGACAAAAATCATGGATTCCTGTCTTGCGTGGAACGCGTAAAACGGATAAAATCGCCACCTCTTCAAATAAACGGGTCATTT
>CAYJWM010000036.1:0-1679 GCA_964373885.1 uncultured bacterium | reverse complement strand
TCATCTCTTCAAATAAACGGGTCATTTGAGACTTTTTAATAGGGAGAGATGGCAGAGCCCGGTTTAATGCGGCGGTCTCGAAAACCGTTAGGCCCTCACGGGTCTCGGAGGTTCAAATCCTCCTCTCTCCGTGTCTGAAATCAGAAGCAGGGAGAAGGTTGGAGGATTTGAAGAGAGCTTTGTAAACGCGACCTTTGGAAGCGTTTTGCTATAAAGCGAGTGGCCGACCCGAAGCAATCGCCGCGCGACGAATAAGGAGCGCATGCTTGGCGATGGGCGCGAGATGGTGAGCGCCCTATCAATATAAGCATGCCGCGGAGGGCGCCAAATCCTCCTCTCTCCGCGGTTGCCATTTATTATTTATTAGACGAAAGGCATTATGAATTATCTTATTTTCGCCCGCAAATTCAGACCGCAGACGTTCGATGAAGTGATCGGCCAGGAGCCGATCGTCACCACCCTCAAAAATTCCATCGCCAAAGGCCGGATCGCGCAAAGTTTTCTATTCACCGGCCCGCGCGGAGTGGGGAAGACCTCCACCGCGCGCATTTTCGCCAAAGCGCTTAACTGCGAAAAAGGCCCGGCCCCCGAGCCCTGCAATAAATGCGCGACTTGCGAAGAAATCACGCGCGGCTCAAGTCTCGATATTCTCGAAATCGACGGCGCTTCCAATACGGGGGTTGATGACGTCCGCGATTTGAGGGAAACCGTCAAATTCAAGCCCGCCCACGGCCGTTTCAAAGTTTATATCATCGACGAAGTGCACATGCTGTCGGCCGGGGCGTTTAACGCGCTCCTTAAGACGCTGGAAGAGCCGCCCGAGCATGTGAAATTTGTTTTTGCCACCACCGAAGTGCACAAAGTGCCGCTCACGATTCTCTCGCGCTGCCAGCGCTTTCATTTCCGGCGCATTCCCACGGAAGAAATCGCGGCTAAGCTTGCCGAAATCGTGAAAAAGGAAAAAATCAAAGCAAGCCCCGAAGGGCTTTTCCTGATCGCAAAGGCCGCGGAAGGAAGTCTCCGCGACGCCGAGGGTCTTCTCGATCAGCTTGCGAGTTTCGGCGACGGGGAAGTGACCGAATCGGATATTGTGTTTTCACTCGGGCTTACCGAAGAAGAGATTTATTTTAAGCTGCTCGAAGCTTTGAAGGCCCGCGACGCCAAAGACGCCCTTCAAATCGTGCACGACCTGACGGAGAACGGCAAAGACCTCATGCAATTTTCGCGGGGGCTTCTGGGGCTTTTCCGCGACCTTTTGGTCTCACAGCTCGGGAGCGCAGGCGAAAAATTAATTGAGGGGACGGAAGAATGGAAAAAATCGCTCGCCAAATTTCAAAGCGCGTTTACGCGTGAAGAGCTTCTTTTTTCGCTGACACTCGTTCAACAGCTGGTGCGTGAACTGCGCTGGTCCAATGTGCCCAAGTTTTTGATCGAATCTGCTGTTTTGAAAATCGTCCACCGCGCGGATTTGAAACCGATCGGCGATGTGATTAAAGAATTAAAATCACTCGAAACCAAATTTGCGAGTCCCGCCGCAGAAGCGCCTAAAAAAAAAGAACTAGCTCCTAAGATAACGTCGTCATTGCGAGGAGGCGAAGCCATTTCCCCACAACGTCATTCTGAACCCTTCGGACGTCATTCTGAGCCTGCCTGCCGGCAGGCAGGCGATAGCGAAGCAT
>CAYJWM010000035.1:0-16174 GCA_964373885.1 uncultured bacterium | reverse complement strand
CGCGCTTCGGAGCGGGCGGTTGCTGATTTTTGCTTGACTTGTAATAACAAAGGATTATATTCGCCTTCTTTATGGAGTTTTACTACACGAGGCATATCAAGAGACGAATCCGTCAAAGAGAATTGATTGCCGAACAGGTTGAAGAGGCGGTAACCCATCCCGATCGAAGCAAAAAAAGCTTCGGGGGAAGACATTTGGCGCAAAAGCGTTTTCGTGGTAAGATCCTTGAGGTTGTTTATACGAAAGAGACTGGTAAAGTCGTTTTGATTACTGCCTACTGGCTTGAGGAGGCCGATTAGCTTATGAAAATAGAATTTGACCGGGAAGCCGATGCGCTCTACATACAATTTCAGCCCGGAAAAGCCAAGAAAACCGTTAAGATTCGGGAAGGCATTCTTGTCGATATCGCCAAAGACGGGCGCATGTTCGGACTTGAGATTTTGAGCGCGAGCCGGCGCATCCCATTGTCCCAGCTTAAACGGGTCGACTTTAATATCCCCTCTGCCGGAAACGGCTAACCTTTCTCCATCTGTTCGCGCTTCGGAGCGGACGGGTGCAAAGAGCATAAGTTCATCCTCGGATAAAAACGTTCCGTAACGCGACCATAAATCTTGCAAGATAAGAACATCTTTCCCTTCGCTTAAACGCAAACTAAGGTGAGCGTTGGACACATCGGAATAATAATTTGCCGTTTGCAATTGCGCATCATTTTCGTATCCAGAGGGAATCTTGCCTCTATCCAGCAAGCGGCCTACCACTAATCCCTTTCCCGCTCGAAGCACCGCTGTCCTTGTGCTTATCCAGTCTTCCACCTGAAATCTGCGCCAGAAACGATACCAACCATATCTCAGCTGAAGATAATGACCTCGTTTGCCAAGATGAATGTGAACAGGCCCAACTTTTTTAAGCAAAGACGTCGGGATTAAGAGACCTTCTTCCGGAATGCGTCTCAACAACTGGCCCTCGATTCGAATTTGTTCCGCTTCCCGCCAATTCCAATTAGCAACTGCGATCGCTCCTGCCCGCGCTTCGGCCCTCGATTTGGGAAGCATCGAGGACACTCGCGCGCCTTCATTAATCTCCGGTACCACTTCTTTTTTGAAGCGCGCTTCGGAGCGGATTTCGAAGAAACGAATGAGTTCCTTTTCGATTTCCCCGTTGTTCTCTATGTCCGTTGGAGCGTACTTGAAGATTTTTTCTCTGATCGTGAACGTCGTAGCGTCAACCGCTGCCGCCGGAACCATAAAAAGCTTGCTCAACTTTTCAGCAAGGTCTGGCGCGTTTTTAATGTAGACCGTGCGATTTCCGATGGTCAATTCAAAACGGTTTGAACCCTGTTTATAAATCAAATCGATCTCCATCTTCGGATCAGGGGGAAATTTTTTCATGAACTCGCGATTGATATCCTCAAAAAGTGAAATGAATATCTCCTGGCCCAGGTCAGAAGCTCCCTTAGGATGGACATCGCCTTTTATAGATAAATCAAACGTCACATATTTTCCGCCGATGGCGTCTGTCCCCAAGAAAATAGTCCCGTCCCTTGAAAATCTGAACTCGTGGTATTTGCCGGTGTTCGTTGTGAAAACGAAATAATCACCTTGTTTGTCTATTTTCTCGGCAGATATTTCTTTAAAGTCTTTAATGAAGCTCCGGAGAAGAAACCCCGCTCGCGCTTCCGAGCGGGTAGATCGATAAATACGGTAATCCATGAGCCCGTTTGCCGCACCCTCACCCAAAAGGTTTATGACGAGGTCTACTTGTTTCCGGCTAAGTCCGCGAGGATTCCGGTAATCCTCACTTTTAACCAACATATCGGTCAGGGTCGTATGAGCCCAATCATTAAAATATCCATATCGTTGACCATTTTTACTCCTGGTTTGATCTTCTCTGTCCAATCGAGCCTTCATTTCTCTAACCAGTTCACGATGGTCCATTTTTTCGAGCCGGCCAAGGTAATTATTTATTTCTCTAATCATATCGCTGAAAGCGTGTTGAACCAGTTCTGCTGACTTCGTTCTTAAAGCAATTTCCGCTTTTTGATCAAGCCGCCTGGCGACAATTTCTTTCGTTCGGTCTGAAGAAAATTCCAATTCTTTCCCATAATTTCGTGCTTCAGAGCGGCCTTCGAGTTTGCCTAGATGGTATATGAGTGGCTCACGAACGTCGGCATGATAACTTGACTTGCCTTTTGCTGAATGCCAAACCACCCCAATGCTGAAGTCGATCGGGCGTTCGCGTATGCGGGAAACAAACTTAACAAATTGCTCTGTTTTGGCACTGGTAAATAAAACTTTTCTTTTCCCCTTTTTTTCTTCCGTAAGGTAAAACTCGCGCAAAAGTTCAAGCAAGGCAGGATCATCTTTAGGCGCCGCTTTTTTTCTTTCTAGGCTGTCTGCCAGCAATTTCCGAAGTTTTTGAATAAGTGAACGATTAAACTTTTCAATTTCCACAAGTTTCTTTTTAGAGGTTTTTTTGCTTTTCTCTTTGGGCTGTTGAAACCGCACAAAGGGACGAAACGGCTTAAGTGAACCGTCCGGAGGAGAATATCCTCGAAGCAGTTCCAAAAACGTCTTGAATTGACGGACCACGGGATCGCGGCCCTTATATTTTTCCAACCCTTGAACCAGCTCACGGTCGCCTGAGCGCGGAACCCGATCGGGCCAATTTTCATCACCCAGGCGGGATTCGATTATGCCGTCATACAGTTCCGACAGTGTTTTCCCCGTTTCTTTTCCCAATGTTCCCGGCATCTGCCCTTCTAAAGAACCAATGCGCGACCGAATAAAATACTCGTCAATTTCTCCCCTTTGACCGGCTTTTTGATAAGCCGGTCTCAGCCCATCGGCCGCAATGGCCAAATTGCCCCGAGATTCCTGAAGTGCTTTCAATAATGCTTCCGCTTCAGATTTAAACAACGGTTTACTGTCGTCCCGCGCTTCGGCCCTCGCTTGAGAAGCAATCGAGGACACTTGCGCGCTTTCATTAGTTTTGGGTTCCACTGTTTTTTCGATGCGCGCTTCGGAGCGGGCGTCGAGTTCGCTCGGCAAAAATCTAAAATATTCCATCGGAAGCAATTTGGTAATTGCAGATCTTAGAGTGGGATTTAAGAAAAGCGGCAATTCGGCAATCGCAAGCACTGCTTTGGCGTGGTCTCCATAGATTAGTGTGCTCCCGAATAAATAGACATGTGCATCCTTGCGATGGATGGTATATAAAGAATGGCCGTTAATGACAACGTGAACGAATTCTGGATCGTATTGCAAGCTGATTTTGACCTCATCGGTTAATTTGAATTCATTTTCCTTGAACTGATAAAATTCATTAAGACGTCCGACGGCCAGCTGAATAAATTTAAGAAATTGTTTCCTACTTACTTGAGCCGAACCCCATTTAGTCTTATCTTTTGATCCACCTTTTGGATTATACAGTTGTACTAAATCGGGCAAGGGGTAGAACTTATCATTAAAATAAAGCGTGCGATGAGAATGGTCAGTACGTTTGGGATCGACAGTGCGTCTGAAATCTAAAATATAATTTAATTCTTCAAGTATTTCCGAAAATTCATCGTCTCCTCTCGCTTCCGATCTTTTTGACGGCTCTCTCATCCGATCCTCCGCGCTTTGTATAAACGACTGCCGCCCCAGCGGGCCCCTGGCTATGACAAGATCAAGCGCCAATTGACTTCTTCCCACCTGATTCATTTGAGTGATAAGGGTTTCTAGATTTTTAGGATTGATTTCCTGTTTTTGGTAAAGATGTTTAAGTCCTTTTGAGAAAAAATTGAGTTTTTCATGGACAAGAGCTTTTAAGTCAGGGACGGTTCTAACGGATTGATTAGAACCGTCCCTAAGCGCATCCACATATTTGGTGTATTGACCCGCTTGGGTGATTCTTCCTTCCGCAATGGAGTTTTGAATGATTCGGTCGCGCCAGCGTTTTAAAGAAGAGGTTAATTCTTCTTCCCGTAAAGAAGAAGCCAGTTTTGAAGCGTAGTCCCGTGCTAATGCATCCCAGAGAGACCCTTTAAAATACTTCATGAATGATCTCTTTCCCTGCATGGCATTTAAATAAAGCTCTTTTTCCGTCATATGGCGGATGGCCGGTGAAATCAAAATAAAAGGGACTTTTTTCGCTTTCAATTTTTCGGTGATTCCTTGCGTGTGAAAGCCCCCGGTGGAAAGGAGCGCGAGTTTTTTATGATTTTGATTGATCATCTTCAAAGCATTTTGGACGAGGACTTCATTTCGTTTTTCAGCCAGTTCGTAAAACTCAAAGTGATGTTTAAAGAGACTGTCATCCCCGAATGTTTTTATCGGGGATCCACTAATGGATTCCCGATTAAAGATTTCGGGAATGACATTTTTTTGATTGTGTATTCTCTCCCAATCCTTGGGGAGCAGCTCCAATTTCGCGAAATCAGTCAAAAGATGAAGGAATTCATAATCCCGAAGCAATTTTCTTTCTTCTTCACTTGAGGGAAGCATTTGTCTCAATTCCGCTTCAAGGACATTCAATTCATCAAAGACTTTGGTGCCTTTGATGGATGAGAGCATTTGGGTATGGGTTAAAGAAACCTGCAAGGCCCGGGGGAGGTTAAATTCAAAACCACTTTCGCGGGATAGTTCACGGATTTTTTGGACAAGCGTTCCGGCATCCGACCGGCCGGTTCGATAGTCCTGAATGAGACCATTTGCTTCTATTTTGTCTTCTTTGGAAATCCTTGGGCTTATTCCGGACTCAAAAGCGTGAATCATCCGTTTCATGGCAAGCGATATGGACTCATCTTTTGCAAGGGTCTTTTCATTTGATTCCACGGTCAAAATCTTATTTAATTCAGGATATTGAGTAGAAAAGGTGTCATCCTGAGCTGCCGAAGGCAGCGAAGCAGTCGTCGTAGACGGCAGCGAAGGATCTATGCTCATAGATTCTTCGCGGAGTTTACCCTGAGATGTTTCGCTATCGCCTGCCTGCCGGCAGGCAGGCTCAGCATGACAAACGAAGGGCTCAGAATGACACTTGAAGTAAAGTTTTCTCAATTCTTTTAAGTATTTCAGAAAATCAAGCGTCTCTGCTTTAAAAGCTTCAGATTGGGTTTGAAAGATTAGAGATTCGGCTGAAAGCGTCTCTTTTGCCTGTTTATCCAAATTTGATTTTCTCTCGGCAAGCAGCGATGCGATTTGAGATTCGTTTTGAAGGGCTTTTAAGAACGCTTCTTTGTTGTCATTGTAAAGACTTTGTGTCTCAATTCCGTAATAGCGGGTATTATTTCCTTCCTCCAGAATGGAAGAGACCTCCGCTCCCGAAAGATCTCCTTGTTTTAGATAATCTTCCAGAAGTTTTTCTTTTCTTTCCCGATCCGGAAAGGATTTAAAGAAAAGACTGTCCAGCCGCCCCTCTCCTCCCTCAAGCAATACAAGAGAGAGCCCATATTCTTTCTCCAGATATTGAATGATTCTCCGGGTGTTGGTTTCGGAATCGATGTTCGAATGGGCAGACTCCAGATAAATGACTCCCGTTGAAAAGGGGACAGGCGGCGAAGCAGTCGTCGTAGACGGCAGTGAATTATTGCCTGTCCTCTTTTCAGGAATGAATCTTTCACGAATCGTGCCAAACTCTTCCGGGAGGGAGAAATTTTTTAGATTGGGCGGACGATTCTCCTCCGGAACCGGCTCAGCTGAAAGTGGATAGGGGTTTGCAATCGTATTTAAAAGCGTGAAGGAAAAAGCCAAAAAAATACTGATGATTTGTCGAAACCGATAAAAAACTGAAGTGTTCCGTGAGATCACCAGTTGGGGGTAATCCTTTCAAAACTGACTTTTTAAATGAATAAAAAAAGTATACCCGTTAAAACCAGATTTTTCAAGCGAATAAGGGGTAAAATTTTAATAAGGGAAGTGACTATAAGTTATTTATTCAAAATAACTTATAAAAAGATGCCTAAAAAATAGACCGTTCCTTATAGATGCTAATCAACAGTCCCAGCGCTAGGAAGTTAACCGCCAAAGAAGAACCGCCGTAACTTATGAAAGGAAGGGTGATCCCCGTGATAGGCGCAAGGCCGATGGTCATGCCAATATTCACAAAAATTTGGAAGAAAAAAAACACCGCAATGCCAAGCCCAAGCAAGCGGGCCTTGAGATCAGTCGTCTGTTGAATCATTCGAAAAATATAGCCCAAAAGCACGGCGAAAAGAGTGATCACGAGCAAAGTGCCCAAAAAACCGAACTCCTCAGCAATGACCGTAAAAATAAAATCGGTATGGTGTTCCGGAACAAAATCAAGCTGCGTCTGCGTGCCGTGCAGCCACCCTTTGCCGAAAAGCCCGCCGGAACCCACGGCGATTTTTGACTGAATGGCCGTATAACTGGCGCCGATCGGATCAATCGAAGGATTTAAAAAAACAAGCAATCTCTTTTTTTGATAAGGCGCAAGGGCATTCCAGACAAACGGCAGCGCGATAAGTCCCGCCCCAAAAAGTGCGGTCAGGTAACGGACACGAACACCCCAACAAAACAGCATGGCGATCAACACCGGGATAAACACAAGCGCGGAGCCGAGATCCGGCTGCTTCAAAATTAAAACTATAGGCAGTCCGACCAGAATCATGCTGATCACAAGCGCCCGCTTCTGCTTTGAAAAAATGCTGCGGCCGGCCAAAAAATTGGCGAGCATTAAAATGGTCGCGATTTTGCACAGCTCGGACGGCTGAAGCAAAAAGGGGCCCAGTTCAATCCAGCGATGGGCGCCGGAACGCGCCTCGCCCGCAACAAACACCACGGCCAAAAGAATGACGGAAACTCCATACAACGGATAAGCCACATTTAAAAACGGCCGGTACCCAATCCACACGACGGCCAAAAAAATGGCGGCGGAAACCATCCACCAAATCAGCTGCTTCCCCGCGTATTCGCTTCCCGTCCGAAATGAAGCGCTGTAAACAGCTAAAATGCCGATTGCGGTTAAGGTCCCCGTGACCAACACGATCGGCCAATGAATTTCTTTAAGAAACTTGCGAACCATAAAAATTATTCCATATCTTGATTGTTTCCTTCGCCATTTTTGCCGCGGTGATTCCGCCGGATTCCCCCCGCTCCACAAAAACAACCAGTGCTATCTTGGGATGCTCGTAAGGAAAAAATCCGCCCAGCCAAGCATGTGCGGCACCGGGAGGAGCTTGTGCCGTCCCGGTTTTAGCGGCAAGCTTTATAAAATCAACCTGTGCGAACTGCCCGGTCCCGCGATCAGAATGGACCACCCGAAGCATTCCGCGCCGGAGGGTTCGAAACGTTTCCTTACTCACCCCAACTTTTTTCGGCTCCTTTTCTCTTTTTTCCTCCTGAACCACTTTTGGCTCTATGACGGAACCGTCTGTTGCAATCATGGCGACCACGTTAAGGATCTGAAGGGGCGTGACAAGAAGATAGCTCTGGCCGATCGCAAACGTCACCGTATCGCCCGGATACCACGCATCGTGATATTTCATACGCTTCCACTGCGCATCCGGAACCAGGCCGGTGGAGGCCGGAAATTTCCACTCTACTCGGGAACCAAAGCCGAGCTTCCGCGCATACTCGGCCAGCCGTTTTTCCCCCAACAGGCGGCCTGTATTGTAAAAATAAACATTGCAGGAACGTTCGATCGCCGTGTACAAATCGACACGCCCGTGTCCGCCGTCAAACCAGCATTTAAATCGCCGCGAATTTGCATTGAATCGGAAATAACCGGGACAAGTAAAGGTGGTATGCGGGGTGATAACACCTGCCTCAAGCGCCGCCAATGCCGTCACCAACTTAAACACGGAGCCGGGTGGATAAGCGCCGCTGAATCCGCGGTTGACAAGCGGTTGTTCGCGCGATCCCATAAGTTCGATTCGTTCACGGTTTTTTCCCTGAGTCACAAACACATTCGGGTCAAAACCCGGCGTGCTCACGGCCGCCAAAATTGCTCCTGTTTCCAAGTCCATCATGATGGCAGAAGCGCGCCGCTCGCGAAGAAGGGAGCGAATGCCGGCTTCCAGCCGGACATCGACCGTCAGGCGAAGATCGCTTCCCGGCTCCGGCTTTTTCTCACCCAAAAGCTGCATCGGTACACCGCGCGCATCTACTTCAATCTGCCGCCCGCCGTCCTCGCCGCGCAAATGAAGGTCATAAATTTTTTCAACGCCGCTGCGGCCGACCCACGAATCGCGGTAATAAACACTTTTGTCCGACCACTCATACTCCTCTTCCGAAATCCGTCCGATATAGCCGACCAGATGCGCCGCATTCTCACCCGCCGGATAAAACCGAAGCGCCTGCACATGAATGAAAACACCCGAAAGACGCGGGCGCCTCTCTTCTATCTTTATGGCAAGCTCTTTGGAAATATCCTGTTTGAGAAGGACGGGCGTAAAGGACGCCGTTCTTGCCTTTGTGATGCGCTTGCGGATTTCGTCTTCCGAAAACCCGAGCAAACGGCTCAGCTCGGAAAAGTCACCTGGATCGAAATCTTCCGGAATGACATAGACGCTGTAAGCGGGCCGATTGGTGGCCAAAAGGGAGCCGGAACGGTCATAAATATTGCCCCGGGGGGCCTCCAAACGAATCAAGCGGATCCGATTGTGCTCGCTGGAGCGCCGGTAATGCCCGCCCCGGATGACCTGCACGTGAAAAAGCGCGAGGACCAACACCAGCAGGGCGCCGAACACGGCCCATTCGAGGATTTGAAGCTTCAGTAAGATTTTCATGAAGTGATAAAATTAAAATAATTCGTATTGCCGCGTGCGAAGCGCCGGCTTCAACCATTGCTCCAAGACCGGAAACAAAACAAGCCCGGCCGCCGTCGTATACGCCGAAATCAGGAATGATTTGGCAAACGCCGCTTCGCTCACCTGATACGGTGCGCCCACGAGCCACGCGACCATGGAATAAAAAATCAACGTGCACCAGGAAAACGAAAAAAGCCCCGCCAGCTGAATCCAGCGTTCCTCCCGGTCAAAACGCACCGCCAGAAATTGAAGCCCAAAAGCGCCCCCCACAAAGGAAGCGGTCTCAAGCCCGAAAAAAGAATTCGACAACAAGTCCTTGATGAACCCGAGTAAAAAAGCGAGCGAAATCATTTCCTTTCGATTGATCCGGAACGCGTAAAAGGTGAGAAAAAGAAAAAAAAGATCGGGCTTTACCTCCCAAATGAAAAAGAACGGAAGCAGCGTGAGCTCGAGCCAGATCAAGATCAAAATGGCGGGAATCAGCCGTTCGAGGGGGACGGTACGCACAGTACTTCCTCCAACTTTGCAAACGACACCAAAGGCTTGACCACCGCCAAAAGACCGAGATGACTTGCATCCTCCTCGACCAATTGGACTCGCCCGATGGAAATGCCCTTGGGATAAACTTCTCCGAGGCCGGATGAAACAATGGTGTCTCCCACCTGAATATCCGCGCTGCGATCCAGAAAGGTCATCTTGAGAAGAGAGGAACCCGTTCCCTCGATCAATCCGACATCGCGGGTACGTTGATTCAAGGCGCTCACCCGCGACTGACGATCGGTGAGAAGAATCGCCCGGGAAGAGTGAGGACCTGCGGAAACCACTTTCCCGACAAGACCCTCCGGTGAAAGAAGAGCCGAGTCTTCAAACACACCATCCCGCTCACCCCGGTTCAACATAATAAAAAGGGACCAGTGAGACGGATCGCGGCCGATCACGCGGGCGGCAATGGTTTTAAATTCGGAGCCCTGTTTTAATCTCAGAAGAGCCAGCAGCCGTTTATTTTCTTCCTTAAGTTCCCGGGCATTGACCAGATCTGCGTTCACGCCCGCCAATTGCTCCACAAGTTCCCGATTCTTCTCACGAAGCTTCGGCCACTCGCGAACGGTTTGAATCTGAGTTTTAATGACGGTGGTAACTTGATCTTGAGTTTCTAAGATGGGGCGGAGCGCTGTGGTCGTAAAGCCCCGGAGGGTTTGAATAAGATTAGGAGAAGTGGCTCCGATGAGGAGCGGAAACAAGACCGCGCTTCCTGCCAAGAGGGAACGTTTCGCTCGCACCCGAATTCCCTCCCGTCCGGCGGTTACATCTCAAACTGGCGGTGATGATTGTTGCTGTTCACCGAAAGGCGCTTGAGCAGATTGATATCGCTTAAATAACGGCCCGTCCCCAAAGCCACCGCCGTCAGCGGATCATCGGCAATATGGACAGGCAGCCCGGTTTCCTCGCTAATCAGCTTGTCAAGCCCTCTTAAAAGCGCCCCTCCGCCGGCCAAAATAAGGCCCCGGCTGATCAAATCCGACGAAAGCTCGGGGGGCGTGTGCTCAAGCGTAATCCGAATGGCTTCCAAGATTTGGGCGGTTGCTTCAGAAAGGGCCTCGCGTATCTCCTCGCTTGAGACCGTAATGGTTTTGGGAAGCCCGGCCAAAATATCGCGCCCTCTGACTTCCATGGTCATTTCCTCTTCCAGAGGATAAGCCGAGCCGATTTTAATTTTGGCTTCTTCCGCGGTCCGCTCGCCGATCAAGAGGTTGTAGGTCTTTTTCAAATGGGCGATAATGGCCTCATCGCATTCATCGCCGCCGATTCGAATGCTTTTAGAAAACACGATTCCGGCAAGCGAAATCACAGCAATCTCGGTTGTTCCGCCGCCGATATCCACAATCATATTTCCGGACGGCTCCTGAATGGGGAGCCCGACCCCGACCGCAGCTGCAATGGGTTCCTCCACCAAAAAAACGGGGCTTCGGGCTCCGGCGCGTTCGGCTGAGTCTTTCACCGCGCGTTTTTCGACTTCCGTAATTCCGCTCGGAACGGCAATCACCACACGCGGGCTGACCAACTGTTTGCTGCGATGCACTTTGCGGATAAAATAACGGAGCATTGCCTCCGTCACGTCAAAGTCGGCGATCACGCCGTCTTTCATGGGACGGACGGCCACAATATTGCCGGGCGTGCGGCCGAGCATACGCTTGGCTTCCTCGCCCACGGCAAGTACATGATTGGAATTTTTATCGATGGCCACAACGGAAGGTTCGCAAAGGACGACGCCCTGGCCTTTGACGTATACGAGTGTGGTGGCTGTTCCGAGATCGATTCCGATATCGTTAGAAAAGAAACTCAGGGCCTGATCAACTAAATACATCTATAATTTTCCTTAGGCTTTAGAGGTTGGAATAGAGACAAATTTCCCTTCGCCAAGAGGATTGTATTCTAACAAGAAGTATTTTCAACTGTCAAGAAGATTTGCTGAAACGCTTCAGGTCCGCCTCAAACTGGGGGTAGGAAGTGCGAATGCAATCTGTATCCTGAACTTCTACCTGCTCTTTGGCCCGAAAGCCGGCTATGGCAAAGCTCATAGCCGTGCGGTGATCCCCTAAACTTTGCACAACTCCTCCTTGAAACTGGGAGACACCTTGAATCACACAACCATCCTCGCGCTCCTCTACCCGCCCCCCAACTGCCCGAAGTCCTTTCACCAGGGAATGAATGCGGTCTGTCTCCTTAAATCGAAGCTCTTGAGCGCCTTGAATCACACTGGTTCCTTCCGCAAGCGCACAGGCAATCATGAGAATGGGTAACTCGTCAATCAGAAACGGAATCAAGCGTTTATTCACCGTCATGCCTTTTAAGCGGCTTGATTTCACGCGAATATTCCCCACCGGTTCCGCTCCCTTCCCCGTCAATTCCAAAGACAAATCTGCCCCCATTTTTCTCAGCACTTCCACAAGCCCGAGGCGTGTCGGGTTCAATCCGACTCTGCGAATGGTCAGATCGGAGCCCGGAACAATCAGCGCCGCCGCCATGAGGAAAGCGGCGGAAGAAATATCTCCCGGCACTTCAAATTGAATGGGCCGAAGCTGCTTCGCTTTCGCCACTGAAACGGTTTGTCCCGAGCGTTTGACCGGCACACCGAATTCCCCCAAAAGCCGCTCCGTATGGTCGCGTGAGGGTTCGAGTTCTTCAACGGAAGTTTCTCCCTCAGCAAAAAGTCCGGCGAGAAGAACGGCGGACTTGACCTGCGCGCTTGGAATTTCATTCGTCCAATGAATTCCAGAAAGACGCCCTCCCCGTATCGTGAGCGGCGCAAAATTAGCGTCATCGGGACCGCTGATACGGGCGCCCATTTTCCGAAGCGGCTCGGTCACGCGTTTCATCGGCCTTTTTGAAAGCGAAGGGTCTCCGGTCAAGCGCGCTTCAAACTCCTGGCCGGCCAAAACTCCCAAAAGAAGCCGCATGGTCGTCCCTGAATTCCCAAGATAAAGATCCCCTTTCGGCGCCGCGAGTCCTTTAAGGCCGGCCCCGTGAACGGTTAAGACGCCTTTTGAGCGTTCAAAGCGAACCCCCATGGCTTCAAAAGCTTGAACTGTCCCAAGACAATCCTCTGCCTCCAAAAAATGGCGAAATTCGCTTTTTCCGCCGGCCAAAGCGCCCAGCATTGCCAGTCGATGAGAAATAGACTTGTCGGAAGGAGGCATGTAGTCGCCCCAAATGCGGGAAGCGGGATAAGTTGTGATTTGAGACATGGGAGATTCCGCTAAGACTGGCGCCGAATCCAGACTCGCAGTGTTTCAAGCTCGCTTCTAATCTTGGCTTGATGTTCAAACATGGCCGCATGCATCGCCTTCAGTCGATCTAATTGCTCCTGAAGTTTTTTGAGCTTGGCCTGCTGGGAAGCGGGTGCAGCCGGATCGGCAGCTAAGGAAAAGGGGGCTAAAACAGCCGCTGCCAAAAAGAAAATAAGAAGCCCTCCAAGGTAGTTTTTCATTGCCGCCTTACCCGGATTTTTAAGTTCTGAATGATGTTCAAAACCTCCTTTTGATCCTCAAGGATTTGAGCTTCTTCGCGGATGAGATCTTCCGTTTGCTTGATCAAAAGGTCAATATTTACGGCGGTTTCTTGGCCGGAGTCACCGGGCTGAGCCAAAAGAAAAGAGGAAGGCGGAACGAAAAAAATGGCGAGAACAAAAAAGCAAACGGACCGCATCGCGCGCTTCATGAAGGAGTGCTGAAGTAACGCGCGAGCTCAAGACCCTGTACCATCAGCAAAAGGATGATGCTGAGAAAAGTCCCCAGAACAATCAGCGTGATGAAAATGCCGCCCTGTTTTGCCAACACATCAGGCAAGACGGATAAGGTCGCCTTCCTCAAATGGGGTCTCACTTTGCTCCTCGACCAGATAGGCGGCGCAATAATCATCATACAATTTTTCCACTCTTGCCTTCGCTGCAGGAGTGCCTTTCCTCTCGATCACGAGCAAATCATCGAGTTCAAGTCCCTGTTTCGAACCCAAATCCGCCACCACAAAATTAAACTTACGATTAATGAGCAACACACGCCCCCCGGAAGCTCCTTCCTCCTTCTTAGGTGCGGGGCGCACTTCACGCTTGGGAGGTTCCGTTTTAACCACCGGGACCGAAACGGGCTTTATATCCCTCTGGGGTAATGCAGGCCCAACGGCTTTGGCCGGAACCACATCTGGAATGACCTTAGGTTTTATTTCCGCCGGCGGTGTTTGAGATGCTGCTTTCTCCTGCCGTGCCACCGGTTCCCATCCGGGCGGCACATCTTTCGCTTTCTTTTTTCCGCGGCCGAATTTCAAAAAGGAAAAGAATTTTCTTTTCTTTTTCTTGGGCTTTTCCGTCAAAACCGGCTTGGGCGCCTGTGAAATCGCCGCCGGAGCGGCCGGCACAACCGTACTTGGGCTGGAAACATTCACGGCCGGAGAAGAGGCGGGGGCTTGCGGTGTCACATCCAGTTGAATAAAGCCGACTTCGGGCTCCGGCTGGGTTTTCTGGGCCTCCATTTCTTTCACGCGGGCCTCCAATTCATCCAGAATCTGCTCAAGCTGCCGGTTGCGTTTCTGGGCATTTGCAAACGCCTTGTCCAATTCCAGCATTTCACTCTTAATATTTTTTACTTCTTCCTCCTTTTGCCTGACAAGCCCGGCTGCTTTGGCCCGCTCGGCCTGCTCTTTCTGGAGCCGTTCTTCCAAATCCTCTACTTTGGTATTCAGTTCCGAAATTCGGCTCTCGGCTTGGGCTTTTTCCGATTCGAGAGAGGAAACATGCTCTTCCAGCTGAACCTTCAGCTGCTCCAACTGCAAGCGCTTTTCCTTCTCGTTTTCGCGCACGGTGGATAGATAAAGGGTGAGTCCCGAGCTCGCAAGACTCAGGAAGAAGAAAACAACAACGGATGCTTTTAGAAATTTCATGCGTTATGGGCTTGGTAAATTTTCGACATCGTAACATAGCCCCTTCTAAAAGACAAGAAAAAGCGTATAATGACTCTATGTTTCACTTTTTCCGGAAAAATATCAAATTGTTTATCTGGATCATTGTCCTTTCGTTCGTGATTTGGGGTGCGGGCTCGAGCATCACCGCGTTCCGCGGCGAATCCACCGGCACCGTCGGAAAAGTGGGTAAAGAAAACATTTCCCAGAAAGAATTTTTGATGATGTTCCGTTTTTATGAATTGCTGAGCCAGGCCCAATCGGCCGAAGCAAAAGCGCAAGCTTCGGAACCTGCTCAATCCTCTAGTGACAAACCGCCCGCGCCTGGAAATCAAAAGACGGAGCCCGCAAAAACGGATGTGCCCCGCCCGGATACCGGGGTCCCCTCTCCTCCTTCCTATGAAGAGATTAAAGGGGTCAGCTGGCAGACCATTATCTTAAACCGGGAGGCCAAAAAAAGAGGTATCCGGGTCACGGATAAGGAAGTGGCGGATGAAATTCGGAAACAATTTTCGGACCCGGGCAATTACTTTAATCAGGAAATGTATGGGAGCTGGGTGCGGCGCAATTTCCGCGGTGAACCGCGGGAGTTTGAGGAAGCGTTTCGAAAACACATGGTGATTCAAAAAATACGGGAACAAATTCTCACCGGTGTGCCGGATGCGGACCGGGAGAAACGCTGGCTTGAGTTTCTCATTCCCGTCATATCAAACGCCAAATGGACTGAGGAAGCGGCGCCAAGCGAATCTTAAGCTTCGCGCTTAAACGACGGGTTATCTGCGGCGCCCGAAAATGCGCAAGAGCAGAAGAAAAAGATTAATAAAATCCAGATAAAGAGCAAGCGCGCCCAGAAGAGCCAGTTTCTTCAGCACCTCACCGGACTGCATCCCTTGCTCGTGAATCCGTTTCAGCTTCTGAGTGTCCGAAGCGGTCAGCCCGACAAAAACCGCAATCCCTGCATAAGTGACAAGCCAATAAAGTGCCGGGCTTTTCAAAAAGATATTGACGATGGAGGCCAGAATAATCCCGATCAGCCCCATAAAACAAAAACTGCCGATAGAGGTCAGGTCCCGCTTCGTCACAAAACCGTAAATGCTCACGGCCCCGAACATTCCGGCCGTCACAAAAAAAGTGGCGGCAATGGAAGCGCCCGTATAAATCAAGAAAATCCAAGAGAGCAAAATCCCGTTGAGCGTCGCATACACGCTGAATCCGATCGTGGCAGCCATGACGCTGATACGCATAATGGCAGCCGATAGCCAAAACACAATGCCGAGCTGAACGAGGGCCAGCATCCAAAAAAGCCCCATGTTGCGGGCAAGCCCCATCATGAGACTGGGATTTAAAGCCATCCAGCCGGCGACAATGCCGGTGAGGCCGAGTCCCATCGCCATCCAAAAATAAACTTGAGACATAAAACTTTGCTCGGAAGCCCGCACGGCCCCCAAACCGTAACTTGCGGATTTATCCTGGTCCATCACAACCCTCCTTTTTCTTCACGCCTGACTAAGAGCACCTAAGGCACTGCCGTGTCAGGCGCTTCCTCATCCAACTTGCGTTTCACGCTCTTTGGAAAATTCCAAGACACCACTTTGCCGTCCTGAAAGAGAATGTTCTCGTGCTCTTTCCATTCAAACTCGGAATACACCCATACTTCAAAATTACCCTCGTCCGTCTGATAGCCGTGTGTTTTCTTCGGGCGGCCGAGACTTGCCGTCACCGCATCTTTGGAAAGACCGGTGGTCACCATTTTTGAACGCACAGCGGCCGCTTGATCCGCCGCAAGCTCGGGATGCTTTTTCACATACCGCTCTTGAACCGAAGCACATCCCGTCAACACCAGAACCATACCCAAAACGATCCATTGACTCATCCTTGAAGTCCCCCGTAGTTGACTGTGTAGAAATGGAAAGAAAAATAACTAATAATGTATTCATTATACGGCCTTTTCCGCCCTAACTGAACAGAAAAGTCATT
>CAYJWM010000034.1:5118-16524 GCA_964373885.1 uncultured bacterium | reverse complement strand
TTCTTCGCCCTTCGGGCTCAGAATGACAGGTAGGCCCAAGCGCGCTTCGGAGCGGGCGTGGCGGCGAATCGTAACGTGATAATATTCTCCGTCAATCCACGCCGGTTCAATCACAGTTCGGCGCCCCGTGACTTTCATTCTCAGGAAAGGTTTTTGATTTCCGTTGATATCTGGGAAAGTCACATCCGTATCGTTAGATAATCTCCCAAGAAGCGCGTATTCTTGATTGTTCACCTCCAACTCGGAAGGCAGGTCGAAAAGCATCTTGGCGGCCGCGGCCGTATGGACACGGACCAGAAGGGCCTTCTCTTCTTTTGTAAAGCGGTCCTTATTCCAATAATCGATAAAATGATATCGGGCTATATCTTTGGGTTTCCCGCTGGGATATTTCTTAAGCAATTCGTCATAATTGGGAAGTCCGATGCGGCGGTCTATAAGGTGGTCATAAAAAACGACGTAAAAAGGCCTGTCCGGAAGCATTTCTCTGGGATTCCATTGTTTAATTTCCGGCCCGTCGGTGGAAGTTTCGGTTCGAATCCATGCGGATTGCCACAATCCTTTCCGGTAGCGGCGAAACGCATCGGGAAATAATTTCGGATCATTGACATAAATAGTAAGTTGATTCATGTTCGACCCCACCAACATATTTCCCTTGGCTGTGGAGGAAAGTTTTGCCGCCACATAGTAAATTTCCAAACCTCCGGCTGATTTTTGAGAATCCAGCATGGCCTGAAGCACTTGGGTGATATCGGGAGTAATGTTTGGCATATCCGTACGGTCCGGGAGGCGGTCCGCGTATCCCAATCTTCTGAGAAATTCTCTCCCCGCATTGTAAATAAGCCAGTCCTCTTCGATTTTAAGAGACTCCTCTATTTCTCGAGCAATGTTTAGTCGTGTTTCGTTAGAATCGCTTTGCGTCGCAATTTGCGCGGCCGTCCAATAAGTCCAATACCGTATCCAACGGTTTTCATCATGAAGATGATTAACCACTAAGGGTAAAATCGATGTTCCGCGACGAACCAAAGACTCGGCGGCATGAAGATTCACATTTTTCTCCGGATGCGAAAGAGAATTGATGATGATTTCGTCGGCTTTACTTAGTTTCATTGCATTCAGGCCGTTGATCGCTACAATCGAAAGCTCCGGATCTTCAATGCGCAATATGCTTTCATAAAGATCGGCGAGTTTTTCCTGAACTTCCACTTGTTGCCGCAGAATCGGATACGGATTTAATGTTTCTTCCACTAAACGCATGCTGCTTTCGACGCTCTTTTTGATTTTTTGATAGGCCGGAGAATATGGGTTGTCTTTGTACAGCAGTTGGGCGCTCTCCACCGCTTGGCTGAGATCATGGACCGAAGGGGTGATGATTTCGCCATTCGTCACTTTGATACGATCGGCCAGCTCCACAACATGATTGCCGCGACGGCGAAATTCATCCGCAAGTGCCAAGTCAAATTCGGTATCATGCAAAATCGCTTGGTAGAAATCTGAGGCATGATCAAACTTTGTGTTTCTAAGATCTGCGTCCGAAAAATTAACCCCTTTTAGATCTGTCTCTCTTAAATCGGCGCTCTGCAAATTCGCACCTGTGAAATTGGCGGCATTAAACCAATTGCCGAGTAAACTGTCGGGGCTAAGCTGGGCGCCGCGGAAATCTGCTCCTACTAATTGTGCGACGGTAAAGTCGGCGCCGCTCAATACGGCTCTGTCTAATACGGCGTGTGATAAATTAGCATTTCTGAATACGGCACCGCCCAATTGGGCTCTTGTAAGGTCCGCGTTTTGAAGATTCGCGTTATTGAAATTAGCCCAACACAGAATTGCCCCCTGAAATTGTGCCCCGTTTAGATTTGAAGATTCCATATTGGCCCATTCCAGGTTGATTTTGTCCAGAATGGTTTCCTTTAAATCATGCGGTGGTGTTTCGCGGCTTAATCGATCGAGGACCGGTCCCCATTCCGGATTTCCGCCCAGATACCAACTCTTGAGGTACTTCCAGTCGATAAACTTAAGATCCGCAATGCGGCCGGTTTCGTCCATTTGAACCATAATGTTTCTGAGGTGAAGATGCCCTTGAAGAAATTTATCGCCTTCCGGTCTCAAATTGTTCGCGACGGCGCGGGATATTTGCGTTCGCATTTCGAGGGTGAGATTTTCGCTACGGCCGATCCGATCCAGAAGCTGTTCGTATCCAAAGGGCCTGAGATCAAGTTCATAATAATGTCGTTTATCCCGCGGGACCATAAATGTCGGAACCAGCCCAGCCCGTCTCGTACCAATCAGTTTACGAACGTCATCTTGATTATGTTTTGCAAAATTCTTTCTCCGTATAACCAGTCCATTCTTATGTCGAAAGAGTTTTTGACCGTCAGCTTCGTAACTTTGTTGGAGCGCCGTAAAATTTTCGAGCGCGGTTTCTCGAAGGTCCCGTTCTACCTCTAGAACCCGTGGATCTTCCCAAGGGTTCGCGCTAAGAGGGTCCAGCCGCTGCTTCATCAAATCCGCGGGCAAGAGAGGGCTGACAGCCACGCTCCCTGCTTCCCTGCGGCCTGAAACATAAGCTTCATCGGAAAGCAGCCGGACCTTGACCTGATTCCCCGGTGAGTTTATCCATAAGAGAGCCGCAGTCGCGTCTCCAGCGCCTGGTTCCGGAAAACGTATTTTCTCAATCGATCGATTTATGCGAAGAAAGGGCTTCGGAGCGCCTTGCCTATCCGGATAAGTTCTTTTGGATAAACGGGAGAGCTCCTCTAATTCCTGGTGGCTCAGACTGACTTCAAGAGGAAGACCGAAAAGATTCTCAACCACGGCGGAAGCATGCAGCCGGCTTAAAATTGCCCTTTCGCCCGGGCTGAGCTCGCCCCAACCCTGAAGCAAATAGTGCCTTACTCTAACATCTTCTTCTTCACCTAAAAGTCCCTGTTCTTCCAAATATTTTATTTCCTCTGAGTCGGGGAAATTCACCTTGGTGCCGCCGATTTTGGAATCGTAAAGAACAACTGATTGACTCTCTTCGGGAATTTCATCGGGGCTTGAAACTTCAATCAACTCGGGCCCGCCCAACTGCTCATTATCTGGGAACGGTGCTTGGATCCAGGATTGCCGCCAGCCGTGCCAGTTTCCTTCCTCGTCAACAGAACCCGATTTGTAAAAAAGAAAGTCTAGTGGGAAGTAATTTTTTCCTCGAAAATAAATTTTCAAACCATTTAAACGCGAGCCCGCTAATATCTTTCCGGAAACAAAAGACGAAGGTTGAATGACAATCGAAAAAATTTGAAGCTGGTGCTGACGAAACGGCGCTGTTTGAGAATCCACAATCTCTTGCAATATGCTCAATACTTCGGAAGCCATGTCGGGAATTTCGGTCGCATCCGGTAAAGAACTCACAAACCTGAGCTTTCTAAGCATTTCTTTGACAGATGTGTAAATAAGCCAGTCTTCCTCTGAACTCAAAGCTTTCTTTATGTCCTTGATCGTCTGTTCACGCACTCCCGCACCCCCTTCTGCTATCTTGGCCAACGTCCAATAGGCAAGAAAGCGCACCCATTTGTCTTCATGCCCAAGAAGGGGCACAACAAATGGGTAAGCCACCTCGCCTCTTCTTGCTAGTTCTTGGGCTGCACGAACCATGACGCGGCGATCAGATTGTAAAAAGGCCCTCCTTAACGGCTCGTCGGCATCCGAACTTTTCATAGCAGCGAGATTTTCCACAGCCATTACGGCGAGGTCTGGGTCTCCGCGATCTATGATTTCTGTGTAAAGTTCGATTAAATTTGTCTTCGTTGTCGTCCCCCGCATAGTGACATAAAATAGGCCCAGCTGCCGAACCGGCATTTTTCTCAAAGCTTCAAGCAAAACTTCGATATCAGATTTTGTTCTCAAATATTCATCCTCAGACCATTCGCCGCCGTGAGCGATGATTGCGTCGGTTTTCACGTATAAATCGTGAATATAGGTCTTGAATGTTTCCGCATCGCTTGATTCAACGGCGCGGAGAAACATCTGTTTTCGCATCACTACATCCTTCACCTCATCATAAATTTCCGCATACAGCCGGTTGACCCAGGCAGCCCCGCTTTGACGAAGACGCTCGAGATAGACATACTCCCTTTCGCTTTCATCCGGGAAAGATTGGAAATAATCTTTTTCCGCTTTTACGATCGCCTGAAACAAGCGCTCTGTTCTATCCGCCAAGTAAGTTTCAGAGGGCGTTTCCCCTTTGCGGGGGAAAATGAACTCTCGCTCTTCTAACTCGTGCCCCTGAGCGTCCCGAAGTCTTTTAAATTCTAAGCCCCTCGGCCCCACAACCACATAACCGCCTCCTCCATACCCCTGAGGAACATTGACCGCGATCCCAAATTGCCGATTTAATCGTCCCATATTGACTGCGTCCGATCGATGCATGTGGCCATAAATCACGGCACTCACATCGTCGGGCCCAAAGAGCTGGTCAAATTGTTCTTGGGATTGAAGGGTGTCGTCCGTATACAATGGGGAGGTCTCTGTTCTGAGCAGGGCCCGAACAACCGGATCATCTAAGCTCTGCGCTGTTGGCAGATCTTCTTCCATTTTCTTCAACGCCTTGACTCCTCTTTCGCCTTGATAATTCCAGAAAAACGTTCCGTGTTGACTTAAATTCGGAAAGGCGTGAACATAAAGATGGCGATAAATGTCGATAAATCCTATCTTGTGCGTTTCTAAAATCCATCTGAGCATTTCCTGAAGTTCGGGGCTTGCTCTCACAGAATCAAGATTGTCCGGATCGATCGGCTCCCTGCCTTGTTTCAAGATCTCCTCGTTGATCCGCTCGATCGTTTTTCTGCCTCCATGGGTGAGAAAAATTCTAAGATTGCGATCTCGGCCAAACATGCCGGAAATAAATTGGATCTCATGATTGCCCAAATAAGGAACAACGAACCCTTGTTCCACTAATGGCTTAATGATTTTATAGATTTCCCAACCATCCGGCCCATCGTAAATATCGCCCACCAAGTGAACTTTAACCTCTTTATTTTTTTTAGTTTCTTTGAGTCTTCCTGCTTCTTCAAGCATTGCCTTAAGCACCCCCAAATTACCGTGGGTGTCCGTACCAACCACGGAATACGGCAGATTCGTAGAATCCGCCTCTTTACTTTCCTGATGAAGTTTGATCAAAGTATCCTGAAATGTTCGCAGCTGATCTCGAGCCAGCTCAGCCGTTGGTTCCGGTTTTACACGCGCTTCGGCCCTCGTCATCTTGTCATCCTGAGGCAAAGCCGAAGGATCTATCAGCATAGATTCTTCGCCCTTCGGGCTCAGAATGACAGGTAGGCCCAAGCGCGCTTCGGAGCGGCGGGGTGATAATTTCGCAATTTCTTCATCTAAGAGACCCAGCGACATCTTTAAAAAAGCGGGGGCCGGAATTAAAGTAATTTCCTTGCCGGTGAATTTTCTGAATTTTACGCCCTGAGGGCCAACCACCAAATAACCATTCGCGGCAATGTTGATCATCCTTTTTTTCTTCATTTTGACATTCTTTGTATGAATGTGCCCGTGGACCAATAGAAGAACTCCTTCCGGCCGAAATGCTTGGTCAAATTGTTCGGCAGATTCAATTGAATGTTTGCCCCAAAGCGGAGACGTGGAAGGAGCGGACAATTTAGAAAAAATGGGATTTGTCGATTTTCGGGCGCGGCGGAAATGTGCTTGCATTAGTTTGAGCGCTTTGAAACCGCGCGCTCCTCTATATTCCAAAGCCAAACGGCCATCCTCATCTATTTCTTGAGGCGCATGGATGTAGTGGACCCCATAAATATCGGATGCAAACATTTTGTGGGTGCGTCGTATCCCTTTCGCCATTTCTTTTAGGTCCTGATTTTTTCTGATTTGCCGAAAAACTTCGTCCTGGTTCTGCCAAATACGGTCGATATCAATTGTCCGCCGCGTGCGATTTGGATGCTTCCTGTTATATGCTGATATTATTGTATTAAGCTTATCAATAAGTGCTTTACCACCGTGCTCAATGAAAAACTTTAAATCTTCATCAGCTTCTTTGTCATTGCCTGACATCCCGCGAACAAGGGCCTCTTCACGATTCCCCAATATGGGAACGACCAGTCCGTCTTTGACTAAGGGTTTTATGGTTCGATATAATTCTTCTCCGCCCGGTCCTGCATACAAATCACCGGCGGCTATAACTTGCTTAACTCCTTCTTCTTTTGCCGTCTCCAAAACGGCCTTGATGCGCCCAAAATCTCCGTAAGGCCCGTCTATATCCGAAACTGCAAAATAAACGGGCAGATCCGTGGAGCCCGGTTGTTTTATTTCTTGCTCAATTTTGGCTTTGGTCTCCTCAAGCGTGTTCAAACGTTTTTGTTCTGAACTGCTCCGCGCTTCGGAACGAGCAAAGTGAATTCTATCTTTATAAGCGTCAACGACGGGGGCGATGAGACGTTCAAGCTCTGAAGCCGAGCGCTTCTCGCCTTCAAGCAAAACCAACGGAGTGGTTCTTGCGAGAAAACGCACCACTTCGGCATCCCCATAACTGCGTGGATAGGATGAAGTCGTAACGATATGAACGGTGGAAGGGCTTACGTGATCGCCCTGGATAAATCTTGTCAGAAAATCAATATACAAATGAAGCGCTTCTTCCGCTGTGGAACGAGGAACAGAAGCAATGTCCCCAACTCCCAATCGATCGCTGGTTAAATCGCTTTCGATATTAAGAACGGCTTTTCGGTTTTGTGGGCGGTCATGGAGTTCAAAATATTTCTCTAGACTTGCGCCCATGACAGATACATTTTCTGCAAGAGAAGGCGGATTTTCGATAATTCCGTCCGGATGAACGCGCTCGTCATCTATTTTTGCCCCCGCATCAAATACCCAAAAATGTTTTCCGATGAAACCACCCTGAGCCAACGCTGAGTTAAAATTTGCCATCCACAAAGGGCCTTCCACTGCCGCGCGCAGCCATTCCTTAAAGCCCCCAGGCATAGCAAACCCTTCTAATTCACGGGTGTCGGAATGGTGATCAAGAAATACTTGCACATTGCCCTTTTCAGGGGTTTCCTTTCTTTCCACCGCTTCCATGGCGTAGGGCGCGGAAAAAACATGGTTATCAAAATAATAAAAACTAACTACTTTTCCTTCCGGATTTTTATAGCGCACAACGACATGCCGTTTCATTTTGGCATAATCAGCATCCTGAGGCCGGAGTTTGATGACTTCTTCGGTCTGCTTCCTTTCTACATCCCTCCATGTGCCGAGCACAAGAGGGGTGGCGCCTTTCTGCTCAAGCGTATGTTTGTTGACCCAATAACCAAAACCGGTGTCCGGTTTTTCTATCATAAATACATAATTTTCTTTGTCGTAAGCATCCAAATGTGCTTCCAGTTCTTGAGAATGAATGAATTCTTCCGGATAGAACAACAAGGATTCGGTCAGCTCATCAATCGGAAGTGCTGGCTCATCTGCGCGCGCTTCGGAGCGGGCATTCTCGCCGGCTGAAGCCGCTGTTCTAAGCGCGGCTTGATAAACCTCTTCGTCAATTAGCTTACGCGCGATGTCCTTTCCTGTAACAGGATCCTCCCCTTCGATCAGCAAATACCTTAGGCCTCTACGAATTCGCTCCTGCATGTCAATCGAAAACGGAAGCCAGTCATAAGTTAACCCAAATGTATCCACGGCTTCGAGACCAACGGTTGGACTGTAGCCGCGTGTGCCAATGGTGGTGTATGAATTAATATTCACTCCGATCTTTTTATTCGGCTCGTCTATGTCGGCGAGGAAGCGGGTGATAAAATGAAGCAGATTGTCCCGGTCAGGCGTTCTGATTTCGAGTGCGGTAAAGCCGTGGCCGGCTTCATATCTAATGGTTGTTTGAATGTCATCGACAAATGCCGATTCTTGCAGGCGGGAAACATAGGGCCTCTCATGATCGTCAAAAATCTCCCGAACAGAGCGCCCATCAATCAACAGATCAATGAATGCTTGTGACACCTGCTGTTCCAAACGCTTCCTGGCTTCTTCTTGCTCGCGCAGCCAAATCACATCGGGTTTTGCCACCGGACGGTCTATTTCGGCTTTTTCGAGCCCTTCCAATTCTTTTTGATAATCTAATAGTTCAGCTTCTTTTATTTTTTCTTTTGCTTCATTCCACTGTTCTTCAGACATTTCGTCAGGCCGGCGCATAGATTCCAAATCTCTTTTTTTCTTCATCATCAGATCTGCTTTCTTGGCTTCCAGTTCCTCTTCATTCATCATTTCCGTTACCACCATCGTTTTATACGGAATAAGAGACTTGTGCTTGACGGTGAAGCGATTAAAAATGATCCGCGCATCTCCGATGTCCACCTTGCTAATGCCAAAACCGAGCGCGCTCAGGCCTCCTGAAAGATCCCTCAACACGCCGGGTTCATCTTTGGGAATTGAAACGATGATTTCAGCAATGCCTCTTTCCTTAGGAACTAATAGATTCATCTTAACGCGAATGCCCGTAGAAGAGGGCGGGAGCTTGTTTAATTCTGTCTCAATATATCGATGCCTTCTCTCTTCTTCCTGTTCAAACCATTTTTGAAGTTTTGTTTCATCCCGGAACATCTCTTCGGTAATTTGAAAAAGAGGGACTAAATCCGGCTCGTCAAGTTCGGTCTCTTCCGGCCGCAAAAGCCGCAGCGAGGCCTGGGTAGACAAAAGCAAGAGCGTCCACCGGTCATGGTTGCCTTTCATCTCTTTTTTGATAAATTGCTTAAGCGTTTCGAAGTCAAAAAAACCCTTGTGGCGCATCAATTCAACGATACGATGATTATTTTCCAGCAGCCAAAATATGCTGTCCCGTTCCTCCTTAGGAATCAAAAGATCGGCCAAGACGCTATTGATTGCAAAGGTTTTCCTCGGCGTTGAATCATAAAACGCATGAAGCAACGCACCGAGACGCATAACCCGTCTTAAAGAAGCATCGCCACGGATGCGCGCGGGAGCCAATTTTTCCACCAGCTCTACTTCCTTAATCGCCTGGACGTCGAATGTATAACGGTGTATATGGTCGGAAATGGTTTTCCCGAGGAGTTCGCCAAACAAGGGCAAAATCAATCCCAAGAGGCCCAGCAATTGAAGACGCCAGAGTTGGCGGCTGATGTCTTGTTCTAAGGCAAAGAAATCGCTTAATTGCGTTTGAATCGTCTTTGCAAATGCCGGATATTTAAAATTCCCCGTTTTATGGCGCGCCAACTTTGCTTTAAGCGCCGGCAGCGAAGCTTCAAGCTGATCCAAAATTTCTCCGCTCAAATGAGCGTCTTTACGCGCCGCATATGAAATAATTCGCAATATATCTTCCGGATCAATCTCTTGTCCCTTCTTCCCCCCGTCTTCCGGCCGCTTAAATGCCGGTACCACCATTAAAACCGGGCTGGATCGGTCGATTTCTTGGAGGCCTTCTTCTATTCTGAACACCCATCCGTAACGGCTGGCGAGATCGGCGGGCAAACCTTCCGGATTGGTTTCTTCCAGATTATCAAAGCTCCGGGTGCGGGGATTTTTTTGTGCGATTCTGCGAATGACTTTCGCCGAAAACCGGAACAGTCGCCTGGAATGCTGATAAAAATCCCTTCGAAATTGTTCTTCAGCCCGTACGCCGGACCGATCTTGATAAATTCCCATCCTGCCCTTTGGCATGGCCTCGGCAACCGCGCGCTGGCGTCTGATGCTTAATTGGTCTTTCTCATCGGCCGGCATTGGCGAGATCCGATACCGCACTTCCATCATAAATTCATAAGCTTTCCGCGCCTCGTCCCACTCATTTGCCGTCAACGCCAATTGTTTCCGGAGGTCATGCTGCTTAAATGGATTGCCTTGACGTTTGAAATGGGCATTTGCGATCCACCTGGCGAAATGCATGTGACGAAGCATGGTTTTTAAATTCGGCTCGCGCTCAAAAAGACCTTCCAAAGCATTTGCCTCTTCTTCATACCATTTGTTCCATATTTGAATCAGCAATTCGGTAAAATGTTCGCCCCGTGCGTCAAATTGTTCTTCAAAAACCCGCCTGCGGATTTTCTCTGTCTCCGGATCTCCGGCGACAAAGCGCGCATCAAACATCTCGGTCACGATTTCTATGGTTTCCTCAAGGCCGAAAATGCCTACGGTTTCCTTCAGACCGATCGGGTCATCGGCCGCCCGCGGAGTGGTGGCGATGTCGATACGTCCGACGTCGCCTCTTAAAATGTCGCCGAGCGCTTGCCGTACGAAATGAAAAATATTTGTGCTATTTTTTTCATCGCGGACAAATATCCTAATGTCAATATCGGAAACCGGCCAAATCAAGTCCTCGCGTCCGTAACTTCCCACCGCGACCAAAGCAATCTTGCCGGCTTCCTCCGGAAAACGCTCTTCTCCTGTCCGATAGATAAACGTTACAAATTCATCCAGCAAGTGAGCATAATCACGCGCTTTTTGCGCAATCGGTTTTTTTGATTGTTGGATTTTCGCATTTTTTGCGACAAATAATTTAACCGTTGCCATCATCCAATCGTTATAAACCAAAAACGGATTCTTGGGTGCGGCTTGACCCTCGGGAACCTGCTCGAAATTTTTCCAAGCTAGTCTTTTCCATTCCTCATTAGATACAAAACCTCCTTCTCCTCGCGCTTCGGAGCGGCCGCCATGCTCTTGCATCACTTGTTCCGGATCTAAAAACTTGATTTTAATCCCCCGCCGCAACTCTTTTGTGGAATAACCTCCGATCTTTGCCTCAATATATTCTTGGACAAATTCCTTAAACTCAAAAGCAATTTCTTTTTCTTGTCTTCGCGAACCTTTGGATTTACCTATGATGAATATGTTGTTTTCAATGAATACCTTGCTTAGTGTCAGAAATCGCTCATCATGAATTTCCTCATTAGGATCGGAATCGGATTGCAATTCACCCAAATGCTCATAGTTTTTTAATTCAAAACCTTGAAAGACTTTTCTTCCTTTGGTCCTAAAATGCAGAAATGCGACTTTCCTGCTGGGATCATCGAGGGAATCGCGGAAACTAACAATCAATTTAATGCCTTTAGCCGCCTTCATTATCTTTCCAAGATCTATTTCTTTCCGTTCCAGAATGACCAGTATCTTCGGCTCTTTTTTCGGGCGGCGCGCTTCGGAGCGGCCAAGAGAAGCGGGCCCTGCGCCTTCGCGAATCATTTGCTCCCGTTCTTTTGCGGTGGGGGCGAGCTGAAGATAACGGCCGTAAAGCAAAAAGTCCGCGTTGACTTTGTCTTTGGAAACGCGCTCATAAAATTCGGGGTCTTTGTTTTTGAAATAGCGGTAAACGCTGTCGCGGGAAGGACCAGAGCGTGCGCTTGAAAACCGCTGCCGCAATCGCTTAAGTGTACTTTCGGCCGCCGCCCACTGTACCGGATCCATGGCCCATAGATTCGGCTG
>CAYJWM010000034.1:0-5018 GCA_964373885.1 uncultured bacterium | reverse complement strand
GGGAAGAATCGAATCACAAGCATTTCATCCAAGAGATTCTGGCGCTTCTCCGGTTTGTCCTGTGCTTCTTCAAACCACCCCACGATCGGGGCCCCGCTTTCTTTCAACTGTTGATAGACGGCCTGAACTCGATGCTCAAACCAGAGTTTAATCGTCTTTTCAACCCCTTCTCTGACCTCGTTCTGAATAAGACTGTCCCCCAAACCAAGGAACAAACCGCGGGGAGAATCTGAAAATATGACGGGAGGATAAATTTCTGAATCTTCCGCGGTGAGAATAGTGCGGATATAGCCATCCGTTTGGCGGTTCCAAGTTTTTAGAAGGTCTCTCGTCCGTCTGTGCCGGCCCGTCACGCTCTTAAACTCCGCAAGATAGGTCCGCTCGGACGCGAGATCTCTCACAATGCCGTCCGGAACGGTCCCGCCCACCTGTTTCAGCTGTGATTTTGTCTTCAGGGAAAGCGCTTCCACTTTGAATCTTTTGCGGCCGTCCTCGCGCCGCTCGCCTTCCGCCGCGGCCGCAAACGTGAGCCCGTACAAAAGCCCCCGCTGGCCGGTAAGCAAATCGGATGACGTCAGGGAATCAATCAACCCATAAGTCCCTTCAAACTCGTCAAGCGCCGAAACAAGCCGCCAATCGACTCTCGGCGAGAAAAGCAGTTCGGCCAGATTAAGAAGCGCGCGGGGGCTTTTAAAGGCAAACGCAAAAGCGTACTGGTTGGAAATGAAATCCTCCAAAATATCCTGCCGGTCTTGACTGAGCTTAAGTTCTCGGACAAGCACTTCAAACCACGGATAAATATCCAAATCGGCGATGGCGCTTTCGGCGGGCACCGTACGCGTTTCCGAGCGGCCGGTTTTTTGAATTAAAGAATCCATTTCTCTCAAAAGCGACTGCAATTTCTTGCGAGCCGGCGGAGATCCTGCGGTAAGCTTGGAAATCTCGGGACTGCCAATCGCGTTCATGATTTGAGTGCGATAACCGCCTATGGCAGAATCGAGAAGTTCTTTACGCGCGGCCTCAACTTCCTCCGGTTTCTCGTTGGTAAGGAACTCTTTAATATTGGCAGGAATTGCCAACAAAATCGCCCGGAGCCAACGCGGGTGAATCGTTAACGTTTCTTTCTGTTCGTCGAATTCAAGCCGAGGCCCGTCGGAAAGTACTCTTTTGCGCAGGGTGCGGACATCCTCGGCAAATTCCTGCGAATCCTGATCCTTATAACGAAGAAAAGTATCCAGCTCCTGCTTCTGCTGCTCATCTGTCAGTACCGGTGATGCGCCGATAATATCAATTTTGATAGAACCCAAATCATAACTGATGTTCCTTGGTTTTATCTCACGCATCACCTCGATAAGCTCATACATCACCCGCAGATCTTCAAGTTTGCGAATATCCAATTTTCGCGCACTTTCCGCAAACAGTTGATCCAAACGGCGCTCTTCGGCTTCTTCTCCCCGCGCTTCGGAGCGGGCCTTCTGATTCCTTTGCCAGATTTTCTCCAAAGTTTTCAAATGTTCGGGGTCCTCGCTGCGAATTTTCCCGGCGAGGGAACGTATTACTCCCTCTCTAAGTTCGGTTTTAATCCCATCCGATGCGATCCCGAGCCGGACCGCTATTTCGGAGATCGTTAGTCCTTGAATGATTCCTTTCAGCGCTTTTTCCTCAAGGGGTTCGAACCGATTTTCTTTTTTCAGTTTGGCAATCGCCCTTGCCAAGGCAGCCTCAAGCGCATTGTCTAAATCAAGCCAATCTTTCAGGGTGCTCCTGGCTTTGTTGAGACGGCTTTTTACCGTCCCGAGGGGAATGCTTAACTTTTGAGCGATCTCTTCTAAACTAAAACCCTGTTCTTTCAAATCAATAACGGCTCGAAGTTTTTCGGCAAGCTGGTTTTTGAGAACGCCGGAAAGCGTGCCGCTTTCACCCGCAATGGCGCTGTCCGAAGGGCTTGGCTCTTTTGAAACCGCTAAGACATTTATCGTTTCCTGGTCGTCGGTGCCTTTAGGCAGTTGTTTAAACCTTCTTTTTTGCCTATCAACTTTCCTGCCCAAACCGATGACAGCCCAGCCAAGCGCTTGTTTCACATAAGTATCAGGTTCCCCTTTGGCAGGGTCGTACTTTTCCGTGATGAATTCCTTCTTTTCCCAGACATTTGTAACCGCATCCTCCAGCAAATCTTCGCTTGTTCCGGGCCTAGCCACAATTTTTGCAAGTCTTCCCAACTCATTTACATCCTCTAAAATCACTTTAAGTTTCGTTTTTCTCGCCTCAAGTTCCTCGGGTGCCAACGGAGCGGCCGGTTTTTGCTCGATAATTGCTCCGCCTTCCTCGGCGGACTTGAGTTCGGGAGCTTCCCCGAATATGCTTTCTTCATCCTCGCCCTCTCCGCGCGTTTCCGAGCGGCCGGTTTTTTGAATTAAAGAATCCATTTCTCTCAAAAGCGACTGCAATTTCTTGCGAGCCGGCGGAGATCCTGCGGTAAGCTTGGAAATCTCGGGACTGCCAATCGCGTTCATGATTTGAGTGCGATAACCGCCTATGGCAGAATCGAGAAGTTCTTTACGCGCGGCCTCAACTTCCTCCGGTTTCTCGTTGGTAAGGAACTCTTTAATATTGGCAGGAATTGCCAACAAAATCGCCCGGAGCCAACGCGGGTGAATCGTTAACGTTTCTTTCTGTTCGTCGAATTCAAGCCGAGGCCCGTCGGAAAGTACTCTTTTGCGCAGGGTGCGGACATCCTCGGCAAATTCCTGCGAATCCTGATCCTTATAACGAAGAAAAGTATCCAGCTCCTGCTTCTGCTGCTCATCTGTCAGTACCGGTGATGCGCCGATAATATCAATTTTGATAGAACCCAAATCATAACTGATGTTCCTTGGTTTTATCTCACGCATCACCTCGATAAGCTCATACATCACCCGCAGATCTTCAAGTTTGCGAATATCCAATTTTCGCGCACTTTCCGCAAACAGTTGATCCAAACGGCGCTCTTCGGCTTCTTCTCCCCGCGCTTCCGAGCGGGAAATGCCACGCTCCTTCTGTTGAAGAACTCTAATCACCTCATCTACGTTTTTAAGCTCTTGGTCATAACGGAGTTCGGTTTCTTCATCATATCCTTCTACATTCAATCCCCCTTTTTGCCGTATGCGTTTCGTATTTTCATAACCCTTAAATTCACGGTTTAAAATGCGAGAGCGATAGGAATGCAATGCTGTCAATTCATCAACCATTCCTGCTTCGCCCAACCATTTCGCGCCGGCCATTCGGACATACTGACTCGCCATATCTTCATCGTGTGCAAGCCAATCAAGCGCGCGACGATCAACGCTTGTCCCATACCAATCCCTAAGAAAATGACGCGCCATCTGCTGATGCTTTTCATCAGCTCGCACATATGTGATTAAAGCAAGCTCAAGCGCCCGCTTTGGATCTTCTTTCCTAAGGTATTCAAGTTCTTCGATTGCGGCTGAGGGTTCTATCGTAAAAATATCCTGCTGCCGCAGATAATGCTTCACGATAGGAACGGCTGAAAGGTTTGCATAAAGAAGAACCAGCGCAAATGCTAGTATAAGGATTCCAGTGCCAAGATAGATTGGTTTGAACCGCTTCAGATCCTCAGGCAAAGGAGGTGTTCGTAAGCTGTCTTCATGCTGGAGAATATGGAATCTTGCGCTCCTCAGCGCATAATCACCGTCTATTTTATCGGATGAATAATAAACCGCATCTATCCCCCGCAAATTCGAAGGCAGCCAATTTTCATTGGAAATATTAATCTTCTTGAGAGCGGGTATGTCTTGCCCTAATCCTTCCATCAAAGAATCTAAATGTTCCAGGGGAATTACATATGCTCCGGCCGCCAAGCGGGGAATAATTATTTGGCCTGCGCGAAGTCCTTGTATAAGTTCCCCTCGGATCTTTGCAATAGATTTTCCGAGAGGTTTCCCGACTCGCCTTGGGGCCGTTTTTGGTCCTATTACAAAAAAATATAGCCGTTGGGTAATAGAACTTGCGGTATGAAGACAAGCATCCAACACAACGTATAAGTAAAGCGGTTTGATGTAGCGCCAATGGCGAAATTGAAAATCGCTCACTTGTCTATAGAGCGTTGAATAGTAAAGCTGTCCGCGATCATAATAATGCGGATCGTGATAAAAAAGCATTCGCGCGCGCCTCAAAATGATATATTTTAAGGCGGTTTTGCTGGCCGACAAACGTTCCGAGATGCGGATAGATCGAGTCGCAACGTTAATACCGTAAAAGAAGGGCGTCCAATCGACAATTTCAAATCCTTTGACATAATTTAAAGTCCGCAACAAGTCCTGATCGTCGTTTTCTTTTGCTTCCCGCTTAAACTCATCTAATATTCTCTGGGCCCGCTCCTCCGGTTTTAAACGAAGATACTGCTTGTCAATAAGTCCAACTTTATCAAGCACTGATTTAATCACATCACCCAAAGCTTCCGGTACAACCGCGAATAAAGCCATCAAAAGCAACAGAGAAGCCACATACAAGGTAATAGCGCTTGAAGATATTAAAAAATAAAATATGACGTCCGGCGCAGAGTAAACATTCATGATTTGACTTAGCCAGGCAAGGACACTGCCCATCCCGATGAGGGAAAATAGGGTAAAGCTGATTAAAAATGATGCCCCCATGAGCAACGACATAGGTGAAAAACTATTAACTACTGACCACGAGATCCGGTAAACAATCCCCCTGCCTTTGCTCAGTTTCGCCTTTTCCTCGTCGTAATTATTTCGTACTTGAGAAACAAACGCTAATGGATCCAGTTTTTTTGGAACCCGCAGGGTAACGGAAAAGATTAAACCGTTCTTGAGTTGAAACGAAACTAAAAAGCGGCTTTTGTTTTGCTTGACGGAAACGTCTTCGATGTTAATGTGCCGTACATCATGATAGATTCGGTCGCTTGTGAAATGTTGTGTTAGTAAAGCTCGTATCTTCGGAGGCAATGAGTCTGAAATTTTTAAAAAATCTCGCGCATCCGTCCGCGCTTCCGAGCG
>CAYJWM010000033.1:0-16621 GCA_964373885.1 uncultured bacterium | reverse complement strand
GCCGTATGGAATCACTTCCATGCGCTTGGCAAATTTCAAAAAAAGCGCCATCGGCAAAGCCAACACCGGCGCCAAAACAAACGCGAGCACGATTTTCTGCCAGCCCAAAAAAGCCCCCACCATCGCCATGAGCTTCACGTCCCCGCCGCCCATGGCCTCTTTGCGGAAAACCAACGTCCCCAGCACCCCGGTGCCGTACACTAAAATCCCGCCGGCCAAAGCCCCCGCCGCTGACGCGAGAAGACTGCGCCACCAAACGGCCTGGCCGTGCAAAAACGGGAGAAACACGCTCGCCAAAAGACCGAGGATGAGCCCTCCCAAGCTGATTTCGTCGGGAATGATTTGATGCTCTAAATCCACGGCGCTCACCACCAAAAGAGCGGAAAAAAGAACGAGCGCCACCAAACCCTCAAGCGTCCATCCGAACCGCGCCCAAATCCACAAAAAAGCGATTCCCGTCGCGAGCTCAATCACCGCATAACGGGGAGAAATGCTCGCTTGGCAATCCCGGCACCTCCCGCGCAGCGAAATAAAACTTAAAATCGGAACATTGTCGTGCCAGCGTATCGGCTTTTTGCATGACGGGCAGTGTGAACCCGGCCAAACAATCGATTGCTCCAACGGCAAACGGTAAATGCACACATTGAGAAAGCTGCCGAACACCGTCCCCAGAATAAAGACAAAAACATCAACGATGAGGAAGTGCATCCCGAAGCGCCTTTCTCATTTCGGCCAAAGGGGCCTTCCGTCCGGTCCAAATCTCAAATGCCTTCGCGCCTTGGTAAAGCAGCATGCCCTTCCCATCTAATACTCTGTGGCCCCTTTTTTTAGCTGCCTTCAAAAAAGGAGTAGGCCTGTGATATACCAGATCAAAAAACAATAAGCGTTTTTCCTTCTCAGCCCTTGGAATCAAACGCTCCGGAATTAAAGGTTTGGTTTTAAACTTGGCCTCTTTAACCCCTGTGGAGGTAGCGTTAACAACTAAATCTACACCATCCAATGCTTTCTTTAGATTTTCTAATGACAGCGAATAATCTTGGAACAACACTCGCGTAAAAAATCGTTCAAAACGGCGTCTAATTTTTTTTCTTCTTTTTTTATACCGTTCGCGATTCATAATACGAATAGTATGCGCACCGCTTTTACAAAGGCCATAAACCACCGCGCTGGCCGCACCGCCAGCACCAAGAACTAAAACTCTCTTCCCTCGCGGGTCAAATTTTCCTTCTTTCTTTAGACTGGCCAAAAATCCATAAACGTCCGTATTATAACCAACCCATTTACTTCCCTGCTTTTTAACTGTGTTGACAGCATCAACACGACTGGCTTCCTGATCGAGATTCCTTCTTTTTAGATCCTTAATCACTACCCATTTATACGGGACGGTCACATTAAATCCGTCCAGCAAAAGCGATTTCAAATTCCGCATCAAAGAACGAAATTGAGCGGGGGTGCGCTCAAACGCAAAATAAATGGACTTCAAACGATAATGATCGAACGCTTTGTTCTGCATGGCGGGGGAAACGGTATGTTTGAGCGGATGGCCAAAGATACCGTATACCTTTAATTCCGTATCCCCCAAAGCGCGCATGATTAGGGACGGTTCTCCAAAACTTCCATTTCAATTCTCACAATTCGTTAAAAATAGTCAACGAATCGTGGCCTATGAAAGGCCGCCTACGAGAACCGTCCCTGATTGCATTTCTCATATAGGCGAAGCGGATTTTTGACCGAGGTGAGCGCATGCTTTGTTTAAGGCGTAAAGATACGCCTTGACGCTGGCCTCAATCACATCCGTGCTGGTCCCGCGGCCGCTGATTTCCCTCGCCTCGATCAAAAGTTTGAGATTGACTTCTCCCAGCGCGTCTTTGCCGCCCGTCACCGATTGAATCGCATAATAGGTGAGCTTTGCCCTTTGGCCGGTAATTTTTTCAATCGCCCGGTAACAGGCGTCCACGGGGCCGTCGCCCTCGGAAACCGCTTCCAAATTTCTTCCCTTGGTGCTCAAATGAACGGCCGCCCGTGATTTACCGCCGGTTTCCGTTTCGGTTTTTAAATATTCAAGCTGCCAGGTCTGCGGCACATGGCTGATTTCATCCTCAACGAGCGCTTCCAAATCCTCATCAAACACGTATTTTTTCCGGTCCGCGAGCTGCTTAAAACGCGCGAATGTCCGGTCCAAATCTTTGGGTCCGAGTTCAATCCCAAGTTTTTTGAGCCGGTCGCGGAACGCATGCCGGCCGGAGTGTTTGCCCATCACCATTTCGCTGCCGGAAAGCCCGATTTGTTTGGGATCAATGATTTCATAGGTCTGGCGCAATTTCAAAAGCCCGTCCTGATGAATCCCTGACTCATGAGCGAACGCATTTTTACCCACAATGGCTTTGTTGGGCTGAACCACAAGGCCCGTCAAATGGGACACGAGCCGTGAAGATTTCATAATTTCCTTCGTGTTGATATCGGTGTAAGCTCCCCCGAGAAGATCGCGCCGCATTTGAATCGCCATCACAATTTCTTCCAAAGAAGCGTTTCCCGCGCGCTCGCCGATGCCGTTGACTGTGCATTCCACCTGATTGGCCCCGGCGCCAACGGCGGCGAGTGAATTGGCCACGGCAAGACCCAAATCGTTGTGGCAATGAACCGATAAATGGACCGTTTTCCCAAGTCTTGGGTTTTTTCGGATTAAGTAAGCGATTAAATTCCCGAATTCATCGGGCATGGTGTAGCCGACCGTGTCCGGAATGTTCACCGTCGCGGCGCCCGCGTCAATCCCGGCCGCCACCACTTCCGCCAAATAAGCGGGCTCCGTGCGGGCCGCGTCTTCGGGAGAAAATTCAATGTCATCGAAAAATTTCCTGGCGTATTTGATGTTTTGAACGGCGAGCTTCAAGATCTCTTGCTTGTCTTTGCGGAGTTTGAACTCGCGGTGATATTTGGAGGTAGCAAGAAACACATGCAGCCGTTTGCGCTTCGCGAATTTCAATGCTTCGCGCGCCACATCAATATCTTTTGGAACCATACGCGAGAGCGCACAAATAACAGGTCTTTTGACCGCTTTTGAAATCTTCTGTACGGCTTCCACCTCGCCCGCGGAGGCGATCGGGAAACCGGCCTCGATAATGTCTACGCCGAGCCGCTCGAGCTGTTTGGCAATCTCGAGTTTTTCATCGGGCGTCAGCGACGCCCCGGGACACTGTTCGCCGTCGCGAAGTGTCGTGTCAAAAATATAAATTTTCCGTTTTTTTTTATCTTCCATAATTTTGTCATCCCCGAACGTTTTAATCGGGGATCCATTGGATTCCCGCTTAAAGATTGCGGGAATGACAATGCCTACCGATTTACCGGCTGCCGGGGCTTTTCCAAAGTGCCGGCAATCCAGGGCATCATCTCCCTGAGCTTGGCCCCTACCTTCTCAATCTGATGCTGATCGCAAGCGGCTTTCATTTTATTGAAATTGGGCCGCCCCTTTTTGTTTTCCTCAATCCATTCCTTGGCGAAAGCGCCGGATTGGATTTCGCTCAAAATCTTCCGCATTTCCTTTCGCGTCTCATCCGTCACAATCCGTTTCCCGCGGCTGTAATCGCCGTACTCGGCCGTGTCCGATACCCGCCGGTGCATGCCGCTGATTCCGGCGGCGAAAATCGCGTCCGTAATTAATTTCACCTCATGCAAACATTCGAAATAAGCGAGCTCGGGCTGATAACCGGCTTTCACCAAGGTTTCGAAGCCCGCGCGAATGAGCTCGCTCAAACCGCCGCAAAGCACCACCTGCTCGCCGAAAAGATCGGTCTCGGTTTCTTCTTTGAATGTGGTTTCAATCGTACCGGCGCGCGTTCCGCCGATCGCTTTCGCATGCGCCAGAGCAAGGTCGCGCGCTTTGCCGCTCGCATTTTGAAACACGGCCACCAGGCACGGCACGCCGCCGCCTTCTAAAAATTGCGAACGCACCAAAGCGCCCGGCCCCTTGGGGGCCACCATAAACACGTCGATATTCTTCGGCGGTTTGATGTATCCGAAATGAATGTTGAATCCGTGCGAAAAAAGAAGCGCTTTTCCCGGTTTTAAATATGGGGAGACGGACTTCTCATAAATCTCCGCTTGAAGATGATCCTGCGTCAGAATTTGAATGATGTCCGCTTGCTTGGCGGCATCTTCGACGCTTACCGGCTGAAACCCGTCCTGAATAGCAAGGTCATAGTTCTTGCCGCCGGGACGTTGGCTGACGATCACCTCAACGCCGGAATCGCGTAAATTCAAGCCCTGGCCGCGCCCTTGAATGCCGTAGCCAACAATGGCGACCTTTTTCCCTTTGAGTAAATTTAAATCGGCATCGCTGTCATAAAATATTTTTGCCATAAATCACTTTGCCCCTTTTTTCTTTTTTGCCGAAGCGGGTTTGGAAGCCGGCTCGGCACCGGTCTCCTGAGACAACCCCTTCGGTCCCAAAACCGTTAATTGAGATTTCCGGGAAAGCGCAATCGTGCCGGTGCGCGCCACTTCCTTGATTCCGAACGGGCGCAAAAGCTCAAGCATCGCATCGACTTTGCTCTCATTGCCGGTCACCTCCACCGTAAGCGAAGACGGGCTCACGTCCACCACCTTGCCGCGAAATGTATTCACAATCTGCATGATTTCGGCCCTCGTCGCGGCGGTGGCGGTCACTTTCACGAGCACCAGCTCGCGCTCAATTATCTCCTCCGAGCTGATGTCCTGAACCTTGACCACATCAATCAATTTATCCAGTTGTTTCATGATTTGCTCGATGATGCGGTCATCGCCTTGGACCACGATGGTCATACGCGAAACAGTAGGATCATGAGTTTCCCCGACGGCAAGACTGTCGATATTGAACCCGCGCGCGGAGAAAAGCCCCGCCACCCGCACCAAAACGCCGAAATGATTTTCCACCAATGCCGAAATAATATGTTTCATAGGTCTCCTCTATTCAAATATCAGCTGTCATCCTGAGGCGCAGCCGAAGGATCTCATGGATTCTTCGCGGAGTTTACCCTGAGATGCTTCGTTTCACTCAGCATGACAAACGAAGGGCTCAGAATGACACATGTTTTATGCCATATCCATGACTTGATCCAGCGCAGCACCGGCCGGCACCATGGGATAGACATTGTCTTCCTTGGCCACCAAACAATGCACAAGCGCGGGCCCTTCATGCTGAAAGGCCTTCTGAAGGGTTGGGACGATTTCGCTTTTTTCTCTTATCCGAAAACTTTTCACGCCGCAAGCTTCGCCGATTTTCACGAAATCCGGATTCGAGGCGCCGAGCTGGGAGCCCGAAAAACGCTTGTTGTAAAAAAGCTCCTGCCATTGGCGCACCATGCCGTGATGGGCGTTGTCCATAATAATCACTTTCACCGGAATCTTATAATAAGCGGCCGTCACCAGCTCGCACATGGTCATTTGAAAGGAGCCGTCTCCGTCGATGCATACCACCATTTCCTTCGGACGCGCCACCTGCGCGCCGATGGCGGAAGGAAATCCATATCCCATGGTTCCGAGCCCGCCTGAGGTAATCATGCTTCGAGGGACTGAAAATTGATACCATTGGGCCGTCCACATTTGATGCTGTCCCACGCCGGTCGTCACCACGGCTTTGTGATTTGTCAGCTCTCCGATTTTTTGAATCACTTCCTCCTGCCGGATCTCGCCGTCCGACGCTTTGTATTTCAAGGGATGCTTTTTCTTCCACCCCTCAATTTGAAGAAGCCACTCTTTCATCTGCGGGCGCTTGTCTTTCACCAATTTGACGAGTTCTTTTAACACCGGCCTCACATCGCCCACGATCGGATAATGCACTTTGATTGTTTTCGAAATCGAAGACGGATCGATATCGATGTGAATGATTTTGGCATGCGGAACGAATTTATCGATTTTCCCCGTGACCCGGTCGTCAAAACGGGCGCCCACCGAAATCAAAAGATCCGAACCCTGCACCGCATAATTCGCATAAACCGTGCCGTGCATGCCCAGCATGCGAAGCGATGAGGAATGAGTCTCCGGAAAAATACCGAGTCCGAGAACGGTCGTCGTGATTGGAATGCCGGTTTTCTCTACAAATTCGAACACTTCTTTGTGCGCGCCGGATGCGACGGCCCCGCCCCCCACATAAAGGCACGGCCGTTTGCTTGCGGCGATCGCTTGGGCTGCTTTTTTGATTTGATCCAGACTGATCGGAATATTCGGTTCATAACCACGGATGTGAACGCTTTTCGGATATTCGAATTCGCATTTGGCTCGGCTCACATCCACCGGAAAATCAATCAACACGGGCCCGGGGCGTCCGGTTTGGGCAATATAAAATGCTTCTTTCACGATGCGGGCCAAATCGTGCACATCTTTGACCAAATAACTGTATTTGGTCACCGGCCGCGTGATTCCGATCACATCGGCTTCCTGAAATGCGTCGCTTCCGATTGCATGAGTCGCCACCTGGCCGGTGATACACACCATCGGCGCGGAATCCATATACGCTGTGGCCAGACCGGTCACCGTGTTCGTGGCCGCGGGGCCTGAGGTCACAAGACACACGCCCGGCCGGCCCGTGGCCCGGCCGAAGCCGTCGGCCATATGGGAAGCGCCCTGCTCATGACGGACCAGAATCAATTTCAGGCCCGAATCATAAAGCGCGTCAAAGGTCGGCAGAATGGCGCCGCCGGGAAGACCGAAGACATGCTCCACCCCTTCCTGTTTGAGCGATTCGATTAAAATTTGCGCGCCTGTCATTTCCGCCATAAGATTGTTTCTCCTGTTTTAATATCCCTTCTCCCTCTTTAGAGGGAGAAGGTTAGGATGGGTGCAACCACTTGATACAGTTGCTTTTCGTGTCATCCTCAAGCGATAGCGAAGGATCTATGACTCATAGATTCTTCGGCTTCGCCTCAGAATGACAGCTGGATGAAGTGGGATGCACCCGTTAGGATGAGGGTGATAAAAAAGTTTGCCCTTAATTTCCCTCACCCTGCCCTCTCCCAGAGGGAGAGGGGAAAAATTCACACATACGATTCATCCGCAATTAGCTAATCACGCGATCCAGCCATTTGAAAAATTTTTGCTTCAACCCGCCGCGATGCTTCATTTGTTTTTGACGATTCTCTTTGCCGATCTCATCAAACCAGTTCACGATAAACGGAATGGCGCTCGGATCGTTCACATCTTGAATTGATTCCGCCGGCACCGCATCCACCCGATAACCTTTCTGCCTGAAAAATTCCACTTTTTCTTGAAGTTCGGAGTCCTCCGCCGGTTTCGTGCTTTTTACCAAAAGTAACACGGGGAATTGATTTTCCTCCGCATATGCAAACCGGAACAATCGCTCAAGCGGCCCTTCCAAAGCATTCCCAATGGAGGCAACCGAGTGAATGTCCTCAGGAAAACGCAGCCCGAGATAAAGGGCGTAATGGCCGGCATCGCCAAAACCGGTGATTAGAACACGGTCGGGATCAATTTCATATTGGGCCCGCACTTCATCAATCAGCTTCAGAATGCGCCGATCATGGGCACTTGGGTTGCCCTGCATAAAGATATTAAAACCGGGACATAGCAGGACAAACCCGCGCCGCTCGGCCTCCCGCGCCCAGTTCTCCACAAATGTCTGGTCCTTGCCCCCCGCCACATAAAGCGCGATCACAAGCGGCCAGCTCCGGTCCGCCGCATACCCTTCGGGCACATATATGGAATAAGGGTATTGCTCGCTTCCCAGATTCTGCAGGCCCGTCTTGGGCGTGCCGAGAAATGCGGCGTCAATCGGCTGAATCAAAGAACAAAAAAAGAAAAGGAAAAAAAGAAAAAAACGACGCCCCCCTGTTTTCCCGTTCTGAAAGCTCATCGCGTATGTGTTTGAGATAGGATTCTCGGCAACGCTAAAATTCCGTAAGTATCGGCCACAAGAGAGGTTAATTGTATCAATCCCGGCTATTTTTGTCAAACTTGGAACGCTTGATGAAGGTAAAACTAAATTGAATGGGCTCAAGCGTCATTGCGAGGGACCGGCCGCTTTGCGGCCGGGCCCGAAGCAATCTAAGGTTTGAGATTGCTTCGTCCGGCTTTTGCCGTCTACGACGACTGCTTCGCTGCCGTCCTCGCAATGACGTGCGGAGATTTATCTAACCTATTGATTATCTTAGAGTTAATGTGTGTGCCGTTTTAGGAGCCGTTCCGATATCGGTGAGAAGTTCGTAAAGTTCCAGACAAGCCCCCAATGCCGAAGCGGAAACTTGGGACCCTCGGCTTTCATGAGGAAAATCCCCGTCAAACATTTCCGGAATATGGCCGAAACATCCGCTTTCCAAACGCTGCCACAGCGGGCTTAAAAATGAAAAAAGTTCTTCTTTCGACTGTTTGGAATAACCGTTGGCGCGCAGAAAAGCGACTGCGTAGGGGACCAGAAGATGCGTCCAAACTGTCCCCTGATGAACGGCTCTTTCGCGGCGCGCGGGATCTCCCTCCAAACGGCCGCGATAATCCGGTTCATGGGGAGCGAGCGTCCTTAAGCCGTAGGGCGTCAACAGATATTTTTTTGCAAGATTTAAAACGGAGTTCCATTTCTCGCTTTTCTCCTCCAAAATGGGAAACGCAAGCCCTAAAGCAAACAATTGATTCGGACGAAAGGAAGCGTCCCGCGTGCTTTCCGCCATACCGTCAAGCAGAAAACCGCCGCATGAATCTCCGTTCCAGAACGCTTCATTGAATGATTTCTTGGCTTGGCCGGCCAGCCATTCATATGAACTTTTGGCGGCCCAAAGACCGAGAAGACCGGCCATCTCGCCAAGAGCGCAGAGTGAACTGTACCAAAGCGCTTGAATTTCGACGGGTTTCCCTTTCCGGAGCGTAGCGGCCGAATTTCCCGCTTTCGCATCCATCCATGTGAGCGGACATTCGTTCGAAATCGTTTCGACCAGGCCGTCCGCTGCGACACGCACACGCTCATTGCCTTTCTTCCACGCTTCAATAATGGATTGCGAAATAGGAAAAAGTGTTCTTCCGACCGTTTCCAAATCGTCGCTGTATGTTAAGTACTCAAAAACCCGGTAAATGAACCAAAGCGGCAGGTCGATCGCGGCATTTGGGACGAGCAAACCGTTCTTCATCTGTTTGGCCAAGCAAATAAGCAGGCGGCGCGCGTGATCGGTTTTTCCCGTCACCAGAAGCAGCCCATGAAAAGCAAACAGCGCTTCGCGGGCCGAGTCCGAAAAACGGGGACGGCCGTTGACTGTGCCGCCGAGTGAGGAATCGGAAATCAAAAAAGAGGAAGCCGAGCGCCGAAGCAATTGAAAACGACTGTCCAGGCGCGGCGTATTTTTCGCCGAAGTCTTCCTGCGTTCCTCTTCCGAAGCGATAAGCAAATCAGGATGCATTTCTTTTTTTCCGTTCGCGGAAGCGCAAAGAAACACCTCCAGTCCCCGCAAAAACGTGTAGTTCAAGCAGAAAGGCGAATAAAGATCTTCCTCGGAATCAAACCCGTTCAAGCGGTCGTTTGAATATTGAATCCGCTCAAACCACACACCCGTTTGATCCACAATAGCCGCATTGTGATAAAAAAACAGATTCGGAACATTTGCCGCGGCCGCAACACCAATCCGGCCGGGCTTGAAGAAAAGCGCGGGTTTGAAATCGGGACTGCGATGCATGAGCGAATCAGCCGAACGCACGGCCACGAGCGGTCTGACCTCAAGCCGCGTCAAGACCTCATTGCCCCCGAGCAACTGATAACGGATGAAAACGGTTTCTTCCCCTTCAACCATCATCACGCTTTTCATCAGCACCACGTCCCCGATTTTAAAAATCCAGCTCGGAAACGGCGTCAGGTGAAATTCGCTCAAATGTTTGAAGCCCTCCGGAAAAGCGGTGCGTTCGTACAGGCGCGTCGCAAGCGGGTAGGCCGTTTCGTCGATAAAAAGCGTTTCGTCCAGATGATTTAAGAAAAAACAGGGATCGGACGAAACAGCGAGCAAGCCATGGGAACGCCGTGTATGGGCGCCGGCGACCGTGGAAGAAGCCACGGCGCCGAGACCGTTGGTCTCGAGCCATTCCTTTTGAAGGGCCTGATCCAAGTCCCGGCAGATCCGGGAATCGAAAGAGACTGTTTTCACATCCCACCTTATAGGGTTGAAACCATGTCATCGCGAGCCCGCCAAAGGCGGGCGCCTGCCTGCCGGCAGGCAGCAATCTGACGCGAGATGCTTCGGGCTTCGCCCTCAGCATGACATCGAGCGTCATCCTGAGCCCTTCGTTTGTCATGCTGAGTGAAACGAAGCATCTCAGGGTAAACTCCGCGAAGGATCTCGATGTCAGATCGCCACGGCCGGCTCCGCTATGCTCGCGATGACGCTTTCTTCAATATTACCTGATGGGAATGCAATGTCAAATGGCTGGACAACTTTCAAAAATTTCAAAAATTGCTTGGTTTTATTCGTTTTTTCGTATTATAATAACTTGCCCTCCAGTACTGTATTCTATTTAAGGTATATACCGGAAGTTATCTTTGTACCTGAAAGGAGTTTTCATGGCAGGCCAACCTAAAGACAGCGTCATCGTGCGCATTGCCGGAGCAGCTGGCGATGGCATTGCTTCCTCAGGTGAAATCTTCGGTAAAATTTGCTCGCGGCTCGGCCTTCATGTGATGGCTTACAACGCTTACCAATCAGCCATTCGCGGCGGCCACGTCTGGCTTCAGCTTAATGTCGGTTCTAAAAAAACCTTGAGCCATGGAGAAGAGCCGGAAGTCGTTATTTTGCTTAATCGCACGAGTCCGCCGGTTCATGTTCCCCAGGTGAAGAAAGGCGGCGTTGTCTTTTATAATTCCTCGAATATTACGGAAGACCTCTCCAAGATGCGCGACGATGTCACTTTTTACGGCGTTCCCTTCCGGGAGCTGATGAATGATCCGGGGGCTGACATGGTGATGGTCAATATCATGCTGACGGGTGCCGTCGTCCAACTGCTCGGCTTGAATCCGCAGGTGGGGCTGGATTTTATCAGAGACCGTTTCGCGAAAAAATCAGAGCAGGTAATTGAGATCAATCAGCGTATTTTTTCGCTTGGCATTGAGTGGGTGAAACAGCATGCCAAACCATTTCCTGTTGCTTTGGAAGGCGACGGCAAAAAGCGTATGTTTATGACCGGCAATCATGCCTTCGGCATGGGTCTTTTGGCTCATGGAGTTAAACTTTACGCCGCGTATCCCATGTCTCCCTCCACCGGCATTCTTCATTATTTGGCCGGAAAAGCAAAGTCTCATAAAATTGTGGTGAAGCAGACCGAAGATGAGATCGCCGCGGTTAATTTTGTGATTGGGGCCGCGCATGCCGGCGTGCGTGCCGCCACGGCCACCTCCGGCGGCGGGTTTTCGCTGATGATAGAAGGCATCGGTCTGGCGGGGATGCTGGAAGAGCCGATTGTGATCATCAATGTCCAGCGCGGCGCGCCTTCCACCGGCATTCCGACGAAACAAGAACAGGGCGATCTGAACCTGATGTTTGGGGGTTCCGGTGATTTTGCGCGCATTGTGATTGCGCCTAAAGATACGGCGGACGCGTTTTATGCGGCGGGCCGTGCTTTGAATCTGGCCGAGAAGTATCAGACTCCCGTGCTCATTCTTTCGGATTTGTTTTTGTCGGAACATTTTCAAACGGTGGATCCATTTCGATTTTGTACACCGATTGAGCGCGGCAAAATCCAAGGGTCCGTCAATGGCAGTTACAAGCGCTATTTAATTACCGAAGACGGCATCTCGCCTCGGGTAATCCCGGGTCTCGCGGGGGCGATGTATGTGTCGGCAAGCGATGAACATGACGAATCCGGCGTCGTGATCAGCGACGTTTTGGCGGGGCTGCCTTCCTCGCTTGACATTCGAAATCGAATTCATGCGAAGCGGATGAAGAAATTGGATGTGATGCGCGCTGAAGACATGCGCCTTCCGACGCTCACGGGCCCGAACGACGCGGAATTCACCTTGATGGGATGGGGGTCGACCTATGACGCGCTTGAAGAGGCCTGCCGGTATTTTCAAGCGGAAGGGCTCGCGGTGAATCATCTGCATTTTACGGATCTTTACCCTTTGCCCGTGGAAGGGGTTCTGGAAATTTTAAATTCCTGCCGGGAGATTGTGGCGGTCGAAACTAATTTTTCGTCTCAGATGACGCGGCTGATTCGCTCGGAGACGGGTTTTCAGATCAAGCGGACGGTCAACCGGTACGACGGCGAGCCGTTTACGGGCGAAGATATTTATAAACGGGTAAAGGGGGTCATCGCTTATGTCTGAGATGAAAGATTTTAACAGCGACGTACATCCTGATTGGTGCCCCGGCTGCGGCGATTTTGGGTTGCTCGCCGCCCTTAAGAAAACTTACCCTCTCTTGAATTTGGAACCCCATCACATCATGACCATCTCCGGCATTGGCTGTTCCTCCAATCTGCCAGGGTTTATCAATACCTACGGCATGCATACTCTTCATGGCCGTGCGCTTCCGATTGCTCAGGGCTTCAAACTTGCGAATCATGAGATGACGGTGGTGGCTGTGGGAGGCGACGGAGACGGCTACGGGATTGGCGTCGGCCATTTTGTCCATGCGATGCGGCGGAATGTGGACATCACCTACCTGGTGATGAATAATTCCATTTATGGTTTGACGACGGGTCAAACGTCACCGACCAGCGCTCTCAAAATGAAAACAAAGTCGACGCCTTTCGGCAATCCGGAACTTCCGATCAATCCGTTGACCCTCGCTTTGGGCTCGGGATGCAGTTTTGTGGCGCGCGTGTACACGGGCCATGTGGCGCAGCTGATCGATGTGATGAAAAAGGCGATGGAACATAAGGGCTTTGCTTTGGTGGATACGTTTAGTCCCTGTGTGACATTCAACAAAATCAATACGCATGAGTTTTACAAGGAACATGTGAAGGACATCAATAAGAACGGACACGACACGTCCGACGTTTTGGCGGCTTACCGCGAGGCCACCCGCACGGATTATATCGGCACCGGAATTTTTTATCGCGAGGAAAGACCGTGCTATGAGGAAAGCGAAGAGCAAACGCTTGCCGAGCCGTTATGGAAGCATCGTCTCGGACTTTCGGAGGACGCACAAGAGAAGCTGGTAGCGGAATTTCTGTAAGCGCTCCTACGAGAACTCATCGAAGCTGAAAAAAGTGCCTTAGCAAAACAGCCGTAATCGGCATTTGAAGGGGAAATAATTGCACTACTTGCTAGGCGCTAAAGGTTGACGCGGGTTTTGTCTGTAATCAATTGTTCCCCCCCAGGTACCGTTTGGATCAAGCCAGATCATGCCGCAAGGATAATTAGGACCGTTGTCACAGTTACCTGCGCTACCGTTTGATGGATCAACCCGAATGGCGTACACTCTACCAGGGCCTGACAGAACGTCACCCGTTGTTTTCTCCCAAGCTCCGTACAACCAAAAAGCATTCGGACGAGCGTAATCTGGAACACTCATCCCCAATTTTGCCCAAGCGCTGGGGGCCGTATTTCCGTAAGGTATAAGAGCATACAACCCAGTAGCGTTGAAAAATTGCTCCTGACCTTTCCGCATGGTTCCTAAAAAAGTCACCGCTTCCATCACATTCGCCTTCTCTGTCTGGACGGTCATTCGAGGAAGAACCAAAGAGGCAAGAATGCCGATGATAACAACCACAATCAGAAGTTCCATAAGCGTGAAACCGCGATTATTTTTCATGTTTCGCTACCTTTTTTTAAGCGGGCGGTCTTGCAGCTACTGCAGGTTCCGTAAATCCAGATGAACCGTTTGAATTCGTGGCACGCACCCGAGCGCAACGATAAGTGTGAGTGGGATCGATGGGATCCGGTACGGAATAAGTGACTTCACTTCCCGCTATTGTCAAACCTGGACTACCGGGCGCAATGGTCTTCTCCAAATCGTGCGCTCCATCCACAAAGCAATAAGCCGGATCGGGCACCGAATAATGCACTTGAACTACATATCCCGACGCAGCTGGAGATGGAGCTTGGGTCCACTTGCACGTTATAGAGGTTACCTCTGACTTGATAATAGACAAACCTTGGGGCTTTAAAGGCGCCATGTTATTGGTCAATCTCACGTCAATTGCTGTATTTTTGAATTTCTTTAAAACATCCGGATCTTCATCTAGTCTTTTCAGTCTAAACTCAACATTGCCACCTGGTAACGGAGTGACGACGATCCCATCAGGCGATGAAACGTCTATCCTTGCCGGAAAGAATGTTGCTGTAACAGACTTGTCCGTATCCATGACAAGGGTCGTAGGTGTATCGTTCCCGGTGAGCGCTCCGCTCCAGGATCCAAATGCCCATCCTGGATCTCCGAGCACTGAAAGATGCGCCGTTTCTCCACTTAAATAAGTCCGTGTGAACGCTGTAGCACTTGGCCCATCAAAAACAGTGCCATCCGCGGTCACATTCCCGTTTCCGACTATAGATACGGTAAGCGTAACGCTTCCCCTGATAAAAGTGGCATAAATCGTGTGATCGGAAGATACATTATAAAAGGTGTAGCTTGAAATGGGACCCTGAGGACTGCCGTCTACCGTCACATTTTGAACTGAATAACCGGCATCAGGAATAATGGTAAAAGATCGATTGTCTCCCTCCTCCACGCTGATGGAACCGCTCGGCGAAATCGTGCCGCCGGTGCCTGCTGAAGCGGTAATCGTGTAACTGCCGGGGCAATCACCAAAACCTAAAGCCGCCAAGGCAGTGGATGGCATCAAACTATTTAAAAGAAGCATAAATAGCGAAGAAAGAAACAGCATGCGAAAATTTTTCATGGCGCCACCTCAATCGTATCACCCGGCCCAAGATATGTGGTACGGACGGGAGCGGGCCCAGGGCAAGCGGTTGCGTGCGGACAGTTGATAATAGTTCCATCCGCTCTTCGGACCTTTACAATCGTTCCGTTTGTAATTGTCACCTGTGCAGTGGGCTGGATTTCGAAAAATACGGGATTCAGAGCAATGCCACCATTGTTCGCGGCCATTGCGAAATCTACATCGATTCGGCAAGGACTTGCGGAAATCGGGCATGGATTGCCTGCGTGGTGAGCATTGATGTAATTATTTAAATCAGGATCCGTCCCCCAAGCAGCGAAGGCGTAACCTAAAGGAGCCGAAGGAGTTGCCGAATCGGGTGTAGCAATCAGTTCGACAACCGGCCATTGCGGTTGTTCGCTCACGATAGGAATGTCAAAGTAATACATGGTATATGGCAAGTTTGGCGGGCCATGAATCGGGATCGGCAATGTCGTGCCCGCAATACTAACATCACCATGCGGATCAAATCCCAAATTGATAAGATCTGCCTTTATAATAAAATCAATCCAGGGTTCCACCAAAAGTCTCAAAGGTTGCGTTACAAGATTTACTCCATCTGTGACGGTAAGCGAAAGCTGGTCTGGATAATATGCAACCTTCGGTATGCGAGCCGGATCTGGATCCATTACAATATCATGCCTAAATGGAACATCTGCACTTACACTTCCGGGCGTAGAATTATTGATATTTTCGAGGTCCTTAACAAAACCAAGTCCTAGCAGTAATCTGTCAGAAGCAGAAGGATTCAGAGTGATGTTTAAAACATCATTATCGGGATCTGTGGCTGTCACAGGAAGTGAATGACTATATGCCCAATTCGTCAGAGGCCAATAATCACCGTTGTTGGAACAAGAACCACTGGGAGGAGGACAAAGATTGCCCGACCGCTGATGATGGCTGTTAAGTGCTCTGAGTGTAATAAGACTTATTGAATCCAATACGGGCGGTTGATTGTCTTGAGCGAAATTAGCGGTCAGGAATTTAGCGCCATTCATGACAATGGAATTTGAGGCCTGAGAAGGCGGATTGATTAACTCGCCTGCATCCGGACCGGTCCAACCGCTAAACTGCCAGCCAGGATCCGGAATGGCATCGACTGGTGCCGTAGTCCCTGCATCATAAGTACCTGCACCTGTGACGGTACCTTGTCCTACTTTAGTGATGTTCAGATCATACCGTTGAATCGGAATTTGACCAAACACCGCATGAATCGTATGAGCCCTGGTGACATTGTGGAAAGTATAAATGTAAGGAGAAGCGAATAACCCTTTACCCTCACACCCATCATCACCACCCAGAGATACGCCATCGACTAGAATGTCAACAATCCTGTAACCCGTATTGGCAGTGATTGTAAAGGATTGATTCGCTCCATGATTGACCGTGACTTCACCGCTTGGACTGATCGTACCGCCTGTACCTGCTGTGGCCGTGATCGTATGGGTAACATTCTTGACCGTGATCCTGATCGGATGGCTGTCCGTTAGGGATCCGTCAGTTGCCTCGACACTGAAGGGATACGGCGTATCGGAAGTGACAGCCGGAGCCGTGCAATTGACGGTATAAGTCGATGGATTGCCCGGCGTGCCGCTAAAGCTGCACCAGCTAGGAGCACCCGTAAGGGATTGAGTGACGGTATCAGATGTATCCGGGTCATTGGCCACAATGGTGAAACTCAATGGCGCCCCTTCATTGACGGTAATGATCTTGGGACTTGGGAGATTATCTGAGACATCATCTCCCTGAATCGTTTGAATGACGGGGTTTTGATTCACATTATTGA
>CAYJWM010000032.1:0-17057 GCA_964373885.1 uncultured bacterium | reverse complement strand
CGTAGCCGAAGCATCTCGCGTCAGATTCTTCGGCTTCGCCTCAGAATGACAGCTGGATGAAGTGGGATGCACCCGTTTTAGTCCCAGTTCTTGACATCATCGGCGCTCACCTGGCCGTCTTTGCCGAGGGAATAGAGGTCATAATCTTGAGGCCGGTGGGTCCCGGGGCTTTGATATTGATATTCACGTCCCCATGGATCGATTGGTTTTTTCTCCAAATACGGCCCGTTCCAATTTTTAGCGTTCCCGGGCCGCGTAAAAAGCGCATTTAATCCTTCCGTCGTGCCGGGATAAGCGCCGTTGTCCAGCTCATACAATTTAAGCCCGGTGGCAATGCTGGAGCTCACATCCGCTTGGGCCGCCTGAACCCTGGCCTGCTCGCTGCGTCCGGCCAGCCGCGGCAGCACCATCGCCACCAGCGCTCCGATGATAATGACCACCAACATCAGTTCAATGAGGGTGAATCCTTTTTTCATAGTGTCACTCTGAGCGAAGCGAAGAGTCTTAGAGCAAACTCCATGATCAATTCGGCCCTTAGATTCTTCGGCCTGCGGCCTCAGAATGACACCGCTGGTGCCAATCATTTTTATGCAGCTTCTGAAACGTATTTGATCCATTGCTCCTCCAGTTCGTTTAAACTTCTAAAGCGGTCCGGGTATGAAAATTTAAGTGCTTCATCCAGCGTTTTTCCATCGCGAAGCTGGCGGCAGAAGGCGATAAAGCGGTCCGCTCCGTATTTTGAAATTAAAAAATCCACCAGCGAAACCGATTGAACATAAAAAAGTCTTACCGCCAATTCAATCTTTACGTTGCGGATATCGATCTGCGTTAGATCGCGCAGGGGATATTTCCTTCCCTCCGCCAAAAAAGTTCTCATCGCCTGCTTTGCGACCGCCCGCTTGGGAAGCTCCTCCCATTCTGCCACCCCTTCATCCAGCCAAAGGGGAATTTCGCCTTTAAAGCCGACATAGTCCCGGAACACCAGATGAGTAATTTCATGAGGGAGAAGCGACTCCACGAAACCTTCTTTCCACATATAACTACGGATTTCTTTGGCGTCGTAGTCCGCCATTCCATGAGACCAATTTTGCCGGCCGGTGGCCTTTAGAAATTCTTCCTGGGTCGCGTACAGATAAATTTTCACGCGGTTTTCCCATTGCCAGAAATCCGAATACCGCTGATAACCCAAATCTGCGGCAATTTGCTTGTAATAACCCTCTGCCTTCCGGAGCACATCGGCCGCAAACTTATCGTTCTTGAGATAAAAAATAATGAAATGGTCCCCGCGCAGCTCTTTCCATTCCTCCTCCGCCGATAAAATAGAAGGAAACAAAATAGCCGTCAGTAAAATAACTTGAGCCCATTTCCAGCGCATAATTGATAACTTGAGTTCGGCACTTTCTCACATCATCCCTTCTCCCCCTTGGGGGAGAAGGTTAGGATGAGGGGGTAAATCTTCCGATTCGCCCCCTCACCCTGCCCTCTCCCCATAGGGGAGAGGGAAAATTTGCCGAAGTCAAGTGATAACTAATTTTTCTCCGCTTACTTCACCGCCATGTTGAGTTCAAACATCGGCAGAAGCATTGCGATGACAATAAATCCCACCACAAGGCCCATCCCCAAAATCATGAGCGGTTCCAAAAGCGAGGTCATCGCCCGAATGGCTTCATCCGTTTCCCGCTCATAAAAAAGGGCTATTTCCGAAAGCGCTTCATCCATTTTTCCGGCTTCTTCTCCGATCATGAGCAAATTGGTCATAAAAAGCGGGAAACGTTTTGATTTTTTTAAACTTTTTCCAAGAGAACCCCCTTCTTTTAAATCCTGAAGGCAGCGGATAAGCTCGTTTCTTAAAACCACATTGCCTAAAACCGGCGCTGTGGTCTCAATGGCTTTCAAAATCGACACGCCGCTTTTGAGTAAAAGTTCAAGCGTCCTTGCAAATCGTGCGATTTCGGCCTTTAAAACAAAAGAGCCAAACACCGGGACTCGAAGGGACAGCGCGCTTAAAAACAGATTTTGCCCCTTGCTCTTTTTTCTGAGGACAAGCACGATTGAAAAAGTGACAATGGCCACAGCGCCCCAAAACCATCCGGTGCGGCACGCGTGACTTAAGTTGATTAAAATCCGGGTCGGAAGCGGGAGATCCCCTCCCAAATTCGCGAAAATCCCCATGAGTTTGGGCATGACAAACGTCAGCATAAAAACAATGGTCCCGACGCCCGTGAGCGCCATGATGGCCGGATAAATCATCGCGGTGCGCACGCGGGAGAAAATTTCTTCCTGTTTTTGGCGGTAATCGGTAATAGTCGCCAATGTTTTATCCAGCGTGCCGCTGGCCTCACCCGCCGAAACCAGCGCTAAATAAAGCAGCGGAAAATAGCGCGGATATTTAGACAAAGCGGAAGAAAAAGGCGCCCCATTTTTAACTTCCTCGTGTATGCGGCTAAGAAGACCTTTAAACTTCGGGTTCTCGGATTGTTCGTGAATCACACCGATCGCCCGCAAAATCGGAACTCCGGAACGGATCAAACTTGAAAGCTGGCGGCCGAACGCCGTGATCTCTTTTGATTTCACACTGCCGCCGATGCCCTTTATTTTGGGTGCGGAAGCCGCGGGCGGAGCCACGGACGAAGCCACGTCCTGCTTTTCTGTGCTTTCTTGTTTCGGTGCGGCGGCCATTGCCTCCTCAACGCGAACCGGTAAAAGTCCGAGCTGATTGATTTTCTCAACCGCCTCATCGCTCGTAAGTGCTTCGATCACCCCTTCAACGGTGTTCCCCGAATTTTCTTTGGCGCGATATCGAAATGTTCCCATAATGAATATTACTTTCTTAAGTTCTGCACTTGCTCACACAATCCCTTCTCCCCCTTGGGGGAGAAGGTTAGGATGAGGGGGTAAATCTTCCGATTCGCCCCCTCACCCTGCCCTCTCCCCATAGGGGAGAGGGAAAATTTGCGTAACTCAAATCATTTTTTTGTATGTTTTTCAATGCATTCGACCAATTGTTTTATGTTTGCCGGCTTCGCGATGAAAGGCAAACCTCCGACAAGGCCCTTTTGACCTATCTCCGCCGCCGTAACCGCAGCAGTTAAAAAAACAATCACTGTGTTTTTAAGCGTTTCATCTTCCTGCATCTGACGCGCCACTTCAGACCCTTCCATATCCGGCATGACAATATCCAAAAACACCAGATCGGGCTGAAACGCCCGCGCGGCTTCAAGCGCCTGAGAGCCCTTGTTTTCCGTTCGGACTTCATACCGGCCCGTCCCCTCCAAATTCAGTTTTACCATTCGTGTCAGACCCGCTTCATCGTCGACTATTAAAATTTTCTTTTTGGGCATCGAATCCTCCCTATTTTTTCGACGTAACAGATTTGGCTGGAAATACAACAACCGCTCGAGCGCCGCGGCCCTCTTTTTTATTCTCAATGAAAATAGTACCGCGATGAATTTCAACGATATTCTTGACCACCGATAAGCCCAAGCCCGTCCCTCCCCTGCTGCGCTTGGTGGTAAAAAAAGGATCAAAAATTTTCGGAAGAACCTCGGGCGGGATTCCTGTCCCCGTGTCTTCTATCTCGGTAATCACAACCGGCTGGCCGACTGAAAAAATATCTTCTTTTCTGCGGCCCACTTGCCCGCCGGCTTCCGCCAGTTTTTTTGCATAGGTTTTAATCGTAACCGCACCGCCCTCAGGCATGGCCTCCACCGCATTGGCCAACAAATTGACAAATGCCTGAACGATTTTGCTCTTATCGGCAGAAATAAGCGGCAGCTTTGGGCCAAAGTTCTTAATCACTTGGGCATGGTGCTGATTCAAATGATATTTCACGAGCAAAAGCGAATTTTCAATTATCGAATTTAAATCTTCGGAAGCCATGGTCAGTTTGTGAGGCCTCGCAAGATCGAGCAGTCCTTTAATGGTATAGTCAGCGCGCGTTACCGCATCTTCCATGTCTTTAAGCACCGACGGGATATTTGAATTTTTTTCTTTATCGACATGATGAGTCAAATAATCCACACCTTGCAGCAATATCGCGAGCGGATTTTTCACCTCATGGGCCGCGCCGACGGCAAGCTGGGCCACGGTAGCTGATTTCTCCGCTTCGATCAGTTGAAAGTGCGCTTTTTTTACCTCTTCTTCGGCATGTTTGCGATCGGTAACGTCATGTAAAATACCGGAAAAAAAAGCGCTTCCGCCCGTCTTCCAAGTCGACAAAGACAGTTCGATTGGAAATTCACTTCCGTCCTTTCTCAAGCCCACAAGCTCCACCGTTTTTCCAATCACACGGGTTTCGCCCCCGGTGCTGATCCGTTTGATTCCCTCCAGATGGGCTTTGTGAAACCGTTCGGGCATAATGGTGGTTAAAGGTTTTGCCAGCATTTCTTTTTCTGAATATCCAAAAATCTTCTCCGCTCCCTTGTTCCAGGCGATAATATTTCCGTCCGAATCGGCCGTAATAATGGCGTCGTTGGCCGACTGCACCACCGAGCGGAAGCGTTCCTCACTTTCCCGGAATTGCTGCGTCATATTTTCTGCAATGCGGACGGCCTGTGATTGTAAATTCGCAAGGGAACAAAGAAAGGAAAACAGCAGGATGCTAAAAAGAAGCCCGCCCGAAAGCACCACCCGAGGCAATAGCTCATAGTAGGATGAGAAAAGAAATTGGGATGTGGTATAAAAATAAACCGTCCAAATCCGCCCGGCTACATTGAAGGAACTGAGTGCCGCAAAACGCGGATGCGCTTCAGGAGTCCCGCCTGATTCTGCCGACGGTGTGCTTTCATAAATTAAATCTTCTTCGGTTAAATACTGATTGAGCGTGTCGCCTTCGAAAATTCTAAATTCAATCTCGCGAAATGATTTTTTTCTTTCCGAAACAGCTGAAAACATGTCTCTCATCTTAAAAACGCCGGCCACAAAACCTTTCAGCGCTTCCCGGCGTTCGCTCATGGTGGAAATAGGCACGCCCTCATGATAAACAGGGGCGAAAATCAAATAAGCGGGCTGTTTTTCGGGATCGGCCACCAAAACGGTCCGTCTTGTCGCCTGAGGTCGGTCCAAATCCCGTGCTGCTTCAAGCGCGCTCAAACGATTCGGGTCCGAACCGTGCTCCAAACCCAAGGCATTCTCATTTCCTTCATAAGGGTCCACATAAGTAGACACAAAATATTCCTCCGGTTCGTTTGAGGGATCAATTGGAACATAAGGATGAATTGAAAAATTCCGAAAACCTGCGGGAATGAAAGTCGCATCCGAACGCACGCTTTGAACAAAAGCATCCTGATCGGCATGTTTCACCCGCGCCACAAAATCCAAACGCCCGATGCCGCTGGGATAACTTTCCTTGCGTTTTTGTCTCTTGATTTGCGCTTGCCATTCGTCCCATCCTACGACTCCCTTCCAACCGAAAAACCCTTGAAGATCATAAAGAATGTCCAAATAAGCATCGATATGATTGCGAATTAAAAACTCAATTTGCGTCACCTGATCGTCAAATTTGGCTTTCGCTTCTTTTTCGGTGACTCTTTTGACAAACCACCAGCCGCCGATATCGAGTCCGAGCGAAATCACAAACACCACAATCGCTATAAAAAGAACCCAAGAAAAACGTCTCTTTTTCCGCGGCGTTACATTGAGTTCTAAGTTTTTCTGAGTTTCCATAAATTTTTAGTCCCTCATAAACTCTTGTCATCCCCGCAATCTTTAAGCGGGGATCCACTGGACCTGTCCCCGAATGCCTTAGCCGGGGATTCCCGATTAAAACTTTCGGGAATGACAGCATAATACGTTGTCAGCGAAGCAGTCGTCGTAGACGGTACATTAGGGGATAACGGTTCTGTTCGTATCCTTAATCCAGCTCCTCTTCCACAAATGCATCCAGTTTGACCCGATCAGCTCCTGAAAGGTCGAGAAAGCAAACCGCGATGTCATATGTTTTTTCGATTTCGACTTCCTCGATACGCACCACACGCGCCAAACACTCAATCGGCTCTTTCGCGTCCGGCAATTCAATTTTCAATTCCAGAATAGAACTTACAGGCACCTGTTCCTTGGCCGTAAATACCAAACCGCCGGCGCTTAGATTTTTGGTGACGCTGAAATGTTCCGGTTCCGTTTGTCGCTTCGCAAGTTCTGCCGACGATTTCACCACGCGGTAACGGATATTGACTTTAATTCCCAGCCGCGAATAAGTCCTCTTTTCTACTCTTTGGCGTTCCTTTCCAGTAGGAGCTTCTCCGCCGGCTGGTTTATGAACACTTCCCCGTTTTGATTCCTCCGATGCTGATGATTCTCCACTCACGGTAATATCCTCCGGTGCGACTTCTAAAATTTCCTCAGGCGTTGTCAAACCCGCAATCACCTTTTGCCAGCCGCTTTTTCTTAACGTGCGCATTCCTTTTGAAATGGCAGCTTTTGTGACATCCGCCGCCGGGACTTGTTTCATAATCATTTCTCGAATGGCTTCATCCACCAAAAGAATTTCAAAAATGGCGATTCTTCCCCAAAATCCCGTCGAATTGCATTTATTGCAACCCTTTCCCCTGTAAAGCTTTACGCCTTGAATGGAAGGCAATTTCATCTCTTTTGCGATTTGCGCCTTTAACTCATCCGGCTGGGATTTATCTTCTTCTTTGCAATGAGCGCAAAGCAATCGGACAAGCCGCTGGGCGATAAAAGCTTCGACGCTTGACGCGACCAAATACGGCTCCACACCGATATCGATCAAACGCGTAATACCGCTTGCGGCGTCATTGGTGTGCAGCGTTGAAAATACCAAATGGCCGGTAAGCGCTACTCGGGCCGCGATTTCTGCGGTTTCCAGGTCTCTGACTTCCCCCACCATAATGACATCCGGGTCATGGCGCAAAATACTGCGCAAGCCGCGCGCGAAATCAAGCCCGATGGACGGAAGCACTTGAATTTGCGTGATGCCTTCCATTTCATATTCCACCGGATCTTCAATCGTAATGATTTTCCGCTCATCGGTATTAATCATGCTTAAACAAGCATAGAGTGTGGTGGATTTTCCGCTTCCGGTCGGGCCGGTGATGTAAATGACGCCGTGGGGCTTGGCAATTAACGCATTAAAAATAACTAAATCCGATTTATCCAGCCCCAGTTTTCCAAGACTGAAAATACGCGCTGTTGGAAGAAGCCGAATCACGATGCTTTCCCCTGAAGGCGTAGGAATGGAGGAGACGCGTAAATCAATCGTATCCCCTGAAACTTTGACAATAGCGCGCCCGTCCTGCGGAAGCCGTTTTTCGATGATATTGAGATTGGACATAATTTTAATGCGCGAGACAATCGGCAGTATGAATTGTTTGATTTCGGGGGGGATATTGGTATTGCTTAAAACACCGTCGATACGATACCGGACCTTGACTTTGCCGCGATAAGGTTCAACGTGAATATCGGTGGCGCGCTTCTGGACGGCATCGAGCAGGATTTGATTGACCAGCTTGATGACGGAAGCATCTTCCGCCAATTTTTCGATTTCTTCGACCTTTCCCTCGGCCTCAACCGCTTCGGCTTTCGCCGTTTCTTCGGTGCTTGTCGTCTGCAGAATTTTTTCAATCGTCCCTGCCCCAAGACCGTACCATTTCTTGATCGCATCTAGAATTTCCTGCTCCCGCGCAAGCACAATTTCAATTTCCACGCCCAAATGAGTGCGAATCGCGTCTTGTGTCCGCGTGTCGTAGGGAGATGAAACGGCGATGGTGAGTTTTTTATTTTCAAGCTTGACGGGAAGAAAATGATAATACTCGGCCACTTTGAGCGGGACTTTGTCAATGGCGGCTTTTTCGACTTGAGTTTTGGTAAAATCAATGCGGTCCAGTTTCAAGCGTTCCGAAAGCACGGTTAAGACAATGTCTTCCGAGACCATCCCGCGCTGTACCAAAAGGGGCCCGAGCCCGCCGCTGGACTCGGCCGCTTTCATCACAAGCGGATCCAAGGTCTCACGCGTGACATATCCTTTTTCAATAAGCGCCTGTGACAGTACTGTATCAATTTGAGTGGCCATAGTTACTCCTTATCCAGTGAACGGCGAATGCGAATATTGACATATTGCTGATACCGTTCAAGAAGATCGCGCATGTCCGAAGGTGTCACCAAAACAAATTGCACCGATTCCCCTTTTGCTTCCGCTTCGATCTGAGAACGGGCCCAGGCGTCGAGTGGATTGGTAATCCCGAAGGTAATCGCTTGATCATTCTGCCGAAGCGGAAAACACCTATGATCTAAAATAGTTGATGTCGAAAACTTCATCGCCAAATCCCATTCCACGTAAAAGTTTTTAAGCCGCGCATACGGCATGTCAAATTGTTCCGACAAGGCCGAGATGAGCTGCTCTTCGCTGACCCACTTCTCGCGCAGTAAAATAGCGCCCAAAAATTCATGACTTGATTTTTGCTTCTCCAAAGCTTCATTCAGCTTTTCCTTTTGGAGCCATCCATTTTGAACTAAAATCTCGCCAAGTTTAACATCTTTTTCGGTCATCACGAATGCCCCGCAGAAACTTTTCCTCTCCCCCTTTTTAGGGGGAGAGGATTGAGGTGAGGGGGTAAACGTAGCTTTTTTGTTATATTTCACCCTCACCCTACCCTCTCCCTCTAAAGAGGGAGAGGAGAAAAATTAAAAAGACAAAACCGAACTACTTAAGAAACCAACGGGCCGATCATGTAAAATTCCTCTTCCGGTTTCTTGTCGTAACGGCCGCTTAAAATGTCTTCACACCCTTTCAAGGTATCGTTCAGTTCCACATAGTAACCTTTTTTCCCTGTATACGCCTCAGCGACGGAAAAAGGCTGGGTGAGAAAATTTTGGAGCTTTCGGGCCCGCTCGTAGAAAAGCCGGTCTGCGGGAGACAATTCATCAATACCGATGACGAGCACAAGACGCCTCAATTCCTCATATTTATAAAAAATCCGTATCACATCCTGGGACACTTGAAAATGGCGATGCCCCACCACGTCCGGATCCAAATTGGCGCAGGAAGACTGCAGGGGATCGACGGCCGGATAAAGTCCAAGTTGAACACGCTCGCGCGAAAGCACCATTAAGGAATCCAAAAATGTGAAAATAGCCACCACCGCCGGGTCCGTCAAATCATCAGCAGGAACGTAAACCGCTTCAACGCAGGTCACGGAACCCGCTACGCCCTGCCCGCTTCGAATCCGTTCATGAAACTCACTGGCTTCCGAAATTAAAGTGGGCTGATAACCCGTTTCCGAGGGGACGCGCCCGAGCAGGGTTGAAATTTCGGCGCCCGCCTGAATGAACCGGAAAATATTGTCGCAAAAAAGAAGCACGTCCTTATTTTCCTGCTGAAGTGATTCGGCAAGGGTTGCGCCGGTTATGGCGACGCCGTAACGGGCCCCCGGCGGCTCATTCATCTGTCCGAACACCATCATGGTCTTCGCCAAAAGATTATGCGCCTTAAGCTCAAAATAAAGCTCGTTTCCTTCGCGCATACGTTCTCCGATTCCCACAAACACACAGGTCCCCTGATGTTTCGTCACAATGTTATGAATGATTTCAAGCGTGATCACGCTTTTCCCAAGTCCGGCGCCTCCCAGCACGCCCGTTTTGCTTCCTTTAACCAGCGGAAACAAAAGATCAATCATTTTGATTCCGGTTTCAAGCACCTCAAATTTTTTCCTTCCCCCGATGGCGCCCCGGATTTTTGTCCCCAATTCATTGCCCCGGATGGATCGCATTTCTTTGGAGACGATTTCGCCTTTTTGGTCAATGGGTTTTCCCAGCACATTGACAATGCGCGAATACATGCAGTCGCCGATCGGAATTTCTATGGAAGAACCCGAGGAAACCGCTTTGGTGTTCCGCTGCAAATTTTGAGTGGAATGAATGGAAATACAGCGGGCGATATTCACCGGCACATGCTCCGCCACTTCCAGAACAATTTCCCTTTGGTCAATGGCCTGCACTTTGATCACGCTGTACACGTTGGGGACTTCATCAATGAAGTCAAATTTCACGTCCACCACGGGCCCCTGAACGGAGACCACCCGTCCGACGCCTGCTTTTCTTCCGTTCCCCCCGTTAGCCGGCATATAAAACTCTCGCGGAAAACAGCTCCCGCATGCTTTGATCAATCATTTCATGGCGAAGCCGGAAATATTGGAGTTTTAATTTTTTATTGAGCTCCTGAATCTTGTGCGTGCTCTCTTCAAGATGCACGAACCGGGCGGCGAGTTCCGCCAAACGGCTCATGCCGAAAAGATCACTTAATTTCTGCCCCACCCATAAAAAGGCAAGATATTCCAAAATACTTTCCGGGGTGGATTCCAAAATGGTCTGCGATAAATCCGCTGCTGTTTTCGCCTCTCCTTCTTCACGCGAAAGCGGAAGCAGCCTTGCCACTTCAAGGCGCTGATTCACCAGCGATAAAGCCCGCGGATAAACCACCTGAATCGATCCGAATTTTCCCGCCTTGATTTGGGTGAATAAATAATCCCTTAACTGGGCCGCCTGTTCCTGGCGCTGGTCGTCCTTAATGCCGGAAAAAGCGACAAAAGGCATTTTATTGTAGCGGGCAAATGTTTTTCCCTGCTCGCCCACAATCACCAATTGATCCCGGCCGGATTTCATAAGCCCCACCGCAGCCGCCACAACACGCATATTCAAACCTCCGAGAAGGCCCTGGTCCGAGGTAATGGCCACCACGCCGAGTGTTTGGTCTCCCCCGGTTAAAAAGGGGTGGGTAATTTGTTTCGTATTAATGGAATCAAAAAAGGTATCAAGCATTTTGTCAAACGGCTCAAAAATCGAAAGCTTATGTTCCAGCGTATGAAATTGGGCCACGGCGATGGACTTCAGCACTTCAAGGATTTGACTGAATTGCTGATTGAACTCAATATTTTTCTTCACTTTCACAAGTGCCAGCATTTGTTTTTCCGTTACGGCCGCGCCGCCGAGCGTTTTTCGAAATAGGCCTTTAATTGATGGTTGACTCTTTCCTTCGTTTCATTGGTGACGGCCTTTGCTTCGCGTATGGCCGGCGCGAGCGCCGGATCAGCATTTAACACAAAAGGATAAAATTCTTCCTTAAATTGTTTGATCTGTTCCGTGGACAAATTATCCAGCACTCCTTTGTTCAGCGCATATAAATTCATAATTTGATGTTCCATTGCAACGGGCTTGTTTTTGTCCTGGTTTAAAATCCAGGTCATGGCCGCGCCCCGTTTCAATCGCGCCTCTGCTTCCTTTGAAAGCCCCGATGTGTGGATCTGAGTCATTTGTAAGAGTTCTTGATACTGCAAATACTCAATGCGCAAACTTTTGCTCACTTCTTTCATGGCCGCCCATTGGGCTTTGCTTCCGATGCGGGAAACGGAGAGCCCAAAATCAATGGCGGGGCGCACGCCCTTATTGAATAAGTTCGTGTTAAAATAAACCTGACCGTCTGTCATGGAAATCAAATTGGTGGAAATATATCCCGTCACATCCCCCTGCAAAATTTCCGCAATGGGAAGAAACGTCATGGAACCGCCCCCCAGCTCCGGTTTCAAATATCCGCCGCGTTCCACAAGCTGTGAGTGAACGTAAAAAATATCTCCCGGGTAGGCCTCACGGCCGGGAGCGCGTTCGAGCAGAAGTGAAATCTGGCGGTACACCCATGCGTGTTTCGTTAAATCATCGAAGACCACCAAAACATCACGGCCTTGATACATGAAATATTCGCCGAGCATGCAGGCCGTATAAGGCGACAAATATTGTTCGGCCACCGAGGCGGAAGAAACGCCGCTCACGACAATCGTATAAGGCATTGCCTCTTTTTCGGTTAAAAGATAAAGCGTCTTCATCAAACTGACATACGGCTTGCCGATACAGCAATAAATACAAATCACGCCCGTATTCTTTTGATTCAAAATCGCATCGACCGCCACGGTTGTTTTGCCGGTCAAGCGGTCCCCGATCAATAACTGCCTTTGGCCCAGCGCGATCGGAATGCCGCCGTCAAGCGCAACGGTGCCTGTTTCAAGGGTCTCCTGCACCGGAATTCGGTCCATAACGCCCGGCGCATCCCGAAAAACGGGATACATTGCATTTGGCTGAATAGGCCCCTTTCCGTCTATCGGTTCACAAATGCCATTGACAATGCGGCCTATAAATTGGCCCCCCACCGGAAGAACAAGAGGTTCACCGCGGTTGAAAATTTTGTCTCCGTTGCGAATGCCCGAAGCAGACCCTAAAACGAGAATCTGTACTTTGTCTTCCTTAAAACCCATCACAATGCCGTTGACGCCCTTGTCAAACTCAACGATCTGACCGTTGATGCAGGAAGGCAGTCCCTTGGCAATCACGATAAATTTGCGCACAGACTCCACGATTCCGACTTCCCGAATTTCGAATTTGGCGCTTCTCGCCTGATCAACCGTTTGCGGATGGGACATGTTTTAACGCTTCCTGGGCGCGGTATTGGAACGTCCCATCAATGACCACATTGCCGACGGTTAAATAAATTCCTAAAATTAATTCCGGATTCACTTCTTCCGAAAGACGTACTTCCCTCCCCAGCCCTTCCTTTAAACGGGAAGTCAATAGAGTTTTCTCTCCCGGCTTCAACGGAAAAGCAGAAATCACTTTCACCTCTTTAACATCGTCGGAGACATGCAGCCGATTTAAACGCTCAAAACCGTTTTTTAAAAGTTCCCGCACCCATTGCGCATGAGTTTCTTCCCCCATTTTTCCGGAAAGAAGTTCACCAATCACTTGATACGCCTTTTTTGCCGATTCCTCATCAATTTTTTGATCCAACTGCTGTTTCATTATATCGGCGGCCGTTTGGGCCCGCTCGACAATTTCCTCGGCCTGTTTGTGCGCCTGTTCGGTTGTCTCCTGCTTCTCCTTGATCCCTTCGGCAATCAACTGCTGTCTGGCCCGTTCTCCGTCGTCCTTGGCCTTTACCAAAACGCCGCTGTAATACGCGTTGGCCTCGTCCATGCGTTTTTTAGCATCTGAGAGTTTTTGGGTATGTTCTTGGGTAAGCGCTTCAATGCGGCTTAAGGCGGATCCAATATGGCGCTTTAAGAGAAAGCGCAGGAGGAGAATTAAAATCCCGAACATCGCGAGCTGAATAAAGATCAGCAGAAAAAAAACCATATCGGGTCAATCCTATATTGTCGAGTTCCGTAATCCCCTCTCCACTATGGGGAGAGGGCTAGTAATTCCTTCTCCCCCCAAGGGGGAGAAGGAATACCTAAATTTAAGTCGGTGAAAACAATTGAAACAAAACCAAAAGCGAAATGATGGAAATAGCGCTTCCAAACAGAAGCAAAATGGTCATCGCCGTAAAAATTTTCGGAGCAGCAGACGGATTTCGCCCCAGCGCCTGGATGCTGGCATATCCTCCCGCGGCCAAAATGGCCGACGGCCCCAAAACGGAAATCATAAAAATAAGCACCAGCGCTGCTTCGCGCCCTAACGCATCAATGGCTTGCGCCCTCCGCAATCACCAACACCCGGTTTAAAGCCACTTTTACACACCCGCGCCGCACGGGAATGGGCTGATCATCAATCATAATCTCACCTGCCAAGAGACGGCTTAAGAGCGCTTTGTGGTTTGACAAAACTTCGAATACACCCTTTTCGCCCGGTAAAACCACACTTTTGGCTTTGCCTTCAAAAAGGATTCCCTGGGGAGTTACGATTGCGACATCTATATTACTTTCACTCATCGCCTGAAGTGGATTGTTTACTTGCGGATTTATGCGTTTCTAGTTCCGGAAATACTTCGCTATTAACTTTTGAGGAAATATTGGCAGAAACCTGAATCTGCGCCTGCCAGGTAAAGAAGAAGACAGCTCCCAGGAGACCGATGAAGATAAGGATGGCAAAAATAACGAACCAGGTTGTCGCCTTGGACGGCGTTTTTAAGTTCAGCTTGGATTCGGCCAGCATTTCAGGTGCGGGAGGAGCGCCGACCGCTGCAAGAGTCTTTTCCAGCCGCGCAATATCTTCTTTAATGCCTTCCACCACTTTCAGATTGGAGCGGTAAAGTCCGATATGCAATTCCTTGGAAACGGACTCATCCGCCTGCGAAATAGCAATTTGATCCAAACGGCCATAGATGGTACCTGCGATCAGCTCGGCCTGTTTCAAGTAAGCCGTGTCTTTCAGCCGGTCAATAATATGCTGTGTCTGGCTCTTCAGCCCATCCAGCAATTCCTTTTGAATAAACCAGATGTCTTCCAATTCAACCTGGAACACCCTTGTTTCCTTGGGGGCCAAAGCGACTTTATTTTTAAAGACAAAGTATTGCGATTTTACGGAATCGTATTCCAATTCCAAATCGCCCTTATCGATAATATCCTTCGGCGCGGCTTCTATGGGAAGATAGATTTTGATCGGAACTTCCTGGGTCTTCGTCTCTGAGGGGTTCACGGCAATCACCCGCAAAATCACGCTGCCGGAGGTATAGGACACTGACACAATCGGATCTTCGCTTCCGCCCAGCTTGGCCGCCACAACCGCACCCAACACATCAACGCCCGCGATGATATTGTCAGCACTTTGGCGGATTTCCTTAATGTCCGGAGATTCGCTTAAACTCTTCTGGAAAATCTGGCCGAAATCATAACCCTCATTCCCGGCCAGCGCTTTCAACCGCTTGGAAATGTCCTCGACGTTGTTTTTTACCTGGGCCATCGGACCGCCCTCTTTGTTCATCGCCTTTGAAATCATATCCGGAATTTGATTGATCACATCCTGCAGTTCGTCAACGGAATCTTGCATACCACCCAAGTCGCCGCCTTTGGACATAATGGCTTCAAGGGATTTAATCGCATCCACCGCCTGTTTGGCGGCCCGCTCAGCACCGGGGGCGGAAGCGGCAAGACCGGCAATCGAAGTAAGCGACATACTTTCCACGAAACCGGAGCCGGCCACCAAGCCGCCGGTTGTGTCTTCCGTCACAATGTAGGTGTATACTTTACCGGGCGTAAATGAAGCTGTGTTTGCCTTAAACGAGAAAGAATAATTGCCGGGCTGTACCGGATCTTCCGTCATGAGACCACTTGCAATTATTTCTTTATTTAAGTGGTTGTACACACTTAGAATCGGTTGAAGACCGGCAATACCCTGCGCTTGAATCGTAATGGTGTCATCCGCCAATGCCGGGTTGGGCGATACGCCCGTTTTCCATGAAAATCGCTTGGCGGTGGCTTCGAGCACATTAGCCGCATCCCTGCTGTCGATAGCAGCTGTTTGAAGCGTGACGGTAGCTGCTTCCATCGCAACCAACTTCGCTTCCATGAAGGTTTTTTGCTCAGTTAATTTTGTATCAATTACCGCCGTCTGCGCATTAATTAAGGAAGTAAGCGAAGCATTGATTGCGCCTTCAACTTGAGAAAGAGGTTTGTCCAGCATCGCGTCTACTTTATCCTTTGTCGCTTCTAACGTTACTTCGGCTGAAATATTAAAGGACATTGGCGTATTAAACTTACCGCCCGTGCCGATCTCAATCTCACATTCCCCAACATAAACTTTGCCGGAAACGAGCCCTGAAGGTGCGGGAAGCTTGAAGTAAAAGTAACCATTGGCATCAGGAAGAGCGGGCTCAGCGGTTGTAGCGTTTCTCGGATCGGCCGCCGTCTGGCTTCCCAAGGTTGCCACGAGAGTTGCGCCATCTCGAATTCTGAAGAAGGCTTTTATAGGCCCTGGAACCTTCGAACCGTCTCGTTCGAGCCAGGCCGTCACAGCCATCTTGTCCAGATCCGGATCAAAAGAAACCTGAGAAATAGCCGACCAAATGTGCACGGTCGACGTTTGCATATACAATGGACCTAACGGTATAACTGAATAATCCCGATCCTGACTCGCGGTAACGGTTACTGTCATACTCTCATATTCGGTCTTTGTCCAAGTGGCCACCCATGTGCCGTACGGGAAGTATTTCACGATCGGCGGGAGCGTGGTCAAACCGGACTGGTTCCATATCGTATAGTTGGGGTCGACGTCTTTAACGGTCTTTACGGTGAGCGCGGTTAAGGAAGCATTGGTTAAAAGATCGCGGATGTCCCAAGTTGTTTTATAATAATCAAGTTTGAAATTGTTATCTGATGTATCGAAGACCCCGGTGTCGTTCGGATCCGTAACGCGCACTTTAATCAGGTTGGCCCCAGGATAGGTCGCATTGAGGTCGGTCGCAACCGTATAGTTGGCGCCAACTTTTAACACACGATCTGGAACAACCCAGTTATAGGTTTGATTACATGTAACCGCAGGAGAAACGGGTGTGCAGTTCGGGACCGTCACGGTGCCGATTTGGTTGATATCGGAACCAAATCCATCGTTTGAAAATTCGAGTTTGACGTTCGGGATCGTTCCATACGTCGTCCACTCAATCGCCTTCGAATCAAACGTCACCCAGCGTTCGGCAAGATTGATGTCGGCATTACCATTGGGACTGGTAACCGTGAAGGAACCGCGGATCTTGAAGAAGTTATTCGACACATCGTAGACCGAAAGATCGCCCGCAAAGGCCACCTTCACCCGAACATTGGGCGAAATATCATCTGGAATCGTCCAGGAAAACGTACGTTCTGGAAGAGGATTGCCGCTTCCATCTCCCAACCCATAGTTTACGGAACCGATCGAAATCCAGTCGATATCAGGAATCGTGGCAGGATCAACCGCGGTGTTCTTCGTGTAATAAAAATTCACATTGGCCATCGTACCGCCCCAATTGAACCGAATGGTCTGAGCCGAATTCACGCTCCATAATTCGCTGCCGTTGGGGGCGAGCAGTGTAAAATTACCCACGATATTGAAAGGCAGCGAGATCCCGATCACATCGCTTTCCGCGACTCTGGAATCAATGATTTTAATCCTCGCGAGACCCGTCGCCGTGTCAGGAACGCTGAGCCAGTTGAACGTAGCGTTGCATGTAAGTGCCGGTGAGATCGGCGAACAACCTGGAGCACCGGTTGCAATCGTATACGGATAATCGTCTGCATCGCCCGCGATTCCATTGGCACCTTTTCCGTCATTAATATCGTACTTAATGTCAACGTTCGGAATGCTTCCGT
>CAYJWM010000031.1:0-17365 GCA_964373885.1 uncultured bacterium | reverse complement strand
CTTGACCGGGGGATCTGCACCACAAAAACTGCTTAAGGAAGCGCCATTGGTGGTAGGCACCCCAATTTTTATGAGCCCTAGAATTTATTCGTTTAGGGTGTTATTCTTTAATAAGTGATGAACATGCCCGACACAAAAGAGCCAATACATTTAGCTAAACTGCTCGCCCCTTATAAAGGGAAATGGGTTACGATGACCAAGGATGAAAAAAAAGTCCTTGGTTTTGGGAATACCATTGATGAAGCTTTGAAGGCTGCCGAAGAAAAAGGCGAACTAATGCCTTTCTTAATTAAAGTTCCAGACGAGTCCACGAGCGCATTACTCTATTGAGCAATATCTTCACCGTTCCCTATACCGAATTAACTTCGATTCCTCCCAATCAGGGTGTTATGTATTCTCCAAGACTGCCTACCATTTTGGAATGGAATAACACGCGAACTAAATTCTCCTTTCCATCAGTTGTTGATTCAGGAGTAGATTACTGTGTTTTTCCAGCAATCTTCGGCGAACGCCTGGGTTTAGAGGTGAAAAAAGGGCACCTGACTCAAATGGCGGGATTCGGCGGTGGAGGGGAGTGTTTTTATCACAGAATCAACGTCATGGCGCTCATTGATAATAAAATCATGCGATTCGAATGCTTTGCTGGTTTCTCTGAACGAATGGATGAACTGGGAGTAGGATTGCTTGGCAGGCACGGATTCTTTGAGTTGTTCGACGAGGTAATTTTCGATCGGCGAAATAGAATCTTCAAATTAAAACTTCCCGAAGCGAAGACTTCAAACCCGAACTAAACGTTATCCGGTTCGGGCAGGATTGGTTCCGGACGCCAAGGACTATCTTCATTCAAGTTATCGGTATTATGCTTTCGGCGAGATAGACGGGTGCATACCACTTGATACAGTTGCTTTTCGTGTCATCCTGAGCCCTTCGTTTGTCATGCTGAGTGAAACGAAGCATCTCAGGGTAAACTCCGCGAAGGATCTATGACTCATAGATTCTTCGGCTTCGCCTCAGAATGACAGCTGTATGAAGTGGGATGCACCCAGACAGACTCTCTTGTTGACGAGGATCCCTATTATGCATATCTTGGACCGGATCCAAAAATGCGCCAACAGCATTACCAGGATTTTGTCAAACTGGATGGACCTTATGATGGACTTGTTGATCAATCTTTGCTAGAGACTCACTTCTAGTGCGCAGTCAAGATTGAAATTGGGGTTCCAATTTCAATCAGCACAGTACCGCGTTCCCATACATCATTGTAGTCGGACATCAAGTCCGACACGATGAGTACTGGCGCATTGGCGCCTGCATTAGCGCCGGTAAAATTAAGATTGACGCGGTATTAGCCCGGCACCTACAGTAACGCCTCCTAGTGGTTGGCCCGCTCAATAAAGAAGAACGTTCCAAATCCAAATACAAATTGATGGGTCCAAGCGCTTAACAGCGGCATGAGTTTGCCCGCTTTTCCGAGCGCCAGCGTCATGGCCCCGAAGGTGTGAAAGAGGAACACAAGCGCGAGGCATGCCAGGACCGTGGGAGCAATCATGCGCCGCGTGGCGGATTTGACAAGAAGAGGAATGGTTAAAAACATGACGGCCAAGCTGTTCCACGGAGAGGACAGTTTATTCTGAAGCGTGACGGCTTCGGCATAAAGTTTGATCTCGTTTTCCTTCAGTTTGTCGATGTAACCCTTCAGGTCGCGGTAGCTGATGTATTGATTTCCCCGCGCGGCATTCAGAAAATCCTCGGGCGTTTCCGTCACTTCGGGGTAGACGGCCACGGTCTTAAATACCGGCTCGCCGAAAATCTCGCCGTTTCCTTCCATCAAGTAATCCGTCACATTCTGCAATTCCCACTCGCTTCCGGTCCAGACGGCCTCCCGCGCGATGGATTTTTTCTTTATTTTTCCTTTTGCATCCAGCCATAGAATGGTGAAATGACTCAAGGTTTGAGCTTTCGGCCAAAAGGTGCGTATGTAATAAAGCCGGTCCTTGTTTCCATAATGGGTAACGTTTTGGAATACGTTGTGCGTTTCCGTCGTTTTTTTCTTTTGAATTTGCTCTTCCAGGATCTGCTGTTTTTTACGCGAGGTCACCGGGACAATGCGGTCACTTACCAGGAACGTGACAATGCCTAGGACCAGGCCGACAAAAACGATCGGGCGGATGATGGAGGTAATTTCAAGCCCCGAAACCTTCATGGCGATGAGCTCATTGTGATAACTGAAGCTTGAAAGCACATAAATCGTGCCGAGAAAACTGGCCCAGGAAATGGTTTCCACGAACAGATGAGGAATCAACAGCAAATAATATTGAACGATATGGACCAAGGGGGGTTTGTTCTTCAGCATTTCATCCAAATGATCAAACACATCCGAGATCAGGACAAGCATGATGAGCATACAGGAACAGAAAAGGATTGGAAACAGGAGCTCTCTTAGCAGATACCGGTCTAGGATCTTCATGAATTCGGAATCGCGCGCGCCACAGTCAGGAAATCAACCTGCGCAGCTCCATTGTCTTTTAACGTTTTAGCGCATTCGTGAATCGTGCTGCCGGTAGTAAACACATCGTCAATCAAGAGAATTTTTTTGCCTTGGACCGAATTTCTTTTGACACGGAACGCAGCCGACAAATTGCGAAGCCGCTCCGTTCTCCCAAGCGTGCTTTGAGGGGAAGTTTTTTTCTTTTTGACAATCACAGTTTGGATGGTGAGCGGCGAGCGGTTCTCCATTCTTTTTAACATCCGGCAGAGGATAAGCGCCTGGTTGAATTCACGCTCCCATCGGCGTTTCGGGTCAAGCGGAACCGGAACCATCATGTCGTAGGAGGTGAGCGGGTGGGTGTTTGCGAATTCCTTGAGGAACGGGGAAAAAATATCGAGAAGCCACGGCTTGTTTTGATACTTGATTTCGTGAAAAATCTGCTTCACCGGTTCCGAGTACCCCACGAGTGCAAAACCCCGGTCGTAAGCGGGGCGTCTCGTCCGGCAGTCTCCGCATACCGAGCGTTTCTTCGCGTAAGGGGGAAAGGGGCGCGAACATTTGACGCAGAGGGGATTTTTGAGGGGCAGCACTTTCTTGCGGCAGGAAAGGCAGAGACAATGTTCCTTTAGCACAAGGGGAATTTGGCACAAAAGGCATCTCGCCGGATAGAGGAGTCGCGCCAAACTTTTCCAATAATCTGTGATTTCGTCTTTAAACTGAGACACGGCGAGTTACTATAATGAATTCAACCGGGACTGTCAATTGCCCCTTTTCTATCTCCTTGACCCTGAAAAGGTTACGAAAATGCTTCACCTTGACAAATGAAGCTCGGGGCGTATAATACCCCTGTTTTTCAACCCGGTGGATTGAATCAAGGAAAGAGAGGAAATGTTTGGTGCTGAAAGTACAAGTGGGGGACAATGAACCGCTCGATAAGGCCTTGAGACGGCTTAAGAAAAAGATCGAACGGGAAGGCATACTCAAGATTCTGAAAGCCAGAAAACATTATGAAAAGCCTAGCGAAAAGCGCAGGCGCAAGATGCGGACAGCCCGGAAACGGAAGTTCTTTTAATCCGAGCGCGCATTCCTACCTATTCTCTTCAACGGCCATCCTTCTTTTAGTTAACCCATTGGTGGAAATGCCTTTATGAAATTTCAAAGCGTCAAAGGCATGGATGATCTGTTCGGCCCGGAGCTGGCGAAATGGCAGGCGCTTGAGGACTATGCCCGAAACTTTTTTGAGGCGTATGGGTTCCGGGAAATCCGGACCCCCATCCTTGAATCCACCGAGCTTTTCGCGCGTTCCATCGGCGAAGCGACGGACATCGTTCATAAAGAGATGTATACGTTTCAGGACCGGGGAGGGCGAAGCTTGACGCTCCGGCCGGAAATGACCGCGAGCGTCGTGCGCGCGGCTTTAGAACATCATTTGCTTCAAAAAGGCGAACCGCTTTTTCTTTATTATCTCGGCCCCATGTTCCGCGCCGAACGTCCGCAAGCCGGAAGAAAGCGCCAGTTTTATCAAATCGGCGTGGAGACCTTAAACACCCATTCCGCGGTCAATGACGCGGAACTCGTCGTCATGATCGCAGGTTTTTTAAATCATCTTGGGCTTAAGAAATTTACCGTGAAGCTCAATCATCTGGGTTCCGCCGAAGACCGCGCGAGCTATTCCGAAGAACTTGCGCGTTATTTTAAAAAGGTTCAAAACAAACTTTGCCCTGACTGTCAGTATCGATTGGAGCGCAATGTGCTCCGCATTTTTGATTGCAAAAATGAGGCCTGTCAGCCCTTGATTCGCGAGGCCCCGAAAAGGACGCTTTCCAAAGACGCCAAGTCCAATTTCGATGAAATTCTTTCTCTTCTAAACGAGGCGGGCGTGAACTATCGTGAAGAGCCGCGGCTTGTGCGCGGGATTGATTATTACACGGGTTTTGTGTTTGAAGTGACCGGCGAGGGGCTCGGGGCTCAGGACGCCGTTTTGGCCGGCGGCCGCTACGATTCATTGATTCACGAGCTCGGCGGAGACCGGATGGGGGCAAGCGGTTTTTCAATCGGAGTCGAGCGCCTGCTTACCGCGCTTCAAGCGGCGAATGTTTCCCTGGAGCGGGAAATTTTGGCTGATACCGTGTATGTAGCCGCCCTTGTTCACGGAAAAGAAAGCTGCGCTTTTTACCGCCGCGTGGCGGAAGGGATTTTCAGCGCCCGCAGACGGGCCCATTTTTCATTTTCCGAGGGTTCGATCGCCAATCACATGAAACGTGCAAATAAAATGAATGCTGGTTTTGTGATCATCATCGGCCCGGATGAGTGGAAAGCGGGCGAGGTCATGCTTAAAAACATGAAAACGGGTGCTCAAAAGCGGATGAAACCAGAGGCGCTCGCGGAAGGATTTCGGACCATTTGATATGTTGAGAACTCATACCTGCGGTGAACTGACCGAGAAACAAATCGGAAAAAAGGTCACGCTTTGCGGCTGGGTGGACACGCGCCGGGACCACGGCAATCTGATTTTTATCGATCTCCGCGACCGCTGGGGGAAAACGCAGGTGGTGTTTAATCCCGAAAACAAGTCCGCCCATTCGGCCGGTGAAAAGCTTCGTTCCGAATACGTGGTGAGCATTCAAGGCGAAGTCGGGAGACGGCCCAAGGGCACCGAAAATCCTAAATTAAAGACAGGCGCTATTGAAATCCGCGCTGATCAAGTGGAAGTGCTCAACACGTCCGAAACCCCTCCTTTTGAAGTCACGGACAAAATCGAGATTTCGGAGGAATTACGGCTGAAATACCGCTATTTGGACTTGAGGCGCCCCGTCAAATTTGACCATCTTTACAAACGCTACCAAATTACGAAAATCGCCCGCGATTATTTCGCAGGCGAAGGGTTTATCGAAGTCGAGACCCCGATGCTGACCAAAAGCACGCCCGAAGGTGCGCGCGATTATTTGGTGCCGGCGCGGCTCATCCCGGGAGCGTTTTACGCGCTTCCGCAATCCCCTCAGTTGTTCAAACAAATTTTGATGGTGTCCGGCTTTGACCGGTATTTTCAATTGGCCCGCTGTTTGCGGGATGAGGATTTGCGCGCGGACCGCCAGCCGGAGCACACGCAAATCGACGTGGAAATGTCTTTTGTGACGGAAGAGGATATTTTTGCGGTGATCGAAGGGCTCCTGACGCGCGTAGTGAATGAGATTTGCCAAGTCAAGCTCTCAGCGCCTTTTCAGCGCATGACGTATGAAGACGCCATGAACCGTTTTGGCTCCGACAAACCCGATCTTCGTTATGGTTTGGAACTGACCGATCTTACTTCGGTTTTAGGCGCGACGGAAGTGAAGGTATTTCGCGAGGCGGTTCAGAAAAAAGGTGCCGTCAAAGGGTTGAAGGTTTCAGGAAAAGATTTTTCGCTCAGGCGTTTGGATGCGCTGACCGAGTTTGCCAAAGGGTTCGGCGCCGCGGGCCTGGCGTGGTTTAAATTGACTGCAAACGGGCTTGAGTCACCGCTTGCAAAATTTTTAAAACCTGAGGAGCAGAAAAAAATAATTCGGACATTTAACGGAAAAGCGGGCGACACTTTTTTGATCGTAGCCGACCAATGGCGTAACACCTGCACGATTCTGGGCGCGATACGCGCGAAATTGGCCGGTGAGCTCCGGCTGATCAATACGAAGGAAATGAGCATTCTCTGGGTGGTTGATTTTCCGCTGCTTCAATGGAATGACGAAGAAAAGCGCCTCGAGGCCAATCATCATCCGTTTACTTCGCCCCGCGCCCAAGATTTGCCGTTGCTCGCGAAGGAACCGCTTCAAGTGAAAGCCCGCGCCTATGATTTGGTGCTGAACGGGACGGAAATCGGGGGCGGAAGCATACGTATTCATCAGGAAGGCGTGCAGAAAAAAGTGTTTCAGGCGCTTCAGATCAGCGCGAAGGATGCGGAGGAAAAGTTCGGTTTTCTCCTGAAAGCGCTTTCCTTCGGCGCGCCGCCGCACGGCGGAATCGCGATCGGACTGGACCGCTTGAGTGCGATTTTGCTCGGCCTTGATTCTATTCGGGAAGTGATTGCATTTCCGAAAACCCAAAAGGGGACATGCCTTCTTTCCAATGCGCCGTCCCCCGTGTATCCCGAACAGCTTCAGGAGCTTCATTTGAAATCAACGGCGCCCAAGGGAGGAAATTAATTTGGAGAAAATCATTAAGCTCGGGTCCAACGAGGAGGCGATATCGCTGTACGGCCAGCTGGACGAACGCCTCCGGTTTGCCGAAGGCGAGTTTAAAGTCCGCATTTCCGCCCGCAATCATCAGCTCGTTGTTTCCGGTTCCAAACCGAATGTAAAACAGGCGGTTGATTTTTTCATGGCGGAGCTGGAACGCATACGCGATGATGCCGAAACCGCGTCCCGGAAGGGAACAAAAGGCCGCGCTCCAGCCGTTTCCGAGGAAACCGCCGAGCGCGATATAAAAGCGCCGGTCACATTCCTGCACCGCGGGAAGCAATTGAAAGCGAAAAGCTCCAATCAGGAAGAATACCTCAAGGCCATGCTTGAATATGACATTGTGATTTCCATCGGGCCTGCCGGAACGGGAAAAACGTATCTGGCCATGGCATGCGCCATTGACGCGTGGAAACGCAAGAAAGTGTCCCGGATTATTCTCACCCGGCCTGCAGTTGAAGCGGGGGAAAGTCTCGGCTTTCTGCCGGGGGATTTGTACGCGAAAATCAATCCGTATCTCCGTCCTCTTTATGACGCCCTTTATGACATGATGGATTTTGACGAGGCGGCGCGCTATCTCCAAAAGGGAATTATCGAGGTGGCGCCGCTCGCGTACATGCGGGGCCGGACCTTAAATGACAGCTTTGTCATTTTGGATGAGGCGCAAAACTGCACGCATGAGCAGATGAAAATGTTTCTCACGCGCCTTGGGTTCTCATCCAAGGCAGTGCTCACGGGCGATATTACCCAGATCGATCTTCCGCACGGGAAGCGATCGGGCCTTGTGGAAATTCAAAACATTTTGAATCTGATTCCGGGGATTAAATTTATTTATTTAAATGAAAAGGATGTGGTACGCCATCGGCTCGTCCAGGAAATCATCAAGGCGTACGAAAAGCATGAGCGGAAGCAATAAGATTGAAAAATTTTGCCTCTCGCGGCCGCTGCGTACGGCCGATTTTGGGCCGTCCGCCCAAGCAAAAATCAACCGTACTCGCTCGGCGTCTCGCGCTTCGCTTCGAGCTAGAAGCTACGCGCTCGACGACGCCGCTTGAAGGCAAAGATTTTTCAATCAGTAAAGATGCCCAAAGCTAAAAACAAAGTATATGTTTTAATTGAAAGCCATATATTTGGGATTAGCAGAAGGTATTTAAAGCGATTTGCTGAAAAAGTCTTAAAAGATTTGAAGTTTCGGAATACCATTCTGAGTTTAGTTTTTGTTTCCGACTCTACGATGAAACGTTTGAATCAGAAACATCTTCACCACTCCTATACGACAGACGTCTTAGCTTTTCCTTTTTCTTCTTTTGAACACACTTCGAAACGTCCACGTTTTTTAGGTGAGGTGATTGTCTCGCCCGAGCGGGCCCGCGTGCAGGCGAAAATATTTAAAGCCGCGTTTCGGGAAGAATTGCTAAGATATGTGTGTCACGGCATTCTGCATCTGGCCGGCTATTCGGATAAGTCCAAGCGCCGGCAGAAAAGGATGCGCTTGGAAGAAGATAAACTATTGCAAAATTTGCTGACTTGAGCGGTGTTGACGAGCGCGTACGGTTGATTTTCGCTTGGGTGGACGGCCCAAAATCAGCCGCGCGCAGCGTCCGCAAAAGGCAGTCAAATTTTGCAATTGTCGCGCTTCCGACAGGGAAGCGGAGCCGGAATGCCTTGCCTAGATTTGGTGAAACGATGGCCATACAAAAAGACGAAGCGTTTGTTTTAAAGCGCATTCCTTTGAGAGAATCCTCGCTTTTGGTGACGCTTTTTTGCCGGGAAGCGGGGAAAATCAAGGCGGTGGCCAAGGGAATACGGAAAGAAACTCCCCCTCTGACCATCCGTTTCGAACCGTTTACCCGTCTTTCCATTGTTTATTACGAAAAGCTGAAGTCCGATATTCATCTTCTTTCACAAGTTTCCATTTCCGAGACATATGCGTCTTTGAGAAACCGCTTGGATTGGTTTGGATACGGCAGTTATATCACCGAGCTGGTGGACCATCTGTTCCATACGCATGACCCCCATCCCGAGGTTTTTGATTTGCTCGGGGAAGCATTTCAGCAATTTCATCGGGCCCAAGCGGCCAGCGTAGCCCGTGCTTTTGAGGTCAAATTGTTGGGGCTCATCGGCTGGCTGCCCGAGCTTACTCAATGTGCTTCCTGCGGCGCGAAGGAAATGGAACAGGTTTATTTCAGCGCAAGGCAGGGCGGAATACTGTGCCCGCGATGTGACCAAAAAGAGTCGAAATCCCTTCCGATTTCCAAAAAAGCCGTACAAACCCTCCTTTTTTACCTGCAAACCCCCCTCCCCGAGGCCTCCCAATTCAATCTGGACTTACAGGCGGAGCGTGAGCTTGAGCGCATTGGGGAGCAGTTTTTGCAGTTTCGACTGGAATACCCCCTTCAGTCCCGCCGCTTCCTATCCGAGATGCGGGCCTTTCTAAAGAACTAAAGTAAGTACTTTCTCACAACTCGTTTAAAAACAATAGTTTGTGTAAAAAAATACCCTCCAAATTTGACACCTAAAACCTACCGTGTTAACCTTTAGTCAGTACGAGATTTAAACATTATAAAAGATTAAAGCCAAGTAAGGAACGGAGAGGCGAATGAAAGATCAGGAAAAGGGATATTTGTACTTCGATATTCCGAAGCATGAGCGCGATTCAGCCATTGCATTCCTTTTGGATGCGCTCCTCAAATCACGGAGTGCCTGCCATTTTCCGTCTCACTCAGCCACGGGCGATGTGTTTGAAGAGGACGCCAATATTTATCTGGCCCATCTGCTTTTTGCTGCTTCGCTTCCGGATTATCAGACGGCGATCAAGCGGTATTTAAGTACGAGCGTCAATGACATGAATGAACTGCTGTCCAAAAATGACGACCGAATTGTGCGTTATTTTATTTATAAGGTGAATGCAGATCATTTGATGGTTCATCTGGGCATCTTCCAAAATATGGGCGCCGAGAGGCATTTTTTTGACAAAACGGAAGAGCAGTATTCCAGCATGGCGAAAAATTATTATGAGCAGGCAGCCGATTTCAGCCAGCGGATTTACCGGAGGAAAACGGCGATCGGGTCCGTACTCGGAAAACTGGCAGCCTCTTTCAACCGGTATAAAGAGGTGCTTCAGCATGTCCGCAAGGATTTTTTTCATTTCATGAACTACTTTAACGATCAAAGCTTTGGAAAATTCTGTGAGGACGTGAACCGTTACAGTTATGAAGAGGCGCGAAACCAGGCCGTGGATCAATTTTTGGATGCCTACGCCGAGTGGATTGAAACGAAAGATTTAAGCATTCATTATAAACTGGAACAATTGGCAAAAAAAATCAAAGAATTGGACCCTCAATTTTCATTTGATTTTAATATTGACCAGGAGAAACCATGAGCCTATTACGAGGATGGTTAAAACCCGCAAAGCGTCCCTGCCCCAGAGCTTCCGAGGTAGAAGCCAGATTCCTGCGGCTTTATTCCCGCTGGCATGAAACCCACGATCTTTCCCTGCGGAAACGTCTTTTTGTCCGGCTGAGTCTTTTGATGCGTCGGATGCCTAATTTCGATTTGCGAAGCAGGTTTGAACAAGCATTTTAAAATCAAAAGCGTCCTCCCCGAAATCTTTAGTCGGGGATCCCCGATTAAAGCACTCGGGGATGACAGGTACCCATGGAAAAGAAGCAGAATATTTTTCTCATCATCTATTTGGATGATGACGATCAAATCGAAGCTGAGATCAAACGCAAGCAGGATGAATTTTTAGATATTTATTCCTTATACCGGACCACCCAGCTTTCATGGATTAAGGAAGAACTTCTCCGCAAGGCCTTCGAAATCCACCTGCTCAATCCAAAGTTCACCTTTCACATCTGATCCGCCGGAAAATTCATTTTTGGTCAAATTGACAGGGTATTTTAGGACTGTTATAATGCCCTCTTTCTAACTTATTTTAACCCAATCAATTGTGAAAATTATGGGAATTGAAATTCAAACGGACGGCGCCGATCGCCTGAAAAAGCTTCCCCCGTATCTTTTTGCCGAAATCGACAAAACGAAGCGGGCGTTGATCGCCCAAGGCAAAGATGTGATCGATCTGGGCGTGGGCGACCCTGATCTCGCGACGCCCTCTTTTATCGTGGATGCTTTGGCGGAGGCGGCCCGCGACGGACGGAACCACCGCTACGCGCTGGATCAAGGCATGCCCGAACTGAGGCGCGCTGCGAGCGCTTGGTATCAGGAGCGTTTCGGGGTGAAGCTAGACCCCGACCGGGAAGTTCTGCCGCTGGTGGGTTCTAAAGAGGGAATCGGGCATATTCCGCTTGCTCTTATTAATCCCGGTGATGTCGTTTTAGTCCCCGATCCGGGCTATCCGGTGTATAAATCCGGCACCTGGTTTGCCGGCGGCCAACCCTATTTGATGCCGCTTCTCGGGGAAAACGGTTTTCTCGCCGACTTTAATTCGATTGAGGAAAGCGCGTTAAAACGCGCCGAGCTGATGTTTTTGAATTATCCCAATAATCCGACCGCCGCGTGCGCGACAAAAGATTATTTCAAAAACGCGGTTTCGTTTGCCCGCGAACACGGGATCATTATTTGCCACGACGCGGCTTATTCGGAAATCGCTTTTGACGGCCACCGCGCTCCCAGTTTTTTGGAAGCCAGCGGCGCCAAGGAAGTGGGCATCGAGTTTCATTCTCTTTCCAAAACGTTTCACATGACCGGCTGGCGAATCGGTTTTGCCGTGGGCCATGCTCATATTTTGGAGCTTCTCGCCAAAGTGAAATCCAATCTGGATTCGGGAATTTTTCAGGCCATTCAATGGGCGGGGGTCAAGGCCTTGGGCCGCGCGCGCGAAGTGGCAAGAGAACATTCGGCGATTTACGAGCGCAGGCGCAATATTTTGGTGGATGGTTTGAACGCGATCGGCTGGCGCGTTCCGAAGCCCAAGGCCACTTTTTATGTTTGGGCGCCGGTCCCGCCGGGCTACACCTCGCAGGAGTTGGCGGCCCGGCTTTTGAAGGAGTGCCACATCGTGGTGACGCCCGGAAACGGGTTTGGCCCGAACGGAGAGGGTTATTTCCGCATGTCGCTCACCATCGCTGAAAGCCGCCTGGAAGAGGCCGTCGGCCGAATCAAACGCCTTCACACCCGCTAAACGCCTCATTGGCAAGCAAGCATTTCTTTCCGGCACCGGCGGTTTATTCGCTCCAGCGGCGAATAACCGCCACGCCACAAGGCGTGGCGGGCAGGCCTGCCTGTCCGCCAAGATTTTTGGCGGACGCTCTCGCCATTCGAACCCGCCGAAAAACACGGCGGGACCAAGTTTCGAATAGCTCCGAGAGCTGCCTTCAAGAAACGCTTGCTTGCCGAGCATTTTAGAAATGTTATGATTGGCCTATGTCTGTAACTGTCTTTATCGGTGTCGGTTCCAATCTTGGCTCCAGGGAAGCCGCGATTGAAAAAGCCCGTGCGGCGCTTTGCAAAAATCCGCGCGTTCGTTTCAAACGATCCGCACCCGTTTATGAAACGGAGCCGGTGGGTGGGCCCCGGCAGGGGTCTTATTTAAATACGGTTTGGGAAATAGAAACGGATTTAAGCGCGGAGGATTTGCTTGACCTCCTTTTGAACGTCGAATCTTTGCTCGGGCGCGCGCGGACGGAAAAAAACGGCCCGCGCACGATTGATTTGGATTTGCTTTTCTTTGGGGACGAAGTGATTCGCACTTCGTCACTCACCGTTCCGCATCCGCGGCTTCAGGAACGCTGGTTCGTGTTGAAGCCGCTTTGGGATTTGCGGACCGATTTTGTTCACCCCGTTTTCAAAAAAAGCATTTGCGAGCTTTTGGATGAAATCACTCAAAGTCATCAAAAGCGCTGAACAGCTCCGAGAAGAGATTGCTGCCCTCAAAAAACGGGGGAAGCGCATCGGTTTTGTACCTACGATGGGAGCGCTTCACAAGGGACATGTGTCTCTCATCAAGCGCGCGCGGCGTGAAAACGATTGCGTCGTCGTCAGTATTTTTGTCAATCCCACACAATTCGGCCCCAAAGAAGATTTCAAACATTATCCGAGACCGCTTACTCAGGACAAAAAAATCCTGAAGCGAGAAGGGGCAAGCATTCTTTTTTTGCCTTCCCAAGAAATGATTTATCCAAAAGGTTTTTGCGAATTCATTGAGCCGGGTCCTCTGGCGCGTTATCTCTGCGGCCCCAAACGTCCCGGCCATTTCCGCGGCGTGGCCACGGTGGTCCATCGCTTGTTCGAAATCGTGAAGCCGGATACGGCTTATTTCGGAATGAAAGATTTTCAGCAGCTTCGTGTGATTGAAGCCATGGTTTCGCGCCTCGGGCTGCCGGTTTACATCAAGCGCTGCCCTACGGTCCGCGAACCGGGCGGGCTTGCGATGAGTTCGCGCAATCGCTATCTTTCCCCCAAACATCGCGTTCGGGCTCTTGCGATTTACAGGGCGCTTCTTAAGGCCCGCCGTTTGATTAGGGGAGGAGAGCGGAATCCAATTCGGGTGAAAAAGGCCATGCGGGGAATACTTCTAAGTTCGGTCGATAGAATAGATTATGCCGAAGTCGTGAATCCCAAAACGCTTGCCCCTCTCCGGCGCATGAACAGGAATGTCCTGGCGGCCGTTGCCTGTTTTGTGGGGCCGGCAAGACTGATTGATAATATTCTCATGAAGGTATAAAATATCCGTTTCCCGGGAGAGTTTATGATTCGACAACTGCTTAAGTCTAAAATACACGGCGCGACCGTGACCGAGTCCAACATCAATTACATGGGCAGCATCATCATTGACGAAAAGCTCATGGCGGAAGCCGACCTTGTTGAATGGGAAAAAGTGTTGATCGCCAATTTGACCAACGGCTCCCGCTTGGAAACGTACGTCATTCCCGGGAAATGGGGTTCCGGCGCCATTTGCACCAACGGAGGCGCCGCGCTTCACGCAAAAACGGGAGACAAAATTTTGATCATGAGTTTTTGCGGTTTGAATGAAAAAGAGGTCAAAGGGCACCGGCCAAGAGTGATTGTGGTCGATCACCAGAACCGCCCGCTTGCGCTTACGACCGTATGATTCGTGTCGGAATCATCGGCGCGGGCGCCATCGGCTCCGCGCTCGCCAAAGCCATTGACAAAAAGTTTTCCAAACTCGCCCGCCTTGCGTTTGTTTCCGATATTCACCCCGAGAAAATAAAAGCCCTTCAAAAAAAGCTTCGATCCATCCGTTTCCGCGCGCTTGGTACAAATCAATTAATCCGGCAAAGTGATTTTGTAATTGAAGCCGCTTCGCAGAAAGCCGCTCGTGACGTGATCCCCAAAGTGCTTCGGCGGGGGAAAAGCATTCTGGTGTTAAGCGTGGGAGGGATTCTCGAGGTCCGCGGTTTGCAGGCCTTGTTGAAGCGGATACGAGGATCGATTTATGTGCCTTCCGGGGCCATCGGCGGAATAGACGCGGTTTTGGCCGCGCGCGCAGGAAAGATTCGCCGGGTGCGGATCACGACCCGCAAGCCCCTCCGCGGGCTTTTGGGCGCGCCTTATTTTTCAAAAAAGAAAGCCCGGCTCAAATCCATTAAAAAACCGGCGCTTGTGTTTGAAGGGACCGCCGAACGCGCCATCCGGTATTTTCCCCAGAATGTGAATGTGGCCGCCACGCTCAGTTTGGCCGGAATCGGCCCTCGAAAAACAAAAGTCCGGCTTTTTACCTCCCCTGCCTATCGGACCAATTCCCATGAAATTGAAATCATCAGTTCTTATGGAACCATGAAATTTGAAGTCCGAAATGTTCCCTCACGGGAGAACCCAAAAACCAGCGCGCTGGCCGTCGGCTCAGCGATCGCCACCTTGGAGAAAATTTTTGCACGCCTCAAAGTCGGCACCTAACTTAGAAACCACCGCAAACAAAATCACCGTCCTCGGTGCCCGCGAGCATAATTTAAAAAATATCAGTCTGGAAATTCCGAGAAACAAGCTCGTGGTGGTCACGGGGCTTTCCGGTTCCGGGAAAAGTTCGCTTGCTTTTGACACACTTTATGCCGAAGGGCAGAGGCGGTATTTGGAAAGTCTCTCTTCTTACGCCCGGCAGTTTCTTGAGCGCCTGAAGAAGCCGGATGTGGATTATATTTCCGGACTTTCTCCCTCCATTGCGATTGATCAAAAATCCGTTCCGCATAATCCGCGTTCCACGGTAGCTACGGTGACCGAAGTTTATGATTTTCTGCGCCTGCTGTATGCAAAATTAGGGGAGGTGTTCTGCCCACGCTGCGGACGCCGCGCGGGGAAGCAAACCCTTGAGGAAATTTTAAAGCAGGTGGAGGCCATCGGGGCCGCCGGCCATATTGGTATTTTCGCCCCCGTCGTGCGCGGCCGGAAAGGGGAGTATAAAAAATTTCTTCAGGAAATTTTAAAGAAAGGGTTTTCCCACGCGCGCATTGACCGGAAGGTTTATGATCTTCACCGGCCGGTCAAAATTTCCAAATTGAAGCGCCACGACATCGAAGTGCTGGTGGACACGGTGGAGCTGAAACCCGCCAATCAGGGCCGGATCCGCCGCTCGCTTGAGACGGCCTTGGAGCTCGGGCAGGGCGGTTGTGTCGTGAACATTGTCGATCGTGACGGGAAAGCAAGGAAAAAAGAGCTTTTCTTTTCACAAAAAACAACATGCCCGCACTGCCGCATCAGTTTTTCGGATTTTGCGCCCAATATGTTTTCATTCAACAGTCCTTACGGTGCCTGCCCGCGCTGCCGCGGGATCGGGAAACTTTCCCAGGTGATTTCGAACCGGGTGATCAAACATTCCGAAAAACCGCTTCTGAAAGGGGCCTTGAATGAGGAAATTTATTTTTCCTTCAATCAATATGTGATTGAAGACCTGATTTATGAATTGAAAGAGCATTTTCATTTTGATTTGAAAACGCCTTATCAGGATCTTCCGCCTGAGGTCAAGGAAGCATTGTTCTGGGGCACCGAGGAAATCACCGGCTTGATCGAAGAACTTCAGGAACTTTTTTATTCGACAGGTTCGGAAGAAATCAAACGCAAGGTGCGCCAATTCATCCGCGAAGATGTTTGTTCCGCCTGCTCGGGCGCGCGGCTGAAGCCGGAGTCGCTTGGGGTGAAAATTCACGGCAAAAATATTGTTGAAGTATGCGCGCTTTCGGTGGAAGAGGCGGCCCGCCTGTTTAAAGAGATTCGTTTTTTAAAAGGCGAGGAAAAAATATCAGATCCCATTCTAAAGGAAATCCGCGACCGGGTTTCTTTTCTGGAAAACGTGGGGCTGGGGTATTTGACGCTGGACCGCTCGGTGACGACGCTGGCGGGCGGTGAGCTTCAGCGCATACGCCTCGCGGCCCAGATCAGCGCGGGCTTGACCGGTGTGCTTTATGTGCTCGATGAACCGAGCGTCGGCTTGCATCCGAAAGACAATGAAAAATTGCTCAATACGCTTGAACGGCTCCGCGATTTGAAAAATACGGTGATAGTCGTGGAGCATGATGAGGAAACCATACGGCGGGCGGATTATGTGATTGATTTGGGGCCCGGTGCCGGCATTGAGGGCGGTGAAATTGTGGGAATAGGCGCGGATGTGGCAGCGTGGAACGGTTCAAGCCGCTCTTTGACGGCAAAATATTTAAACCGGGCGCTTGAGATTAAAGTGCCGCATGAGCGCAAAGATTATCGGAGCGGAAAATCCATTGTGATACGCGATTGCCGAGAACATAACCTGAAGGGAATTGATGTTGAAATTCCACTGGGCTGTTTTGTGTGCGTGACGGGCGTTTCGGGTTCGGGCAAAAGCACGCTGGTCCACGATATTTTGTTTAAGGCGCTTCACAATCATGTGTGGAGGACGGATTACGCGGTCGGAAAACATCAGTCTATTTCCCATTTGGAATTAGTGGATAAAGTAATTGAAATTGACCAAGCCCCGATCGGCCGCACCCCGCGTTCCAACCCGGCCACGTACACGGATTTGTTCACGGTCATTCGAAAATTATATGCCGATACGCGTGAAGCGCGGCTTCGGAATTTCAACGCTTCGCGTTTCAGTTTTAATTTGAAGGGCGGTCGCTGCGAACTTTGCCGCGGGGAAGGATATCAGCGGCTTGAGATGAGTTTTCTGCCGGACCTTTATGTGTTGTGCGAGTCCTGCCGCGGCAAGCGGTACAATGAGCAGACGCTTGAAGTGCGGTATCGCGATAAAAATATCGCGGACGTGCTGGAACTGTCGGTACGGGAAGCGCTTGATTTTTTTTCCGCTATTCCAAGCGTTCGGGAGCGGTTGGAGCTTCTCGAGGAGATCGGGCTGGGTTATTTAAAATTGGGACAGCCCTCTACCACGCTTTCCGGCGGGGAAGCGCAGAGAATCAAGCTGGCAAGCGAACTCGCCAAGAAGGGAACGGGCAAAACGTTTTACATTCTGGATGAGCCGACCACGGGGCTTCATTTCGCCGACATTCAGAATTTGCTGAAGGCCCTTTTTCGCCTGCGCTCAAGCGGAAATACCGTGCTTGTGATCGAACACAACATGGAAGTGGTGAAAATGGCGGATTACATGATCGACCTCGGCCCGGAAGGCGGGGTGCATGGGGGTGAGCTTGTTGCCACGGGTTCCCCGGAAGAGATTGTGAAGATAAATAAATCAGCCACCGGCCGTTATCTTTGTAACTACTTG
>CAYJWM010000030.1:0-17576 GCA_964373885.1 uncultured bacterium | reverse complement strand
ACGAAGGGCTCAGGATGACACGAAAAGCAACTGTATCAAGTGGGATGCACCCATTTTACAGCTTTAACTCGATGCTCACGGGGCAATGATCCGAGCCCAAAACCTCTTTTAGGATATCGGCGCTTTGGGTCCGGGGAAGAAGATCTTTTGTTACAAAATGATAATCAATTCTCCAGCCCACATTCCGCTCCCGGGCCCCGGTCTTCATATCCCACCAGGTATATTGTCCCGGCAAAGAACAAAAGTTCCTGAACACATCCGCCTGGCCCTGGGCCACCCATTTGTCCAGCCATGCCCGCTCCACCGGAAGAAAACCGGAAACATCCTCATTGGCCTCCGGGCGGGCCAAATCGATCGGCTTGTGGGCCGTATTATAGTCTCCGCAGATAATCACGGACTTCCCTTGCGACTTTAAGCGCTCGACGAAACGCAACGCTTCTTCGTAAAAATCAAGCTTGTATTGAAGCCGACTGTCATTTTGTTTGCCGTTCGGAAAATAAATATTGAGAAGCGTAAAAGACGGATATTCCGTCAAAAGCACGCGCCCCTCGACATCAAACCGCTCAACGCCAAAGCCGGTTTTAACGGCAAGCGGCTTCTGTTTCGTAAAGGTGGCAACCCCCGAATACCCTTTCCGTTCCCCCGAGTGAAAATACGCATGATAACCCGGCGGGTTTAAAAGCACGGGATTAAGCTGCTCCACATGTGCTTTGGTTTCCTGAACGCACAAAATATCAGGTGATTCTTTCCAAAGCCATTCGAGAAATCCTTTTTTCTCGACAGCCCGGATTCCATTCACATTCCAGGAGACAATTCTCATATTCTGCCGGTTTAGGACTTGGCGTGTTTATAGGCGGGAGGGGCGAACACTTCCGGTGAGACGAAATACATTTTTTTGTAAAACCTAAGCTCCTCAATCGATTCCCGTATATCATCCACGGCCCGATGCGTTTCCGTTTTCTCGGGCAGCTCTTTATTTTTCGGATACCACCAGCCGACAAGTGCTTTGATCGTGCTCACATCGATATGCCGATAATGCAGGAAAGCGTTCAACTTGGGCATATACTTGATGATGAAACGCCGGTCATGATGGACCGCGTTGCCGCAAAGAAGCGCTTTTTTGGGAATGCAGTATTGCTTAATGAATTCAAGCGTGAGCCGCTCGGCGGTACGGACGCTCGTTTTGGATTTTTTCACGAGCTCAAGCAAACCTGATTTCTGATGCTGTTTTTGATTCCACTCATCCATCGCCTTTAAAAGTTTGGGCGGCTGGCGGACAACTAAATGGGGGCCGTGGGCCAAAATATTCAGTTCCAAATCGGTAATCACGGAAGCAACTTCGATAATCCCTTCTTTTTCCGGGTCCAAACCGGTCATTTCCATATCGATCCAGACCAAATTGTTCTTTGATTGGCTCATGTTTATGGAGGAGGGCCTAGGCCGGTTTCAAATGCCGTTTTATTTTTTCGATCAATTCGCCGGCCTGACAGGGCTTTACGAGATAATCCCGCACGCCTTCAAATTGAAATATGTCCTGCATTTTGTCTTTGCCGGTCAAGACGATAACGGGGATCCGCCTGGTTTGGGGCTTCGCATGAAGCGTCCTGACGAAACTGAACCCATCCATCACCGGCATCGTGACATCACAAACAATCAAATCCGGATGCTCGGCATCAACCTTTAAAAGGCCCTCTTTGCCGTTCGCCGCAATGGCGACGTCGTAACCGCTCGCTTCAAGCCGGAGCTGAAGCATTTCTGCCGCATCCGGATCGTCCTCAACCACCAAAATTTTATGGGGCATTGGCAATAAGAGGGACGAGAGAATCCGGATTGAGTGAACTTGATTGGGTGTCCCTTGGTTCTGCAGAGCTTTTTCCTAATGCCTGGCGAATATTGGGGATTCGCTGCATGACTTCCTCAAGCGCTGCCGGATTAATATGGGCCAATTCTTGATAAACCTCCACCGCTTTTTCTTTTTCCCCCACAATCCAATAAGACCAAGCCAGCGCCCGGAGCACTAAAATATTTTTGGGATCCAATTCATATGCTTTTTGAGCAAAATGAAGGCGGTTATCCACATGACTGCCGAAATAATTTACCATGTCCAGATAAGCATTGAGTTGAAGCTGGGTATTTACTCCCAATTCCTTCGCAATTTCCTCGAAAGGCCGTTCCCGTTCAAAATGCCACTCGTCTCTCGGAGCAATCCAGTTCCGGTTGGCGATTTCCTCGGCAAGCAAGCGTCCCGTAAGCGAATGGCCTTTTACTGAGAAGTGGACATTATCCTCGATAAGGGGCTCTCCCATGATTCCTCCGGGCAGTTCCGGAAGCAGCACCTTTTCGGTGTCCACCACAGGAACGTCTTTATTTTTCTCAAGATCCGAAAAAATTTCTAAAACATCACGAGTAGCGCGTACGATAAAAACGTCATTGTCCCGCGCGTCCTCAAAAAGCTCATTCGCTTTCTTAAAATCGCCTTGCTCAAAATAAATCCGCCCCATTCGAAAAGAAAGATCGGCATAGGTATTGTCAATGGCGTACGCTTGTTTGTACAAAAGAAGCGCTTTGGCCAAATCCCCGCTTTTTTGAGTCTGCCGGCCTTGATAATAAAATGACTGCCATTGGGTTAATTCTTTATCCGATAATTTTTGAAGATGGTCGGAGTAATTGGGGGCAAAATCCTTCAAATTTGAAACGGGCTTCATAAACATAACGCGAATGTTTTTTCGCTTGGCAAATTCCGTAATGGCCAGATAATGGTTCTGCATAAATGCCAGATTTTCCAAATAAAACGGCTCGTTTCTCGGCGCAAGATTGCCTAGGATTTTACCCGGCCATGTCTCGGTCACCTGAACGCCCATAAAATCAGTGCGCCGCTCGCTTTTAAAATCCATTTTGATTTTTAATACCCAGCGGTAAACCGCCGAAAGGAACCGGCTTCTTTTGACAAGCTCCGCAAAATGATAACGGAAACTTTTGTGCTCGGTTTCAATGTCACGTTTGTGATTGCCCGGCAAAAACCCGTTATGGCCCATATAAAAGATAGCGAGATCGGATTGATAGGCGGCTGTTTCCCTAAACGCCATTGAAATAAAATCCCCTCCTTGACCGAGCCGGCCGAAATTGACGACGCGGACATTTTTATGGGGCAGGAAATCATTGAGATAAACTTGAAGCCAGCGGGCGGGGTTTGAGGCCGGGCCGTATTGAGCTCCGTGCATGGTAGATTCGCCGAAGGTAAAAATCCGGAATTTCCCTTGGGGCTTTTTAAGACTCAATTTTTCTTTGAGAATGATCTGTTCAACGAATCGGCTCGCGCCCTGAGGAAATCCCGCCAAAAAGAAAATACTCTCCAGCACAAAAAAAAGTATGGTGACCGCAATGAAAACTTGAGAACCGATTTTAAAAAACCGTTTCGCCATAAATTCTTGCTCCTTCAAAGCTCCGTCAACCGCCCGTCGCGTGCGAGCCGATAGCGTTTCCCTTCCCTGGAAAGTATAACTTCATCTCTCGCCACCGTTTCCACGCGAAAACCATTCACCAACACACCTGCCTTCACCAACTCGCCATTAATCAAAGCGAAAGCGCCCTGTGAATCAATCGACGTTCCTTCCAATCTAAACTTTGGCTCCGGCTGAGAGACCGGCTTGGCAGCCGCTTCATTCACGGGCGCAGTCGGCACTGATTTTTCAATCTGCGCCGGAAGGGGCAGGCGGAAAGTCTTAAGACCCGGAAACAAATGCAAGACGGCTCTCGCCGTCAGTCCGCCCGCCAGCACCAAAAACAAAATCGAATAAAACCAATTTCGCTTTCCAGATGCACGGCGCTCAGCCCATGCTTCCTGCTTCCAAAAAAAGGGCCAGGAAAACAAAAGCACAAGCGCCGTTAAAAGCCACCCTGTCCCAAAAAAAAGAAACTTAAAATCATGCAAATCCTCCGGCCGAAGGCCGCCCTCAAGATAGGGGAACCAATAGTATACACCATAAACCAAGCCGAGCAACCAGCCCCAAATTTCACCGGCCGCAAAAGCAAAGGCCAGGATAAACGGCAGGCAGAATTCCGCATAGCTTATGATTTTTGCGGCTGACGGACTGAGGGAATAGCCAAACATGGTCCGGCCGGTACTGCTCAAAAAGAAACTGGTCTCGGAAACAGCCAACAAACTGTAAGAAAAGACAAACGCACTCGTAAAGAGCAGAGAAAGCGGCGTGCTCCAGGAGAAGCGTCCCTGCAAAAACGGTTCAAAACTAAAACCGACGCTTCTCAAACTTAAAATCGAAACCACCGCAAGCGGAAGCGCGAAAAAACATAATCCTCTGACGAGCGAACCGTCCAGCCGTATCACCTGTACCGGAATAAATTCGATGAGCGGCACGATGGGGATAAAATCAATCGCCGGAACGGTTTTGTTCCAAACCAGAACGCCGAGGAACATATAAAAAAAGGCGAGAAAAAAAGCGGCCCAGCGGGCCGTGGGTTTCCCCATCCACAAACCGGTGCCGACCGCAAGGTGAAGGAGAGGGAGGAAAACAAATGTGATGGTTTTGGGAACCGACGGGATCGTGCGGTACACGCCGAATGAAAACGCCGCCCCGATGGCTATCAAAAGAACGCTGAGGACGCGTATGATCGGGTTCACTAGTTCAACAGTGCTTTTAAACGATTGAAGGATTTTTTTGCGAGAATATAATTGGGATTGGCCTTAAGTGAATCTTCATAGGAATGAAGCGCCTCCTGCCACCGGCCTTTTTGTTCATAAATCCGGCCCAAATTATAATGGGGATAACAATAACTGTCGTAGCGCTTTGCGGCGGTGGCTTTCCGAAGCCAAGAAACGGCCTCATCCGAACGCCCGAGTTCGATCAAATAAGCGCCGATATCGTTGTAAGGGTTCCCGAAATCGGGGTCCACTTTAATGGCCTCTTCGCAAGCGTGGATGGCATCTTGATAGCGGTGCTGAAAACTATAAGCCCACCCGAGAAACGTATAGGCCTCGGCCGTGGGGAAAATATCGATTGATTTTTGATATTGCTCAATGGCTTCGCCCAACTCCCCCGCCATTTGGAGCTCGTACGCTTTTTTAAAAATCTCCTGCGCCATTTTCTTGGCTTCTTCTTCGATCATGGCTTACCAACCCATTCGGAACTGGAGAAAATGATCGAGATTCATTTTTTTCATATACGGATTCCCATGTTTTTCCTTGCCGATGGTTGAGGTGGGTTCGTCGGCATAATTATGTCCTGGGTAAAGAATTGTCGAATCGTCCAACTCGGAAAGCCGCTTCAAACTTTCATACATCGCGGCCGCGCTTCCGCCGGGGAGATCGCAGCGGCCGCAGGCATTGATAAATAATGTATCGCCTGAAATCAAATGATTGCCCACAAGAAAACATTGAGATCCGGGCGTATGGCCGGGCGTGTGAAGAAAGGTAATTTCCACATCGCCGATTTTGATTTTATCGCCGCCCGAGATTTTCTTAACATTGCTTTTCACGCCTTTTAGAAATTCAGCTTCGTTCTTGTGAATGTAAACGGCGCCGTCCGTTTTCTTAAGAAGTTCATCCAAACCGTTGACATGGTCAAAATGGGTGTGGGTAATCAGCGCGCCCTTGACGCGGTAACCGTCCTCGGCCGCCGTTTTCAAAATGGAATCCACGTCCCAAGCAGGATCCACCACAAGCGCTTCTTTTGTTTCCGAATCTCCCACAAGATAAACAAAATTCTCCATGGGGCCGACTTCCATTTGTTTCAAATAGAGAGGAGCGGTCATAAACAAATCACTAGAGCGCGCCGGCTGCCGTCAAGATTCGCGCCCCAACGTTTTTGTGGTGACGCGGTCAATATAGGTCAAATTGTCGACATCCATGCGGACTTTTTCCCCAACCTTGATAAATTGGGGGACCAAAATCTTAAGCCCGTTTTCCAGTTCGGCCTCTTTATAAGTGCTGTCACTTCCGCCTTTGACGGGAGCGGGCGTGTTGGCCACCGCAAGCTCCACGATTTTGGGAAAATCAATCGTGATCGGGTTGTCGCCCGCAAAAAACACATCGATCTCGGAATTTTCTTTGAGGAACACTTCCTGTTTCCCCACCGCTTTGGCGGGAATGGGAAATTGCTCGTACGTTTCCGTATTCATAAAAACAAATTGATCGTTCTCGCGGTATAAATACTGCATTTTCACGCGGTGGACGTCTACATTTTCGACTTTATCTTCCGCGCGTATGCTTTTCTCATGAATATGCCCGTCCTCCAGACTTTTCAATTTCAAATGAACGGTTTTCCCGAACTTCCCCGTGCCGCGGATTTCCTGAGAAATGGTTTTGCACAGTCTACCATCTATACGGATCACATTTCCTACGCGGATATTGGTCGCGTCCAGCATAGCCCTCCTTATCAGGGACGGTTCTCTCAAACTTCCGTTAAAATTCCCACGTTTCGTTAAAAACAGTCAACGGATCGTGGCCATTAAAGGCCGTCTATGAGAACCGTCCCTGATTTAATTTGCCAACACGTGAAACGTCTTGGTCCCAAAGAGTTCGTCATCCGCGAAAATTCTAAATTCATATTTCCCGCGGTTCGTGAATTTCAAACTTCGAAGGTTGAACACCAATTCATAAGAGGTCAGCTTGTCCTCGATATTCTGATTCGGGAGCGTTCCGTTTCCGATCACGGCATTTGTGTGCAAATCCACAAGCTCAAGCCGGAATTGATACGTCCCGAGCGCCGCGGTAAATTTAATATAAACGCTCAAATTGGGATGCGTGCACGGAAGCTTGGGCGCGTAAATCTGCTCAAAAATTCCGACAAGGGTTTTCTTGTTGGTCCCCGCCTCCGTAATGATTTGATCGCATACGAGCATCGCTTCTTTGCTCGGTTTCACTTTGCTCATAAAACTCCTTTACAAGCTCGGAGAAGATTTCCAAATCTTCCCGAGCACTTTCGCGTGGGAACGTCAAGTTCCCCGCGAAAAGTACTCGCGCAAAAAGCGCGCAGTGCAGTAGTTGGCGTATCAACGACAACTAATGGCCTGTATGATAAGGCAAACCCCGGAGAATCGTCCAGCCGCGATACATCTGCTCGCCCGCCACGGCCGCCGCAAGTTCATGCGGCAAAGTCAAAGGCCCGAAACTCCATCTCAAGTCCGGTGCGAGCCGGCCCAATTCCTCTTTTGAAAAACCGTCTGGGCCTCCAATGACAATCTGAAGTTTTCGTGTGCCTTCGTCGCAGATTTTTTTTAACACCTGCGCTATTTCTTCAGACGAAAGCGCCCGGGCGCCGTTTGAGCGGTCGCAAATCCAAAGCCGCGTTTTCGGTTCCTTTTCCCGAAGGCCGCCTGAAACATCACAGGGAGCAAACTTCGAAATCCGATTGAGGTATTCGGCAAAAAGGCCGTAAGCTTCCTTGGACTTAAAGGCCTTTTGGCCGACCCTGTCCCCTTTTACCCATTGCAAATGAAACCGAATATTCATTATGATTGTCATTCCTGATCCCTGCCTAAAGCAGCAGGGACGACACGTGATACTTTTAACCATTCTACGTGACGCTTTTTTGAATTCAATCAAATTTCATCCGGTGCTATAATGCCCTCCGTGAAACAATATCACGAACTTTTGAAGCATATTTTATCGGCCGGGAGTGAGAAAAAAGACCGTACGGGCGTCGGCACGATCAGCACCTTCGGTTATCAGATGCGGTTGCGTTTAAATGAGGGCTTTCCGCTGCTCACCACGAAAAAAGTCCATTTAAAATCCGTCATTTATGAACTGCTCTGGTTCTTAAACGGGGACACCAACGTCAAATATTTAAATGACCACGGAGTTCACATTTGGGACGAATGGGCCAATGAGCGCGGAGAGCTCGGGCCGGTGTACGGCAAACAATGGAGGTCATGGAAAACTCCTGACGGAAAAACCATTGATCAAATTTCGAATGTCGTCAAAACCATTCAAAAAAATCCGGAAAGCCGCCGCTTAATCGTGAGCGCTTGGAATGCCGGGGAGCTGGAACAAATGGCGCTTCTGCCCTGCCATTGTCTTTTTCAATTTTACGCCTCAAACGGAAAACTTTCCTGCCAGCTTTATCAAAGAAGCGCGGACGCCTTTTTGGGCGTGCCGTTCAATATCGCTTCCTATTCATTGCTCACCATGATGATCGCGCAGGTGACGGGGCTTGAACCGTATGAATTTATCCTCACCTTCGGGGACGTGCATCTTTATTTGAATCATCTCGAGCAGGTCAATCTTCAGCTCAGCCGCACCCCGCGCGCTCTTCCCACGATGCGTTTGAACCCTGAAGTAAAAGATATTTTTAATTTTAAATACGAGGATTTCAAAATCGAGGGCTACGACCCCCATCCCGCCATCAAAGCCGAGGTAGCGGTCTAGCGTCATTGCGAACGACCCTAAAGGGCGGCAAACAGCCCGAGCGAAGCAATCTAAGTCTCATGAAGCTCTATCACATCGTCGCGATGTCCGAAAATCAGGTCATTGGGAAAAACAATCAACTTCCCTGGCATTTCCCCGCGGACTTAAAGCATTTTAAAGAAACGACCATGGGGAGCACTCTCATCATGGGCCGAAAAACTTTTGAGAGCATCGGCAAACCGCTTCCGGGAAGGGAAAACTCCGTCTTGAGCCACTCTGTTTCTGCAAATCAAAACCAAGAACATCTGAAATTTTTTAAATCGATTGAGGATGTTCTAAAGGCAACGCGCACAGAAAAAGCTTTCATTATCGGCGGTGCGGAAATTTTCAAACAAACAATTGATTTGGTAGACGGAATTTATTTGACGCTAGTAAAAGGCTGCTACGACGGTGACGCTTTTTATCCCGAAATCCCAATCAAGTTCCGTGAAAGAGAAAGAATCGGTTCTCAAGAAAACCCAAAGCTCGAATACATCATTTATGAAAAGAAATGACGGGAACTCTCCGCTGATTTTATTTTTGTGACCTTTCGCCGCAGCGGGAATAGGGTGGTGTTATAATTAACACTATTGGAACCGACACCGTTTGGGTATTCGCTATAAGCAACTAATCAAACGCGTCGTGAAGCTTCAAGAAGATTTCTGTCAACTAACGCTTCGTGAACTTTTCTCCCATATTTTCTTAGGAGATCATAAAAATCTCGCTGAATTCTGTCAGGAACTGCTTCTGGCGTAAGCGTCGCGGCAGATTCCACTTTCTTTTTTGCTATTTCTAGGAAGCATCTTTCGGCCACCAAATCAGCGACCAACACTTGGGCAGGCAATGTTTTCTTAAACTGACAAGTTTCACCGAGGTAGTGCTTAACTGACGGAAAATTAACGTAGATCATGACTTTCCCCGTCACTGGACTGTACGAGGTACGATAGAGAGGATCCGGATCAAAATCAAATGCAGGATCACTGAACATTCCTTTTCGTCCACTATCCTCCGATTCTTCTTTGGATCGAACGCGCACGTCTAAAAGAGCAACGTGGGTTTCACATTCAGCGGTAATAATGCCATTTTGACCCGCTCCCTCACCCCAAACTTCCAGTTCATATTTCGCAATGTGTTTTGCGGCATCGAATTCATTTACGACAATTTCGTTCTTAGAAACATGAATAGATTCATTTTCTGAGGAAATCACAATCTGACTTCCGCCCTCAATTACCTTGACATAAACGAGCAGATGTATTTTCCGAGGTTGATTCGGGCGCAACGTTACGCTTTCGGGTTGAAATACTATTCCCTCGCTTAACAATAATTCCTTTTCTTCCGGCACGACAAAAACTTGAGCCTGAGTTACGTTCTCCCCGTGATTGGCGCGAATCATTCCGCCAACATTTGGTTCGATTCCCTCGACCACAACATATTTCCGCAAAATCCCAACCCCATCCTTAGCCAGTATCTTAATCTCGGAAGTAACAACACGAATCTTTGAATTGGTACAGGAAATTTGAACCGTAGCACCGTGATGAATTACCCTCGTATCCAAACGAAGCTCAAATGCATATCGTTTGCCGACCGTAATCTGCGCCGATGAGGGGTAAAGACAAAAACCGTTCGGCAGTTCTTCTTGCTGATCTGCCACATTTTCCCCTAAGTTGACCACATCCTGTGCTTCTGTCTCCGCAATCTCATTCAGGAAATCAAAAGCCTTCCTATATCTTTTCGATTCTTCTCTATCAATCTGGCTTTGACTCTCTTTTTGTTTGCGCAGCCGTTCTTCGTTAACTTTAAGCTCAATGCGTTCCTCAATCTCAGAAATTAGTACTTTACAAAACGGATGCCGGTTAACCAAACCATCTCGTTCTTCGCTCAGCACCGCCTCTTCCCTGTCAAGCAGCTCCCTAAATCTTCCAATCCTAACTTCTCCAAAAAAACGAGCAGCTAAAGGCTCATTATCGTATTTGAATAGCGAAATCCCAAGCACAGCGTCTTCATCATCCACGACAAGCAACCCTCCATCGCGATCATCACCTGCTTGGGTCAAATCCGTATCGGCCCGCCACAGAGAAATGCGAATCGGAAAATCACCATAACCGCGGTAGGAAATCTTAAAATCTTCGCTCATAATCTCTTTCCCAAGCGGCATTTGATAGCGCAACCTTCGATTTTCGCCAGAATTTTTATCTGTGAGAATTACTTTTCTTCTCGGATTAGTCATAATCTTGCGCAAAAGATAATTGTTCGCAAGTTCCTCTTGGACCGATTTCAGCTGTGGAACTCGCCCTGCTTTCTCGGGATCAACCGCAAAATAAGCAACCGTGCCATTCTCCGCAACTCCATGCAACTCCCGTAGATTATTCGTAGCAGTAACAGGATCACTAATTTCATACCGCGGCTTATCGCCTTCTATGTAGAGCCTGCACGCAACAAATTGATCGTCCTTAAAAGTGCAAATTTTTCCATCTTCCATCCCGGCTAATGCATCTTTTGCACCTTGACCAAAGTAACCACGCACTTTTTTCCCTTTCTCCATACCGCTTGTTGCAGCTCCGTACTTCTTAAAACTTTCTCTTACGTCATTTAAAAACATTCCTTCCGCATGATCTCGGACAGCAAAAAGGCCCCGATAACCAACCTTTTCATAAACAACTTCTATAACACCTTTGAATGGTGTTCCATTATCTTCCAACCGAATGTAGCTGTCGTCAGAGTTCGTAATCAACTCAACAAGCGCCCGTATCGCATTGCCCTGCATAGCCGTCCTCATTCGGCGAACCGTATGTCTCGGGTCAGCTTCAATAATCCCACATTCCACGACACACCTAGCTTACACTACCTCCCAGAAAATTTTTAAAACGTTGCCTCAGCCAGCCAAGAAATTTTGTTATATCTTTACACTGAAGCTCCTGTGCAAACTTTTCTAATGCGACCAAATTACCGGCCAAGATCTCTTTTGACGAATCCAAAGTGCCCTGCAATAAATAACAAAAATCGGCTTCAGAAATAGAATCGAATTGATCATCCTTATACTTCAAATAAGCAGGCGAAATCTCGACCTCGGCTAAAAGCATTTCTTTCCGTCTTGTTTGAGACGTTGCCTTCGTATCTTTAAACACTCGACCAGTAAAAATATCTTCCACCTCTCTTACGAGCGTCCTACTGCGATCGGTAATGGTAAAACCTTGACGTAGCTTCCCGCCAAGCCATTGTTTCGTTCTGAGAGTACACCGACTCAAACAACTTTTAACTCGAGCAGAATCCGGATGTACAGAAAATCCGGGTAAGGAAAATTTTTTCGGAAAAAGTATGAAGCAAGCAACAACCGTGTTCTCAAAAGATAGATCTGCACCCATTTTTTCCAACTGAACCACCGCATATACAACTAAATGGTCGAGGCCTATATTTTTATATTTATCCGCGTCAAGCGGTCTCAGCTTTGCAATCTTATCTCTGTCCATAGAAATAGTTCGCTTCAATTTCTTGTCCCAGTTCGCAAGTAACCTCTATATCCAATGAATCTGAATCTTGCTCTCAACAGCGCGGAAATCCTTATCACCGGTTACAAGCTCTGCTTTCCGATCCAAGGCGAGCGCGGCGGCGAAGGAATCGCCATAGGGAAGTTTTTCGGTTGCTTTGAGATGAGCGGCGGTACGAGTTAGGTCTTTATCTGCGTCCGCTACTTCAAGGTGCATTTGATTCATCAAGCGTTCAACTTCATCGCGTTTATCTTTACTATACCTTGACTCAATGACGTAAAGCACTTCGCCCCAATTAATAACCGAAACTAAAAGGTTCTTTCCTTTTTCAGCAGCTTCTTTCAAAAGCTCCGTAATTTTCGCACCGGCAGGCTCGCCCTCAAAGTAAGCGAGAAGCGCCCAACTGTCCAAAACTTTAACGCCCTTCAATCTTGCGCTCCTCGTGCTCTTTTTCCTTCTTACGGGATTCTTCGAGCGCCTTTACGAGTCCCCCACCCTTCAATATCCCAAAGTTACGCTCATAAAACTCGGTGGTTGCAGGATGAACGATGATATCCCCTGCCTTTTCCTCGAGAAAAACTCTGGTCCCCTTCTTGATTCCGGTCTTTCTCCTGAGACTTACAGGAATCACAATTTGCCCTTTAAAAGTTACAATCGAAGTCTCCATTCTACTCACTTTCATTTCTTATTCCTCCGTGAGATCCACTTCTGTTAATATGTATACCATAAGTTTAAACGTATGTCAACATATTTTTTGTATTACTTAAGTAATAGGTATTACTATAGGTGGCAGAACTATAATTACAGTTACCAAATGCCAATTAAGAGATCAGGACTTGCCAGACGGGGAGTAAAACTATTTTTTCTTCCGGGAGAGGACGCGTTGGGCGGCTTTGACGATGTGCGGGGCGGTGAGGCCGTACTTTTCCATGAGCTCATCCGCCGTTCCGGACTCGGCAAATGTGTCGCGTATCGCTACAAACTCCATCGGGACCGGATGCTCCTGAGCCACTACTTCGCTCACGGTGCTCCCGAGCCCGCCGTAAATCTGATGCTCTTCGCAGACGACAATGGCGCCGGTTTTCTGGGCTTGGGCGCGGATTAAATCGCGGTCAATCGGCTTCACCGTGTGCAAATCGATGACGGCCGCCTCAATTCCTTTTTTGGAAAGGGTATCGGCGGCTTGAAGCGCTTCGAACACAAGCAGTCCGAGCGCAAAAATCGTGATGTCTTTTCCTTCGCGCAGTTTATTTCCCTTGCCGATTTTAAATTGAGCATCGGCTGCGTAAACCATCGGGGCTTTCGGGCGGCCGGTGCGTATAAAAACGGGGCCGGTATGTTTCGCCGCTTGTTCCACCAACGCTTTGGCGGACACCTCGTCGGCGGGAACGATCACGGTAAAACCCGGAAGACTTGTGGTGAGCGCAAGGTCTTCGATGGATTGCTGGCTCGCGCCGTCCTCACCGACGCTGATGCCGCCATGGGAAGCCACGACTTTTACATTTAATTCGGAAAAAGCCACGGACATACGCAGCTGATCGTATCCCTTGCAAATTAAAAAGCAGGCGAAACTTGAAATAAACGGGATCTTTCCGCTTGAGGCGAGCCCCGCCGCGATCCCCACCAAATTCGCTTCCGCAATTCCCACATTAAAAAACCGGTCCGGATACGCTTTTCCGAACGCCTCCGTTTTGGTGGATTTCGAAAGATCGGCATCCAGCACCACGATGTTCGGATTGGTTTTCCCGAGCTCGACAAGCGTCTTGCCGTAGGCGTCGCGCGTAGCCAAGCCGAGCTTTTTCTCAATCGCCATCGGCTACCCCTTCGCTTCCAATTCTTTCAGCGCGCGTTCGGCCTCTTCTTTCGTGGGCGCCACGCCGTGAAAATGATTGTTGTTTTCCATAAAGGAAACGCCCTTGCCTTTAATCGTATGGGCCACGATCATGACCGGTTTATTTTTTATCTGCTTCGCGCGGGCGAGCGCATCCAAAATCATATTCATGTCATGGCCGTCGATTTCCAAAACGTCCCAGCCGAATGACTTCCATTTGTCCACCATCGGCTCCATGTGAAGAATGTCGCAAACCGCTCCGTCCAGCTGGTATTTGTTGTAATCCAAAATCGCGACGAAATGATCCACTTTGTTGTGTGAGGCAAAACTAGCGGCTTCCCAAGTCTGCCCTTCATTGGTCTCGCCGTCGCTTAAAATCACATAAGTCCAATAATCTTTTTTGTCGAGCCGCCTCGCGAGCGCAATCCCGATGCCGATCGAAAGCCCCTGACCTAAAGAACCGGTTGAGGCCTCAAGCCCGGGCAAACGCCTCCGGTCCGGATGTCCCTGAAGCGGGCTTCCGAGCTTGCGAAGCGTGAGCAATTTTTCCTTCGGAAAATATCCGGAATGAGCTAGGGCAGCATAAAGTACGGGCGCAGCATGACCTTTGCTTAACACCAAACGGTCGCGGTCCGGCCAAGCAGGATTTTTGGGGTCATGGCGCATGACCTTAAAATAAAGCGCCGTGACAATGTCGGTGCTTGAAAGCGAGCCGCCCGGATGGCCGGAGCCGGCCTCGGCAAGCATGCGGATAATGTCTTTTCGAATTTCATTGGCCCGCTTGTTTAAAGCGGATACGTCTTGGGTCTGCACGTTAGCTGGGGAACTCGCAACCACTTAATCCATTTCATGGCGGGTTTGACGTTCAATATCATTAATCAACTTTCAGGTAGTCAAACCAGCCCTCAGCGACAATTTTTTAATGGAGCGCTGAGGGTAGGTAAAAGGAATATAATGGTTTTTAGAAGGAGCGTCAAGCGGAGACGTAGACGTCATCGCCTTCAATCTTGATACTGTAACAGTTCACTTTAGCGCCCGGCGTTATCGGCGAAGTCCCGTTTGCGACATTGAAACGCCAGCCATGCCAAGGACAAGTCACTTCCAACCCGCTCAGTTCCCCTTCCGAAAGAGGCCCGCCGCGGTGCGCACAAATTTCATCGATGGCGTAAAACGTGCCGTCGCAGTTAAAAACCGCGATCTCCTTTCCGTTCACCTCCACTTTTTTCCCGCTGCCGGCGGGAATGTCCGATTTGGCAGCGACTTTGACAAACTCGCCCATATTTAAATGCTCCTCATCAATTGACCAAGATGTTCTCTTCTTTAAATCCTGCCTGTGTTAAAAGCATTCTCACCTCTTTTTCCACCGCCGGGGTCCCGCAAATGCCGTCTGCGACGACTGCCCAACGGGTGGGACTGCAAGCGGCGGTTTTTTCATGGTCAAAGGTTAATGCCGGAAGCAGCGCGGTCACCCGCCCGATAAAACCCGACCACTCCGAGCGATCCGGCCTGCTTAAGGCCAATTTTAAATCAATTTTCTTCGCCCATCTATCAAATTCTTCCCGGTAAGGAATATCATGAGCCGTTTTGGCGCCGTAAATCAGCGCGATCCGGCCGAAACGGCCATCCTGTCTCAAAATCGATTTTAAAACGGACCTAATCGGTGAAAGCGCACTCCCAATCCCGATCAAAAGCACGTTTTTCCCGTGTAACCGGTTCCGCGGGCCAAAATCCATTTGTCGTCCACAGGTTTTACTTTATAATAACCTGTTTTCAAAGTCCAAGGAGAAAATCAGTGCACGACGGAAAAGAAGCTATTCTCATTATCGCAGCAAGCGAGCGCGACGCGAATCTGTACTATGCGACGCGCTTCATTGCGCCCGACCCTTTTATTTTCACGGAAATCGACGGGCGTAAAATCCTGGCCATGAGTGAACTTGAGGTGGACCGTGCCCGCTCTGAAGCAACCGTGGACGAAGTGGTACCCGTCTCAAAAATCGTAAAAAAGCTAAAAGTCCGCGGCGCGACCAAAATTTCCACAGCGGAAATTGTCCATTTTATCTTCGAGGAACGGGGGGTTAAAAAGGCGCTGGTTCCCTTTGATTTTCCGATCGTGTATGCAGACGCGCTCAGAGCATACGGCTACTCCATTCGCTCGAAGAGAGATCCTTTTTATGAAAAACGGATGATCAAAACTTCGGCTGAAATCAAAGCGATTGAAGAATCGCTCAAATGCACTGAACGGGCCATCGGAAAAGCGGTCGAGGTCTTGAAACAAGCGAATATTAAAGGCCGGTATTTAATTCACAAGGGGAAACGTCTGACTTCCGAAGCCGTTAAGCAAATCATCAATGTCGATTTAATGGAATCCGGGTGCATCGCGGCGCACACCATTGTTTCCTCGGGAAAACAGTGCGTCGATCCTCACGATCAGGGCTCCGGACCGCTTCTCGCTCATCAATCCATTATTATGGACGTGTTCCCGCACTCCTCCAAAAGCCGATATTTTGCCGATACGACCAGAACGTTTGTCAGGGGAAAAGCGTCCGAGAAACTTAAAAAAATGTACCGTGCCGTCCGCGAAGGCCAGGAAATCGCGTTCCGTCAAATCCGGGACGGCGCCAACGGGAAAAAAATCCATGAGGCCGTTGTCCGCCGGTTTGAGGACCTTGGATTCAAAACCGGTGAAATGGGCGGGCGTATGCAGGGATTTTTTCACGGCACAGGCCACGGCGTCGGGCTTGATATTCACGAACCGCCGCGAATTTCGGCCGCCGACGATACGTTAAAGGCCGGCGAGGTCGTCACGGTGGAACCCGGCCTTTATTATTTGGATGCGGGCGGTGTCCGCATTGAAGACATGGTCGTGGTCACCAAAACCGGCTGCCGCAATCTCTCCAAGCTCCCAAAAATCCTCGAAATTTAAATTTCCGAAAAATTTCCAACTCGGCAGGCAAGAGCGGCTTTCGGCAATTCTCGGAGCCGTTCGAAGCTTGGCCCCGCCATGCTTTTTGGCGGGTTCGAACGGCGAGAGCATAGGCGGTTATTCGCCGCCGGAGCGAATAAACCGCCGGTGCCGAAAGACGTTTCTTGCCTGCCGCCATGCCCGCTCGACCGAAATGACGTGCCTCATTCGGAAATTTTTCGGAACAGCAAATCTTGCTCCAGATTTTTTCCCGAGCGACGATATAAAAGGGTGATGGCACAGCCAAAATCCATCTTTAGCATATCTCACACCGCCTTTGTACCCGAGCGGCGGCGATACCCGCGCTTCCCTTTCATATCCCCGGTGCGCTTGAAAGAACTCAACGAAGCCGCAAACGGCATCCCTCGAAAATCAAAGCGGGGCTGCGCGGCCAAAATCAAAAATCTGGGCCAAGGCGGCGCTAAAATCACGGCGCTTGCGGCGCTCATGCCGCAATCCAAGGTTTTGATGGACGCAAACTTAAAATCCTTATCCATTGTCATCGACACCAGGAACCTTCTTTTCGTATCCGTTCCCCAAGATTCTTACCACAAGCAAACGGCCGAAACGCCTAAATCCGAAAAGCAAATTCTGACCGAAGTGGCCTGGCGGTATCTCAACCTCCAAACGGGGCTTTTTGAAGCGGGTCTGCGGTTTATCGAAGAATGGAGGAGGCGCGACTATGAATCGTACATCACCTCGGCGCTCGAGGCGGCATGCGCGTGATGGAGCATCTGACCGGAGCTCCCCATGATCGCGACGCAAGAGATTTTGGCACAAGACGAGGAACGAGGAGGAAGGTGTATCGACATTTTAGATACGCCGACGACGAGTGACGAAGTATTCGGGACAAAATATCCGCGTCCCTTCGGGTTCGGGCGGAATGCGGCCATCTAG
>CAYJWM010000029.1:1860-18511 GCA_964373885.1 uncultured bacterium | reverse complement strand
AACAACTTAAGCATTTGTATTGGGAAGAAAAGCGCTCTGTTCCGGAAATCGCCCGCATCACTGGGATTTCAAAAGATCGTTTGTATGAATGGATGTATAGATTCCAAATTCCACGAAGGAGCTATACTGAAAGCAGTTATAATTATTCTGGTAAAACCAAGCCCCAGTTCACCCTCAAAGAAACTTTGAGCGTTGAAGAAGAAAAACTCAAGATCGCAGGTATTATGCTTTACTGGGGGGAAGGAACGAAAACTGGAAACACCCTTGATTTTACAAACAGTGATCCGGAGATGATCTCTGTTTTTTTGCGATTTTTGAGAGAAATCTGCGGTATTTCGGAATCACGATTACGTGTTTTTCTTTATTTTCATCAAAATAATGACATTCATTTGATTCGGAGATTTTGGAGCGATCTCACCAAAATTCCGGTCGCTCAGTTTTTGAAACCCTACATCAGCGGGCGATCAGGTATCCGAGGAAAAACGCGAATCATGCCTTACGGAGTGATTCATATACGATATACTGACAAGCGACTGCTTCAAAAATTATTAGAATGGATTAAGGCAACGTCAGTTACAATGGGGAGTTACCAAAGCGGACAAATGGACCTGACTGTAAATCAGGTGGCCAACGCCTTCAGAGGTTCGAATCCTCTACTCCCCACCATTTTCTGATAACCGACCATGACAGTCACAAACTTAATCGTACAAAAATATGCCTGTCCCTTTTTATTAGGTTTTTTTGCAGGTACAGGGACAGGCCTTGACAATCGAAAGAAGCGTTATTGCTCCGGCAATTCCCACAAGGGTATAAGCCACCTTTGTCCCGATCGTCCCATCTCCCAGCAGTTTCGTAACCACATTGACGTCGAAATATGCGACGAGAAGCCAGTTGAGCGCCCCAAGCCCCGCTAAAAATGCTACCACTATGCAGACCGGGCATTTTTTCATTTTTCCCCTCCCTCAGGGTTTAACTGATACCCTTTACGGTCAAATTATCGGCTGTTTTGCTTATAACCTAGAGCTACTCCGCCGACTACGGTGAGCAGGGTAAAGCATCGATCGGGTATATTAATAAAGTGGGTTAATAATTGTTATAATTGGCAAAAATAGTATGTATAATCCCACTCTTATACTAATAAATAACTGTATAGTGGGAGATTATTATCAAACTGGCTTAAAGACAATAGACTTTTGCAGAGGTGAAAGATTAAGCTCGTCAAAGACTGTTTCCCGGCGGGCCGCGAGCACAAAGGATATGGCTTGGGCCACATCTGCGGGTAGAATGTAATTGGCCTTCTTTTTCCCGTGGGTAATGCCCAGGGAATTGAAAAAACCGGTTTTTACCATCCCGGGGTTAATAACGGTAACCCGCACCCCGCTTCGGGCACATTCCTCGCGAAGCGCTTGGGCAAATCCGCGCAGGGCGAATTTACTGGCACAATATAAGGTGCCCTTTTGCTTTCCCGAAAGCCCCGCTTCGGAGCCGGTCACGATAATGTCTCCTTTCCTTTTCTTTTTCATTGCCGGGATAAAGGCGCGGACCAAATACACATGGCTCAAAAAGTTAAATTCCATAAAGGCGCGGATTTGGTCATAAGAGAATTCTTCAAGCGAGCCGAACTGGCCGTGGCCGGCATTGCAGATGATCGCATCCGGGCAGGGTATTTTTTGGGCGAGCGTTTTGAGCGTTGCGGGGAGGCGGCTCAGATCAGAAAGGTCAATTGAAACGGGGCGAAACGTTTTGGGTTTTGCGCCAAATGTTGAGAAATCACGCGCCATGCCGATGACCGTCCATTTTTTCCTTAAAAGTTCTTGCGAGACGGCGCGCCCGATGCCGGCGCTTGCTCCGGTTACGATGGCGAGGCGTGGCATCATAATAGCTTATCAGGGACGGTTCTACCGAGAACGTTAGAACCGTCCCTATTTGGGTAGGAGAAAAGTATTTTTTTGGGGATGTGATTCAGAAGTTCTGTTGTTAAAAAATGACTCATCTCTTGTTCGATGTTTGTTTGATAGGTGATCATACCATTTTTTTCCCGAAGCGGGTGATGAAAAAGTTTTTCTTCCGGGTAAAGCCGTTCCATCCGTTCATAAATTCTTTTGGGGAGGCGGAATGGCCCGAGACTTACGGAATGCAGGCGCTCGGCCGGAATTTTTTCAAAAATATCCCGAAATAGCTTGCGGTATCGGGCTTTATAATCCACGTGATAAATGATCGGATCAAATCGAAGGCCCAATTTCCATCCGTGCCCGGCGAGCCGGACCATGGTTTCCAGGCGTTTTTCAACAGAAGGCGTTTTGTGTTCGAGTGCCCTTTGAATTTCGGGCGGAGTCAAACTAAAAGCAACGATGCCATTTGGAATCAGCTCCTGTTTAAGCAGCGACTCGATGTGGATGCTTTTGGTTCTCAGCTCCAGGTAAGCGTTTGGGTAACGGCCGAAAAAAGGTAAAAACGAGGGCACGAAACGGGTGATCGAATCCAGCGCAAGACTGTCGCAGTCATAGCCCGAGAAAAAATAAATGGATTCACCCGGATGTTCCTTTATTTTCCGTTCGATCGCGCCCTGAAAGTCTTCATAGTTGATAAAAAGCACATAATGCGCGGATAAAAACATGCCCGCGAGGAAACAATACCGGCAGTCATAGATACAGTTCAGCATATGGGAAAAATAAAAGTTTCGATTGCCGCCGATCCCGTAGCCGGCCGGCGTCTCCAAAAGGAAAGTTCCAAATTTCTTAGCCAAGATAAGAGCGGGATTGAGCTTTTGGAGGCGGAAATTTTGGGCCCGCGGATTAAACACCTCTCCGTAGCGTTCGCAAAGGATTAGGCGCGCCTTCCGGAATCGTTCGCAAATTTCCTTCACGCGCGGATGGTTTCGAATTTCTTCTTCAATATAAAGGGTATCGATCATAAAATTAGGGACGGTTCTCGCCAAGTCTTTTTATAGCTTAAAGTTACGCGAGAACCGTCCCTGTAAAAATCGGATCACTTCATTTGCCGAATCAAGCGCAAGCAATTCTCCGGTCCAAACGCTTTCTTTTGGATCGAGCGCTTGCCAGCGCCTTAATAATTTTTTCAGCTGGACTTGTTCCGAAAACGTGAAATGCCATTCCCTAAGAAAATGCGGCAATTCCGCGGGTTCTTTTTGTATTTCATTCAACTGATCGGATAAAGTGCTTATTTTTTCAATTAATTGATCCATCATCCCCAAGTGTTTTTCAAGCAGGACCTCTACAAACGGCGCGGAAATCACTTGGGTAGGCAAGATGTGATTGTCTGAGATCACTTTGTAACAATGAATCAATTCCGCGGATGAATAACGCACGGCCGCGCCGTAAAAACCGGCCGCTTCCATTTCGTACACCCATGCGCCGATGTATTTTTCTTCCACGTCTTCAACGGTGAGAATAGCGGCTGTTTCGCACAAATAATTAGGGACAGGTCCACCGACTTCATTTTTTTGGACCTGCCCCTGAAATATCATAGGCGGATACCAGCTTTTTTGACTTGCCCGGTCCGTAATTTTATGGGCGAGCACGCCTTTTCCGACTGGAAATTCTCCGCTTCCTCCGGTTCCAATGTTCAACCACGCCTCCTTTTTGGATTCGGCAAGGTCGGAAAGGGAAATGACCGCTTCCCGCGCAGCCATTTTCCCGGGGCCCGAGAGAATAAGACGCATATTCTCAGTTTGGTAAACTGGAAAAAGGCCGGCTTTGGCCGCCGGTTTAAGCCCATAGCGGCGTATGAGCGGTTTTGCTTCGCATTTTAGGGCAATGACAAGATTGATCATTTTGGATAGAATACTTGCTTTCATGAAAGTGATAAAGGATAAAACAAAAATGGAGAATGAGACGGGATTAAGGAGAATTTTTAACTTCAGCGCCGGACCTTCGGCGCTCCCGCTCCCGGTATTGGAGCAGGCGCAGAGGGAGCTTCTCAATTTTGGGGGCTCCGGCATGTCCGTGATGGAAATGAGCCATCGCTCGAAGCACTTTGATAAAATTCTCGCCCGCGCGGAAGCCGGTGTCAGGAAAAATCTGGACGTCCCCGCCGATTACGCAGTCCTTTTTCTTCAAGGCGGCGCCAGTCTTCAATTTGCCATGGTCCCTATGAATCTCTATGTCAAAGGCAAACCGGTAGATGTGATTCACACGGGCATTTGGGCCCAAAAGGCCATTGACGAGCTGGCCAAAACAGCCGAGTACCGGCTTGCGGCTTCAGGTGAGTCCGTGAATTTTACGCGTCTGCCGCGCCCTGAGGAAATTAAATTGAGCCCTTCAGCTTCCTATGTTCACACAGTTTCGAACAACACCATTTTCGGAACTCAATGGCGGAGCTTTCCGGAGACGGGAAATGTGCCGCTGGTTTCGGATATGTCTTCGGATATTTTTTCACGCCGTATCGATGTTTCAAAATTCGGGCTCATTTTCGCGGGCGCCCAAAAAAATATAGGGCTGTCGGGCGTCACACTTGTGATTATCCGCAAAGACCTTGCCGAACGCGGAAGCAAGGATCTCCCCATCATGCTTCAATACCGCACCCATATCGAGCACGGTTCGCGCTACAATACGCCGCCGACCTTCGGCATTTACATTGCGGCTTTGGTGATGGAGTGGCTTCGCCGTGGAGGCGGTGTTTCTGCGATGGAAAAGCGCAATGAAGAAAAAGCAAAAACGCTTTATGACGCAATCGAAAGCTCCGGATTTTATTACTCGCCCATCGCCAAAGAAGACCGCTCGCGCATGAATGTGGTGTTTCGAATCAAGGGGAACAAGGAAGAGCTTGAAAATAAGTTTGGCCAGGAGGCCGAGAGGGCGGGCTTGAGCGGGCTGAAGGGCCATCGCTCGATCGGCGGACTTCGCGCTTCGATTTACAATGCCACAACTCTGGAAGCCGTCAAAGCGTTGATCGCGTTCATGAAGGAGTTTGAACGTAAAAATGGATAGTGCCCATGTATCGAATTCTGATTGCCGGATGTGGGTATGTGGGGACCCGCGTCGGGCAGTATTTCCACTCCAAGAAGCAGAAAGTCTGGGGCATTGTCCGCTCACCTGAGCGGAAAGTTGAGCTTGAGCGCGCCGGAATCGCGCCCCTCATCTGTGATTTCGAAAAGCCCGAAACTCTTACTCAGCTCCCCCAAGTTCATTTCATAATCATTTCTCCGGCTCCCCGCGAGCGAAGTGCCGAAGCGTATCGAAAAACATATCTCGGAGGAATCGGAAATTTACTCGCCGCTATTCGAAAAAACCAGAAGCCCGATTTGATCGTTTATCTTTCAAGCACGGGCGTTTATCGCGATTTTTCGGGCGAATGGGTGGATGAAGCGGCGGCTCCGGAGCCCGATACGGAACGCGGGAAAATTCTGCTTGAGGCAGAGCAGCAGGTGCTCGAATGCGGGCTTCCGTCCGCGATTTTCCGGCTCGCAGGAATTTACGGGTCCGGACGGAACCGGATTGAAGCCGTTCGGCGCGGCGAGCTATTTGATTTTCAGGATGAACAGGACCAGTACCTCAATATGATTCATGTGGATGATATCGTGGGCGCGATGCCCGCTATTTTTAACAAAGCGGAAAAGGGCGGTATTTATTTGGGCGTTGATGACTGTCCGGTCCGGCAGTCCGAGTTTTATGCGTGGCTTTTGGCGAAGTTGACGCCGGAGCAAGCTCATCGAATCCGCGAAAGGGGAACGGATGAAAAAGCAGGAGGGAAACGTCTGGTCAATACGCGCCTCAAATTGCTCGGTGTTTTGTTAAAGTATCCGAGCTTTCGGGAAGGATACAGCGAACTTTTGCATTCTTAGTAGGTCACGTTCAGCGAAACAGCCCCTGTGGGGTAAACGCGACCTACTTATGCGGCTTGCGCGAGCAATTCCCCGGAAAGCCGCATCAGCGTAAGAAGCTGGCCCAGAATTTCCGCGTTTTCTTTCAAGGCCGCGACAAAACGATTCCGGCTTTCGAGAATATTCAAGTTATTCCGAATCCACTCAGCTTTCAAAAGTTCCGGATTTTCACGCGATTGCTCACCGGCCGTTCGGACCGAAAGAACCGCAAGTGCGCGCAATTCGTCGAACGTTCCTACCTTGCCCGAAACTTTTCCGGTCAAAAGCCGCCAATTAATGAGCGAGAGCTGATTTTCCAGGCCGATTGCTTCTGGACTTCCGATGACACTGGCGGAATCAAACGTATTTAACTTTTTTACTCCCGCCTGTTTGGCGAGCCGGTTAAGCGTGAGGTAAATTTCCACAAATGCCGGATGAGAAAGGCGATTTTGTTTCAGGAAGTTGAGCAGTATTTCAGAATATTCTTTTCCGTTTGTTTGAATGATTGCGAGGCGGCCGCCGACGCTTTTTATTTTTAAGATAGTCTGGTTAAGCTTGTCAATTTCAGACGTGTCCATTTTTTTATTTACGGCGATGAACGCAAACTTATTCGGATATTCAGAAAGAACGGGAATAGTTGTATCGATCAGATATTCAAGGGAACCCGCATCTCCTGAAAAGGGAATGACGGAAACGCCAAACGCGTTCCGTTCGTTCGGATCAAGCGGAATGCCTAGTTTTTGCTTGATATTGTCCGGGATTAATCCTTCGGGCTTAGCCGTTCGAATGCCCATTTGATTGAGAAGGGTAACCGGCGTTCCGACCGGAAAGATTCCAGATAGTAAATTCATCGTCACCGCCACGGCCGCAGGGGTTATCGGCACAGGGGCTAAACGCAGTTCAGAGCGGTAAGAATCCGGGCCTTTTTTGCCGTCATTTTTTTCGCCTCTTCTACGGAGAGCTTCTATTTTCTTTTCCATGATTTCAAGATTCTTATAAACGGTTAGAAGGCGCCGCTTCTGTTTTTCATCCGAAGGATTTGTTTTAGCTGCTAAACTGGTTGCCTGAGTTTTTAGCACACCAAAATCATTTTTCATTGTTCCAATATTTTTCCTCACAACCCCATCAGTACTGTTTTCTTCTGAAAAGATCAATTCTCCGAGATTTCGAATATTTAGTTCTACGACACGTGCTAATGTGTCAAAGTCATCTTCGTCTTCAAACGGCACGGGTCCCTGGCGTACTTCCGAACGGGAGGGGGACAGAAGAACCGTTACCCCGTTGATTTTTTTGCCGTTTAGAGTCTCGCCGATTGCCTGTTGAATTTCTTCCATGACCTGTTCGGTTGTTTTGCCGCGCGTGTCGATGGGCTCAAGGATTTCATAGTGGAATTGGAAAGGAGGCGATGTTCGAAATAAAGCCAGCAAGCGGTGCGCCTGGAAAAACGCTCTAGACACGTCGTGTTTTGCCCATCTCCAGAAGAGCGGGTAGGTTTTAGGCTCCATAAAATGAAATGAAGGCGGCTTTTGATTCAACCACTTATATTCTTTAGGGGACACAAACATTCGAAGCACTTCGTTTAACTCTTTTGAATTGCGGGGAAATTTACGCGGATAAGTGCCCCAGACCGCAGTGGGGATTACTTTCATTCCAAGTTCTCGGGCACGATTGATCAGATTGGGGTCCCAATTTTCTAAAACAAACTTGGCGTCTTTGGAAGCGATTCCGGTGGGGAAAGCGCCCAAAATCCGGCCTTTTTGCTTGTGTTTTTGAATGATGCTTTTTGTTTCGCCCTCTTTAATTTCAATTCCGGCGCCGTATTGAATCAAAAAACGCTGCGTTGGCCCCAAGTCCTCTGTATTTGCCAGAAAGCCGAGCACACGGCCTCTTCCGTGGTTTAATTTTAAGGTTTTTTCCGCGATGTCCCCCGTGAGAAAAAGTCCGTCAAATAAACTGTTGTGATTTGAAAATAGAAACCCGGAACCTTCTTGTGGAAGGTGTTCTAATCCTTGACCGGTAACGCTGACCAAGTAGCGTTTCACCAAAGGAAAAAGAATCTGATAGAAAAGTCTTAAGGGCCAGGCCAGTTCATGATAGGAGCGCGGTTCCTCCGGAGCTTCATAGGGGAAAAGAATGACGTCGATATTGTTCAGTTTTTTAATGGTGGCGGTGAGAAGTTCCATCTCCGCTTTTATTTCCTCAAGCGCTTCTCCCTGAGCGGTTAATTTTTTCTTTTTAAGTTCCTGCCGTTTTTCCTGAAGCGCCGACACTAATTCCTCGATTTCTCCATGCGCTTTTTCAAGGCGGAGATTGTCAATCGTTAAAGTCAGTTCTTTTAACTCTTGTTTCGCAATCGGATGAAACCAGTTTCTGTTTTCCCGAAGCGCTTGAAGCGCGGACTCGGCGCGCGTGACGCGGATCATGAAGTTGCCGATTTCCGCGAATGCTTCTTCTTTTCGTTTTAAGTAGTAGTGGCCTTCTCCAAACAACCCGAGAAAGCCGCTATAAACGGTAATGAATAATTCCGGCATCAAATTGGCGGCTTCATAAAAATGCGCAAGCCATTTGGGTTCTTGAGTGGAAATTAAAAAGTCGCGCCGCCCTCCGAAGAAAAACCGGATCCTATGACGAAAGGCAATAGGAATTTGATCCAGTTCTTCCTCGCTTATTTTGAGGTTTTCAAGAAGCGCTCGCTGTTCAGCAGGGTCATCCGTCTTAAAAATATGACGGTAATAGGGAGCGCCATGGCGCAGCCATGTTTTCATTTTGGTAACAAAGCTTCTATTCACCGGAGCATTCATCAGCATCACGGCGTTGACTCGCTTTCGAAATTTTCCGTTTAGTGCCGTTCTTAGGGCGAGGTTTCCGCCAAAACTGTAGCCGAACAGGGAAATTCGGTTTCCGTCTACTTTGAGTTTAGCTCCGATTTCGGTTTTTTTCGTGCCATCAAAATAGTTAAAAATAGTTTCCCAAAAATCGTTGATTCCTTTAGGGGTCAACAGGATGTCGAGGTTTTCGCCATGCCCCGGGAAATCGATGAGGAGCACCGCATTGCCCTGTGAAACCAGTTTTTTAACAAGCGATTGCTGCATGGGCTGTTCTTTCGTTGTGGACATGCCGTGAAGAACAATGGAAAGAGGGCCTTCTCCCACCAAAATAGCGCGTATGGGTTTTCGTTGATAAGGGTTCGGAATCCAAATGACTTTTACGGGAGGAACGGGCAATCCCTCGTTTTCAAAACTTTTTTCGATTGATTTCGGAAAAATTTGGCGGAGTTCGTCATAAATTTCCCAATATTCGGGTGTGTGAAGCTCTTCATTATCCATCGCAAGATAAAGAAGAGCCGTTTTTCTAGCGGTATCTTGCTCTCGATCCGCTTCTTCTTTCCAAGTCTTCCGCCATGCCTCGGCCCAGCCGCGATCGAGAAATTCCCGGAATTCGGAAATGTTTTTTATTTCTCTTCCGACGGGCGTTCGCCTGCGAATTTCACGGAGGACCCGGTCGGTTGTTTTCCGGTCAATATTTTTTGCCTGAGTAGAGATGTGAAACCGGGCGTAATATGTGAACACAAACCACAAAGCGGTCTTTTGCACAAATTCCGCGCTTAGCACGGAAGACAATAGGTTTTTTGCGCGCGCTTCGGAGCGGGAAACAGGTTCGCCGCCCACTATGAATTGATTGTTTTTAAAAAACACGATAAATCGCTTTGAGCGTGTCTTGGAATTATAAAAGCGCGCGCCCCTGGCATCCGGAGCAATTTCCGGAAACTCCATCCAGGACACATGTGTTCTGCCGTTGAATTCGGAACCCAATTTAAATTCGTAAAGTGAACGGGCGAGACTCAGAAATAAATTCGTGCGGCCATATTGGACTTGGACATATTGATTGTTTGGCACATCCGGGCCGCCGTTTGCAAGCCACTGGCGAACCCAAAGTGCTTGCAGCGAATCACGGACTATTTTCTTTTGAGCTGCGGGATCATTTGCGTAACGTGTCCAATATACTTTTTTGACTTTTGGGATGTCCCCTTTAACATGTTTGAAATGCGTACGCGCTGAGGGGAAGGGGCGTTTTTTCGTGATTTCTCCGTTTGCAAAAAGAACGATATCTTTAAAAAAGACAGCCGGACGGGTGATTTGTATTTTTCCCTTGGTTTCGCGAATTTGTTCGTCGACATAAAGAGAAGCGGCCCACGCGTCTTTTGCAAAATCAGGCGCCGGATCGATTTTAAGCATCAGAGAATTGAGAGGAAGAAAGGGGGGGAGTTCGAAACGGACATCGGGTTCCCAAAAATAAAGCGCTGTGCCTGCTTTTTGAATGAAACCCGATTGTTTCAACTCCGCGCCTTTGAATGTTCTCAATTTCTCATGAAGATTTCCCTTGATGATTCCAAACATGATTTCACGGATAAGCTGAGAATGAAGCAGCTGAGGCAATTTCTGGGCAGGGATTTTGCCGTCGACCTGCCAATTGCTTCGCTCCCGATTTTGCAGAATGATTTCACGGTTTCTGGAAAAAATATAACTTGAAACAATCAATGGTTCATTGGTGAACGGACTTACGGCTTCCACGCCAATTTCATATTCCTGATTGCCGGACTTTCTTACAATAGGTACGACGGTTTTCCCCGTGAAATGAGATGTGGCATCCACCGTCATCGCTTTTCTGGATGCGATATCATTTGCAGAGCCGATCATACCGATATGAATGACGCCCCCGGAAGCCACTTTACGCGGCTTCAGACGCTGTCTTGATTTTGGAATTTCAGCGTCCCGGCCAATATATTGGAGGACCGGGATGAGGTTATCGTCGGACGAAAGGATGAATTGATCGTCTAAGATGTATTTAAAGCGCTCGGTTTCATCAACCACTTTAAGCATGAGCACTTCCCGTGTTTTCCCGCGTTCACGCCGCGAGCCCGGCACAGCCCGTGTTTCAGGCCCGATTTGAAAGGTCCGGTAAAAGGTGGATTTATTCTTTTTTCTGAATTGCACGGTGAATTGAAAAAGACCGTCGGTAAAGGAACTTTTGATAATTTCAAGCTTCCATCCCGTTTCTCCGACACCGAGAACGGCCCAATTGAACCTGTAATTGCCAAAAGGCGCGAGATTAATCTGGCCTTGCGGATCAGTTTTGCCGAGCCATCGGCCTTTGAGTTGCGGTAATTTGTTTTCTTTAGCGGCAGCGGAGAAATCAAATTTAGGATCTGAAATGAGTTCGGCGATGATTTTTCGATTGCCTCGAATATCATCGAGCGCAATCTCCTTTGCCTCCCAGATTTTAGGAGCCGGAACTTCTATATATTCCTCTTCGCTTGGATGCGCAGGGCGCTGCCCATGTTTTACGTATTCCAAACGCCATGCTTCAAGCTGAACGCGAAACCGTTCTTCTCCTTTGAGCCGATAGGGCTCAAAATTTTTAAATAGAACCATTTTATTTTTAAATTCATCGTGATGTCCGCGCCAGATTAATTCGCGAGGAAGGCCGTTTTCATCGAGGGCGTAAATGTTGAGGATTTTTTCTTCTTTTTCGCCTTGTTCGAAAGTGATAAATACCCGGCGTCCTTTTCTTGCCCGGGCAAGTCCCAGCCGAATTTGAAGCGGACCTCGGCTGTCTTCGTCGCTTAAAAGTAAAAGACTTTCCGCGCCCATGATCGAAACCATCGGATCAGGCGCCCTGTCACGCCAATGATTGAACCGGTAAAGTAATTCAAATTTGGGTGAAAGCAGAAAACCTTCCTTCGGGTGATAATAACGAACAATCGTATGCGCGGGTCTTGTCTTGCCTTTGACTTTTCCTTCCGTGACGTGGACCAAAATTCTTTTTTCAGTATTGAGCGGCACGGTTTCTACTTCGAAGTCTTCTCCGCGTTCGAAAAGATAGTGGTCTACGGAAGCATATCGCGGACGGTCTGGAAGCTCGATATCAAAAATATGAAGCTTGCCTGAAGAACCCTGCTTCATCACCCAGAACCTGCTCTTAAGACGACCGCGGTCTAAAGGATCATTGGCCCAACGGGTAAAACGACGCTTTTCGGGATCGCGATTTCCGATGGAAAATAGAGGACCTTGAAAACGTTCAAATTTTCTTTTTCTCGGATTCCAGGTTGCTCTTCCCACGGGCGGTCCGTTTGGTCTCATATGGATGGTCAGAAATTTCTTTTCTCGATTCTGACCCGCCTTGAGCCAAACTTCGCGGTGTTTCCCGCTTTCGTCCAGGAGATATGCGGAATTCATCGTGAATCGCACCGCACGCTTTGAGTTTGGACGCGTGAAGACATTGAGATAAGCGCGATTTTTGCCGGATAATGAGATTTCCCTAAGAACTGCCGTTTCGGGCATTTTATTTTCTTTTCCCGTAAACCAGTTTCTCAAACTCAAGACAGCTTTTCGCTCTAATGCTTTAATTTGCTGCGATGGTTTTGGTCCGGCTTTTTTGGGAGATGATTTTTCACGTTTCAGCTCTGCTTCAAAGTTGGCCCAAAGCGGGGCATCTTCATCCTCATCAATTTTTTTCACGAATGGGCCTTGAATGGCGAGACCCTGCTTTCCAATTTCAGCTTCAAGTTGCGCTTCAAATGATAAAGCAAGCCGCAGCCGCTCGATGACCTCTTCATTTAATTGAAGCAATAAAAGTTCCGGGTGTTCCAGCGGTTCGAAGTAAAAGTGCGCGTCTTCGTAATGCCGGCTAAAGATTTGTTTCAACATCTCCCGGCGTCGAATGAGCGTATCCAAATCAATTTTTTCGAATCTCTTCGCTTCGTCATGGGAAAGCTTCCACTCCCAGACCAGTTTTTCCAACCGGCGATTCTTTTCTTGAATGAGAGCCGACGCCTCCATTTTGCTTTTGCGCTCAGCCAGCTTTAAAAGTTCGCTTTCTGAAAGTATGCGCTTTTCAACTTGCTCACTCGGGAATGTGAGTTTCTGAATAGCGGCATAAATCTCAAGCAAAGGGTGATTGTACGATGCGTATTCGAGAGTACCGTTTAACGCGCTGTTTTTAAATCTGTCTAGAGTCTCGAAAATTTGCTTCACTTCATCCAATTCTCTTTCGTTTGCCAAAGAAATAAGTTCTTTAAGTTTTTCCATTTCTTGATCAAAAAGTGACAACAACTCTTTTCTCCTTTTATCCGATTTCTCAAAGTCATCTGTATCACCTTCTACAGTGTTTATCGATTGAAGTGTGCGGATAATATGCTCCCGCAGAAAGTCCATGATCTGCTCCTGCATTTCAAGAATTTCTTCCTCCCCACCGCGCGCTTCGGAGCGGTTGTCGACCAATGTCGACAAACCAAGCAAACTCCTCGGCCGCCGAAAATCTTTATTTTCGGCACTTCGTTCGAAACTGGATGTTTCGAGCTGCGCTGAACGTGCTTCGGAGCGGAGATGGGCGGGCAGCTCGCCGATTAATTGCAATACTTCCAAAGAAAGGCCGTGTAAAACTCCGCGCTGATGACGCAAATGGTTTTCCAATTTTTGAAGTTTCGGATAAGGTTCATTATTTGCGGTGGCTCGGACGAATGAAAAAATCGTTCGGTTTTCATTGAGCGCGAGTTCCTTCGCATATTTTGTGAGAATTTGATTGGCCGAAGCAACGTGGCGAGGAAAAATTTCATTTTCTACTTTTGCCATTTCTTCGACAAGATCGGGGAAAGTTTCCACGAGCGGTTTCAATTCCAAAAATCGGCTGTGAAGCCGCTTTTTGTCAGCTTCGCTTCTAGCTTTAGCGGTTTCCTCTAGAATTTCCAAAACTCGCGTTTCTGCAATTGGTTTAAGAAAGGCAAGAAGTTCCGATGAATGGTCTGGAGCTTTTTGAAGAATTTGTTTCCCAATCTTAAGTGTTTCTATGTCTGTCTTATTTTCAACAGATCGGCGCAAATTTAAAAGCGATTCGAAAAGGATAATATCGGTTTTCGCCGCTTCCTCGGGCTTGATTTCCTGCCGGATCCAATCGGCAAGCACTTTTGCATTGTTGGCCAGCTTTTCGGAAGTGGAAAGGGAAAATGGCGGAGCCCTTTCGTGCAATGAAAAAACGACCGTTTGGTCTGTCATTTGGGCCAAGTCCCTCAATCTTGATAAATCTTTTTCCATTTTTTCAGCTCGTTTTTCATCAAAGTTGTCCACGGCATCCCGCCACATCGCGTTTTGAATTGAAGCCATTTCCTCGCGAAGAGCGGTTACTTTTTCATTAAACGTTTCGGCGTTGGCGAGCAATTCGGGATTGATGTAAATGTCGTATTCGCGAACGGTCGTTTTCAGAAGGACGTTTTCATACCATTCCATTGTTTTAATTTTGTCTTTTGTTTTGATGTCGTCTTTGAATGGCATTCTGGGCTTAAAGCCGATTCCCCGAAAAACATGAAGCAGGAATTGAACGGCAAAAAAGTCACGAGCGGGCTCTTTTGGAAGGCCGCTCATGATTTTTTCAATTTGCGCGGCTGAGCCAAGAAGAAGGGGGGCCATTTTCTCAAGCTGTTTGGCGAGATTGCCGGCGTCTTGATCCGAAATCATCCAGCGGCCTGTTGAATCGGTTTCAAACAAAAGGTGAACCAGGGGACGGAATAGCTGCGTTTGGGCAAGGGCTAGCAGCCCCTTTTTATGTTGAATGGTTTCCATGCGCTGGCGCGCACCCGCAACATAGGTGCTCTCGACCGGTGCCGCAAAACCGGCGAGGGATTCCATGAGACTTTTCCGCATTTCAAAACGTTCTTTTAGAATTTGTTGGAAGGATTCCGGCGGCGTTTCGCGATAAAAGGGGTCTTTTTCGTCCTTACTTTCTTTTTCTACCGTCAGTTCGAGATCCCTTTGGATGGCCTCTCGTTCCGCATCCGTCCGGCCCATCCGATCAGCCAATCGTTTAATTCCTTCCTTTGAAAAATGGGCCAGATTCAGCCGCGGGATCAAGCGTCCGGAAAGGGCGAGTTCGAACAGCCGTTCTGTTTTTTGGATTTTTTCTTGAATGGGCACAGTCTTTTCAAACGCAAGCGAGCGGATTTCATTTTCAGAATATTCCACAAGTGAGGATTCATCGGCCATTTCAGGAAATTGCGGGAGAGGCACTTTTGCAATGGCAACGGCGATGGCGGAATATGTGCGTTTGGCGGCGTCTTCCGCAAAAGGGCGGGCAAAGTGAATCAAGAGAGCCGGTGGGCTGTGAATTTTGGGATCGGGAGGGAGGAAGCTGATATATTTGACGCCGTTTTCCACAAGAAGGGTGGCAAACTCCGGATAGGAGCGATACATCGACTCAAAGCCGGCTTGTCTGGCGGCCAGGAGCGCTTTTGAATCGAACGGATCGTTTTGATTTCCCATATATCGTGAACCAAAGGCCGGCAGGAATATGAAATTTTCTTTTAGATTGGCCGAGACCAACCAGCCATTAAATCGACCGATGTACTCATTTAAAGGCAAATCATTTGTTGGAGGGTCGATTTTGGGAAGCGGCGCACCGCTTTTCCGGTATTCATCATTTGCCTCAAGGCCCGCTTTGACCCTTAACGTTCCAGCAGCCGCTTCTAAGAGTTTCCATTTCGGATTACGCCCCCCCAACTGTTTGGCTACGGCATAACCGCGGCTTAAGTCCTGCACTACGTTTAAAATCTGTTTTAAGTTTGTTTCGGGTTCTCCGGGCTTTAGAAAGTTTTTCAACATGATGCGGCGGATTTCTTCGCCTCTTGATCCGGAAAGTTCTTCCTGGTCCAAGTCGTCGAGAAAAAACTGGAAAAATTCGCGATGTAATCTGGTCCATTCATTTACAGAACGGTTCTTTATTTTTTGTTCATCCACAATTTCTTGAGTTAATTCCAGAAATCGTCTGTCCGATTCCGACCATTCCAAACTTTCCGTCCCGCGCGCTTCGGAGCGGATGAGCGTGGATCCCAGCGGATAGACGTGGAGCACGACTTCCTTCTTTTCGTTCCGAAACGCCAGAAGCCGTACGGCTTCATACGATTTGAATCGGCCATCAATTTCGGCGGCAACTTGAGCGGCGATAATGCCAAGTGGATCAAGGGGCGAGTCCTCCCCGCCGTAAGTCTGTTGAAATTTTCCGACGTCATAAGCATTGCCGGGGACCACTTTGACGGCGCTAAATGGACGGTTTTCGTCTTCATACCGCTTGAGCATGGATTCAATGGCTTTCTCGACACCATCGCGATCGTAAGAAATGGTTTTGGCTTCGACACCGAAGGCCGAGAAATAGACCGAAACGGCCTGCTCGGCAAAGACAGTTTGATCGGTGTCATAAAAATTCACTTCCCGCCCGCCGATCCGGACCAATGTGATCGTATCGCCTTGCCGCTTCGTCAAAACACGTATTGCGTCCAAAGCTTCTCCCAACCTGGCATCACGCTTCACATGCGCCAATTCGTGCTTGGGGCTCCTTGCGCCAAACGCCTGACCGAGGGTCACCAACGCTTCTGCCTCCTCACGCGTCATCCGCGCTTCGGAGCGGGATCGGTATTTGGCCGGAACGGAAGGAATCTGGCCGCGTTCGATTTTAAAATCATCCGCGAGTGCTTGAAGCAATTCCTGTTTTTGGTTTCCGTTCAATTGCTGAATGTGCTGCACTTTTTCAAGTTTTACTTGAGATAAAAATTGATAGAGTTTCGGCGTATTTTTTTGTGAAACGATGGATTTATTTCTTAAAATTCCTGTGATATTTTTGATTTCGAGAATTTGAATGAGAACGCTGAAAGCTTGAAAGAGGGGATTCGGAATTCGGCTGCCCGGCTGTTCAGGGTCTTCGATTCGCAGGGGAATATGCGCGGCCTGATAAAAACGATACCACCACACTGCGGAAAAGCCGGGCGGGATTTCCGAGCGGCTGAAT
>CAYJWM010000029.1:0-1760 GCA_964373885.1 uncultured bacterium | reverse complement strand
CAGTCTTTTTTCAAATAGATTTTTGATCAAAGTTACCATGGTCAGCGCCGGCCCCCAATCTTCAAGCTCGATTTGATAGCGGGCGGCCTGGCCTGCGACTTCGGCCAATTCTTTTTCAATAATCCACTGGGAACGGATCTGCTCCGCGAATGAATCAAGGCGTGCCAGCATTTCAGCTTTTTTCTCTTTGTCCACCTCGATTTTTGGTCTTCGATCTCGGATTTCAATCAGCTGGGCTTCGAGCTGAGTAAATGAATTCAAAGCTTTTTGGGTGTCCACAAAGTAGTCGAGTTCCGTATCCACTTGATGATCCACTGAACGGAAGGCCTCCCACAAAGTATCAAACCGCCGCTCGGCATAATAAGGAATTGAAATTTTTCTGCCGTCAACTTCCGCCTGCCGATATCCCCCTTGTAGCAGAACATATTGCTTCTTTTTCGGGTCCCGCCAAAATTTTCCGTGGTCGCTTCGATATTGCCGGACACGTTCCCATTTTTTGCCGAATAGCTCGTTATATTCCGTCCCCGCGCGTGCGGCCGCCGCCGTCAGAGAAGCGTTGGCGGCGATGCCATTTCCTTCATCGATTAACTCAATGGCTCGATTTACTTTTTCAGAAATCTCCTGCCGTAATTTCATGTTTCCATGTGTTACGGCTTTGGCGATGACCTCGGTTTGCAAACGCCCAAGACGATCTTTTACTTCTCCGTATATTTGACGCGCCTCATCAGGCGTTTTTTTGCCGTGTTTGACCTCGCTGATAGCGCTCATTAGCAGAATGTTTTCCTTTAAAACGTCTCGGAAAAGCAATCGGACGATTTTAATTTCCTCATTTTCTTTTTTTCGTTCGATTTTAGGCGCCCGCGCTTCGGAACGATGTGATAACGATAAATCAACCGCGTCTAAGGTGGATTGAAAATTTCCTACAGCCCAGTTCCAGAGGGGATCTTTACGGACCATGGCAATAAGGTTATTTAAGACGTCGCGAAAACTTTGAATGGTTTCATAACCATCCGGTGCAGTTTCTAAGACGGGAAGGGTTTCTTTGATTAATTCAGGTGTGGCGTAGGAGCGGTTGTCCAATCGGAAATCTTTTCCGATCCAATTGACGAAATCAGAAAATGTGGGCGACATGGAAAAATTATGCAGGTTCTGGTTCAGCGCGGGCCTGGTTTGGATTTGCTGATATCGAAAATGAACTTCTTCTGTTAAAGCCGCAAGGATAAGCGCGCGCGTTTCATTTCCTTTTGGCTCAAAACCTTCGATCCGTTTAAATGGAAACGGAACCGCAAACCGGCGCATGAGTTCATGGCGCAGATTTGTTTTTAAGATCGATTGCTTGATCGCGTTCACTTTTTTGAACTCACGAATAACAATTTCCACCGGCATAGTGCTCATGGTCATTCTAAGAAAATCATTCCGGTAGATGCGGATGCGATCGACGATGCGCTTAAAAATTTGGCTTGAGGGATGTGTCTCTAACAGGTGAATGGCTTGATTTAAGTGTTCGAGTGCTTGAGAGAACGCTTGCTTATCGATAGAACTCCCCGCCAAATCAAGCGCTTCTCCGGTCCAGCTGTCGGTTGCGCCGATCGAGTCCCGAAAATTTTGATAATCTCTTTTGATTCTGTCTGCATTAATCCGCCCCCTGACTTCGGAGCGGGAAGATTTTGATGTCCTTATTTCCTCTCGAATTTGAGCTTCTCGTTCCTCCAAGCCCTTCAATTCTTTCAAAAGTTCCTGATAATCCTCACGGTATCTCA
>CAYJWM010000028.1:0-18947 GCA_964373885.1 uncultured bacterium | reverse complement strand
AGCACCCTTGTGGTGTCGCCTCAGAATGACAGCTGTATGAAGTGGGATGCACCCGCATAGGCCGGTTCATTTGACATGGTTACTCACCTGTGATAAAGTACGCGCTCTTTTAGCCCCGCTTGGCGGGGTCAATCCATGGATATTGTAATCGATTCAGGGGAGACTTCGAATGCCTAATATCAAATCTGCCGCTAAACGGATGAGGAGCGATGCCAAAAAGCGCTTGAAGAATCAGGCGACTCTTTCGGAATTGCATACCTTCTACCGGAAATTAGCGCTTCAAGTAAAAACAAATCCCGGCGAGGCCAAGGTTGAAGCTCGGGATCTTGTTTCCAGATTGGACAAAGCAGTCACGCGCGGGATCATTCCGCACGGCCGCGCGGATAGAAAAAAAGCCCGCATCGCCAAACTGATTTCCGCTAAATAGTAGTTGGCGCGTCGGCGACAACTGCAAACTGGTCGCAGGACACTAAGAGCACCTGTGGGGCAATGACAGCATCACCGAACACTCGCCAAAAAGGTTTCCATCGCGGTCACTTCCTCTGAAGCGCCGGTCTTTATATTCCAATCCAGCCGCCACAATTCATCCACCAACTCCCCCACCGCCGAATCATCAAATTTCCTGACCTGATTCAAAAAAGAAGCGAGCCGAAAGGGCGAGACCTTGAGCATGCGGCCCACTTCATCATCGTTTCCTCCCCTTTTCAGAATGCGCTTGGCCTGCCCTATCCGCTTCAGCTGCCAATGCAAAAGCCCGATGACGCTGGCTAACTCTCCTTCGAGTTCATAAAAATACCGGAAAATGGAAAGCGCCCTCGCAATGTCTTTTTGTGCCAGCGCTTCGGTCAGATCAAATGGCTCAAAGGCGAGAAATTGCGTGGAAAGTTTGTTCACCGTTTCGGCGTCAATCACAGGCCCGGAAGAATAAAGCATCAACTGGTCCAGGCAGGAATCCATCAAACGGGTTGACCCGCCCAGACGTTCCTCCAAAACCCGCCAGGCGTCCGGCGCGAGCGCCTTGCCGGCCCGTTTTAATTTTTCCCGCCAAAGATCCCTGCTTTTCTCTTCCCCTCGGCGTTCTAAATTGGAAAAAATACCGAAACGCTGGGCCAGTTTGGCCAACGCATGAGTCTTGGGAAGACCGTCCGCTTCAAAAATGAAGTAACTGCTCGAACTCCTCCTGCGGGAGTTCGCCTCCAAAAACGATTCGAGAAGAGTCCATTCGTCTTTTTTAATTCGCTCCGCCTGAATGATCCAAAAAACTTGAGCTCCGCCCAAAAGCGAAGGCGTTTGGGCCAGTGTGATTAAGCGGGAACAGTCAAACTCATCGGGATAGATCCGAAACAAATTGGAAGGACGCAAATCCTTCGGAACCAGCTCGTCAAGGAGTGCGTTGATCGTCCTGCGTCTTAAAAATTCATCCCCCGTACATACAAAAATGGGAGGACGATTGGGCGCCTTGGCGGCCATGGAACTACCATTCTTCGACGATGCGGTTGACCAGACTTCGGGCCAAATCGACGACGACGCTGTTGGCGGCCGTCCGGCGGGCGGAAGACGGACTGCGGGAGGTAAAAAACTCTGTTTGCCCTGAAAAATTGGGCTCTTTAATCACGATCTCACCGGTCCTTCGGTCCACAAGTTCAAAGCTGACCACCAAAAAAAGCCGGTACTCTTCCACGCTTTCAAACCGGTCAAAACGCAGCCCCTCCTGCTCGTAAGAAATAATGGCACCTTTTAAGATGGCGTCCGCTTCGGCTTCGTCCACCACCTTAAAATTTCCGTCGAAAATAAAACGGTCTCTGATTGCATTCGTCAATTCAATTTCAAGTCCGGGACGGTAAGCGTAGCGTTCGTTCGGCGGGATCTTATTTTGAAAGGTGGGGATGGCAATCGTTTTGATGTTGCCCGGCAAGGTCACCGACTGCGTGTAGCCGCAGCCGAGGAGGCCGACAAGGACGGCTAAAACCCCCCACCCCGCCGCCCGACCCGTCGTCCCGATACGCCAACTCATTTCTTAAAAGAACTGCTCAGATAACTGATATGGGCCGAAATCTGATTTTTTAATTCCGCCGTCCTCTTAATTTCCCGATCGAGCGCCGGCTCAAGATCGACGGAGGAACGTTTCAAACGTTCACGTCTTTTTTCCAATGTCTCCGACTTTTGATCTAAAAACAGGCCCACCAACTCCGCCTGCGTTTTCTCTTCCCGGACAGCCTTTTCGAAAAGTGTCTGAAGTTCACTCTCCCGCGCAAGCCATTCGGCCGATTGGGCTAGAATATTTTTTCCTTCCTCGCCGAAAGCGGATTGGATTTCGCTCCGGACTGAAGCATCGCTCTTGTACCAATCAAATAGTGCTTGTTCGAGCTTTTCTTTCCTTTCCGCGAGCGCCTTCTCTTCCGCATTGATTTCAGTCTTCATTCGAACCAGTTCCGCCTCAAGCTGTGGACGTTCATCGGGTGTTGTCTTGCTGTCCGCTTGAGAGCGGCTGCTTCTGGATTCGGCGCCCTCTACCCGACTCACGTCCTGCTTGATTTCTTTCTGGAGTGCGGCTTCCCGATCCGCTTCCTCCTGTTTCAAGGCAACCAATGCCTCGGAAACAGGAACGATTTTTTGGTCCATCTGTTTCAAACGGGTCTCGATCTCGTTAAATTTTTGATGTTCCCGGCCATAGCGCTCCCTAAAAACGGCCTGGGACTCTTCCCCTTCAAAAAGCGCGCTCGCACTTGTGACCGAATGTTCCAGAGCAGTTGGAAATCGATCGACCAGCATGGATTGGTACTCAAAATCCGGAAACTTCCGAGACTCATTCCATAATTGGTCCAAATCAGCTTTCATTTCGGTCACTTCCCGGGCGCGGCCCTGAATCAAAATGCTTTGCAATTCAACTTCCTCCCTGAGCTCGCGAATGGCTTCCAGATCTTGCGGCGATTGATTCCCTTCACCCGAATGCAAAACGTCCATCGCCTCCTGATTCAATTTTTGATGCTCGTTCGGAAGCCCAAACAGAAAAATTTTGGCCAACCTATAAAAACCGGTGGCGGGGCCTGCCACAGCGTTGGCTGCTTTCCCTGCCGCGGAACGTTCGGATTTGGGATGGAGCAATTCGTCCAGCTTCTGCATTCGGACCGCATTTTCAGATTCCCAATCCTGAATCTGGTCCAAACGCCTTCTGATTTCGCGCTCCAAATACTTCATCCTTTTCTTGAGCACGCGGGCCTCCTTGCCCGGATCGCCCTGGCTGTCCTGACCGGCTGTGCCAACCGGATGGGAAACGGTTGCCAGTCCCAGCACTTTCGCCATGGCATCTACTTTTTCTTTCTGGAGAAGCCATGCCTCGCTTAGAGATTTTTTCTGAGATTGAAGATCTTCCAAGGTTTGCTCCAGTTCGGAAGAATGATGAATGGAGGAAATATCCAATCCGCTCTCCGCGGCAATCGAAAGAGCATTAAATGCATTCAGCCCGTAGCGGCCGACAAACTGCTTACGGGCTTCGTCAAACGCCTGATTCTTTTGAATGAGCGCTTCGCGATGAGTCTCCACGGCTTTGAGCTCAGCGGCCAAATCCATGGGAAGCCGTTGATTGAATGTATCAGTGGCCCGGGCCAGGCGAAATTCCGCTTCATCAAACCGTATCCGTTCGGCTTGAAGCTGGGCCATCTTCTCTTCCTGAGCTTTGCGCTCGGCCGTAAGCCGTTGAAAAGTGCTGTCCAACTCCGCCCATTTCTTCTCTTTAAAACGAATGAGCCGGTCGGCCGACGGCGGCCTTCCAAAATGCGGCACCAAAGATCCGAAAGACCATCCCTCCGTTTTGAACTGCGTGGCGCCCGCTCCCAGGCGTGCGCGCTCCTCGTTCAGTTCAGCCTGCTCTTTCAAAAGCGATTGATGCCATTCGTCAAACACCTCGACCAGTTCAGGAGAAGGATTGCGAAACGCTTTTTTCCGCTTCCCGAATATCTTAAACTTCTCGCGCAAATTCCGCTCGCGCGCGCGCAGGGATTTTTTGCGGTCGGTAAATTTTTCCTTCGTTTCTTTTTCAAACTGTTTTTGGCTCAACTCAAGCGAGGTGCGCTCGGTCTCAAGCTCCGTGCGCATGGCGGCCACTTCCGAAAGCCGGTCCGGCGGCAAATCCTTTCTCTTTTCCTCTCCCCGGAGCGCAGCAAGCAAAGATTCAACTTCGGCGAGCCGTTTTTCAATTGCAATTTTGTCCCGAGAAATTGTTCTGGCCGGCTCCGCCAACGCTTGATAACGCTCGGCGGCTTTTTGACCGAAAGGCGTCTCGGCGTATCGATTGGCCACATCCTCATAATAAATTAAGGCACTCTCGATAAACCCTTCTTTTTCATAATAAAGTCCGATTCGATAATTTTTTTCGGCATCCTGCTCTTCCAGCTGCCGTTTCAAAATCTGGGCCCGTTCGGTCAAAGTCCCGGTGCGGTATTGCTGAATGAATTGCTGCAAGTGATCCGCGGCGGAGGAAACCGACTGTTGATCCCGATTCGCAACTTGAGAAAGCTCAAAAGACGCCTCGGCCAGCTGATAATGTGCGTCATCCGATAAATTGCTGTCCGGGTAGTCGTCGATTAATTTTTGAAAAGCACTGACGGCTTCGCTGTAATGCCCCATTTTTCGATGGGCTACCCCTAATTGAAATTGGGCCTGGTCGCCGGAAGCTCCGTAGGGGGCGTGCTCAACAATAAATTGAAAAACCTCCACGGCCTTGGGAAGAGTCGGCAGAAGAGGAACCCCAAGTACCTTTTGTTTTTGACCGGTGAGAAAAAAAGTTCCGATTCTGTACAAGCGCTCCACCGCCTGATCCACTCGATTGCTTTGCGGGAAATCATGTATTAACTTTTGAAGCTCCCGAGCTGCCCGTTCCGGTTTTCCCTCTTCCTCAACCGTTGTCGCGATCAAATACTGCGCTTCGGGGGCTTGGCTGGAAAGCGGATAGGTCCGAACGAGCTCCTTCAACCGGCGTATCATTTGATCGGTTTTGCCCTCCTCGCGCAGACGAAGCGCCTCGTTGTATTGCTGCTCGGGTGTCTCGCGGATTTGGTCTTCGGGAGATATGAATTTGCCTTCCGCGGGCGACCAAACATAATAGGCCTCGCCGTTTGAAAGGGTAAAAAAGACGGTCAAAGTGGCTGCCACAAAAAAAACGCGAGAAAAATACATCATGAGGGTTTTTCTAACCTGCTCTTTCTTAAGGACTTAGGCAAAACGCCTAGCGGCACTTCGATGGCATCATAACATTCTGATTTCTCATTGTCAACGCTTGGAACTCTATTTGGAACTTTATTGCTTATAACAGGACAGCGGAGGGATTGCTTGAGGCAGCTCTCGGAGCCATTCGAAGCTTGGTCCCGCCATGTTCTTTGGCGGGTTCGAATGGCGAGAGCGCAGGCGGTTATTCGCCGCCGGAGCGAATAAACCGCCGGTGCCGAAAGTAAGCCCTCCGCTGTCCTCTCTTACTTCCTCACTAAGTTTTGAAATTCTTCCAGTTCCAGTTCCCATTTCGGAACCGAAGTTCCACCGCCCCTAAATCCTGAATAAAAAGAAGCCTGGCGGAAACCATTGACTCGAGACGCATTTTTAATTCCGAAATCTTCTCCCGTTGATTCAAAACAATGAAGGCGGGGCGGGCGCGCTTCAGAAATATTTCTTCCGCTTCCGATATTCCGTACTCATGATGCGGAAGAAAAATAAAATCGTTTCGCACGTTCGGCTCCTGCAAAAGCGATTCAAAAACCTGCGTGCGGGTCGAAACCAGATAAAGAGCGCTGGCTCTTCCCTCCCGGATTCGAAAGGCGAGCGGCCTGCCGCGGGAAACAACCAACATTTCGATTCGGGAATCCGGCCCGAAAGAAAACGCCCATTCCCGTTCAAATGATTTCGGTGGAGCCAAAAAACTGGAAATCCGAAAATGCCTCTTCAAGGTGGGAACCCCGCCCGCATGCGTGCTGTCGAGACCGGTCAAAAAAACGCAGTCCAGGGTTCGAAGTCCGGAACCCATTAAAAAAGGGCGCAGAACCCAATAGGCCTGATCGTTCGGATAACGCCGGCCTGCATTAATCAAACAATTCCGTCCGCTCGAAAACGAAACAAAAGAGGCCTCCGTTTTTCCGAGATCGAAGAAAAGAATCCGAAAAGGAGAAGGAAGAGAAACGCTTGAGCCAAAAACATACACCATGCCAAGCATGACCGGCATTGTCTTCCTAAACCAAGAAAAATAAAAACGGCTCCCCAAAAAAATCCAAGCCAAAAGGAGCCCATAATAAAGACAGATGAAAAAAGCGCCGGGAGCCGGAACATAAAAGTGACCAAATGGAATCCGGCTGCATACCCCCGCAAACCAAACCGTAAAGGTAAAGCAAAAACGGGGCAGATAAGAAAACAATTTTCCCAGTGCCGGAAAGATAAGGTCCGCAAATAACGCCAAAAATTCGGCCGCGATCCCGATCATGCTCAAAGGAATCGCGACCATGTTTGCCAAAAAACTGACGGGGGAAAACAGATGGAAATACCAAATCAGTACCGGAAGCATCCCAATTAAAACGGACGTGGATTCAAGCCCCACGCGCGTCAGATAGGATATGGGGAAGCGGTGCCTCGGAAGGTCGAGCACCTCTTCCAGCCGGGGACGCAAAAAAATCAAGGAACCCATGGCCAAGAAAGACAATTGAAAAGAGGGTTGGAACAAAAAATGCGGGTCAAATACAAGCAAGGCAAAAAAGGAAAAGAAAAAAGCGCTTTTCAAATGGCGGCCGCCCCCGGTTAAAAGGCCGATCAAGATCATGCTTCCCATGATCGCTGAACGCAGCACGGGCGCACCGCTGCCCGCCAAGACGGTGTAAAGGGAAATCAAACAAGCCGTCAGAGCCAAATTCCAGCCGCGCGGAATCCTAACCAAGCGGCCCAGAAAATAAATCAGCTGTCCGATCAACGCGATGTGAAGCCCGCTGATGGACAAAAGATGAGCGGTCCCTGAACGCGAAAAATCATCCAAAATGGTCCGCGGGATATCTTTCCGGAATCCCAAGATGAGCGCCGATCCCAGTGCGTTCTCCGGAAAAGGAAGCAGCTGACTCAACCGGTCTTTTAGAAAAACGCGCAGGCGGTTCAAACCGATTAAAAACAGATTAGAGCCGCGGCCCGGAAGCGTGAAAACAGACGATGCTCCAAATCCATGAAAAACGTTAAAAATTCCCTGCTGAGCGAGATAATTTTTATAATCCAAAGCATGAGGATTTCGCCTGCTGATGGGCACCTGGAGTTTCCCGCGAAGTTTGAGGCGATCCCCGAATCGAATTGAATGTTTGGGATTATAAAGAAAAACCTGCACCCGGCCGCGGACATTGTGCCGCTCACCCCTTTGCCGGAAGGAATCAGCTTCCAACACAAGTGAAATGGTTTCTTTGCGCCCTCTTCTGGTCATCTCCGGAACCGTCAGCACCTTCCCTTCAAGTGTTAAAAATCCTTCAGGAGCAACCCGTGCAAGACTGTTCTTGGGAAGCATGCGCGCGTTTGACTCGAACAAAACGCCGAGCGCCAGAAAAAGAGCCGCGCTTAAAAAAATAAAATATCGCTTCCCGACCGCACTGGCCGAAGCTAGCAATAAGCATACGGCCACGTACGCAGCGTACCCAAATGAAGGGCGGAAAAAATAAGACAACCAAATGCCGCACGCAAAGGCAATGGCCAAATAAAAAAGCGGTTCATCCGAAATCAAAGCACGGGGTGACTTTGCGGAAAAAGAAAAGAGTTTCATTTCGAAAAAAATGAAAAGACGGCGATACAAAAAAGCACAAACGCCGCAAAAAGAATGATCCGATTCCGATAGACAAATGTCTTTTTCACAAGCCGGTCAAGCTCTCGTTTTAGAACACACTCAGCATATTAGGAGTAAAACCGCGGGAAGGAAGGGATGGGGGGGGAGAAAAATTAAAGCGGAATTCTGAGTCTTAACTCTCCCGCTCTGGTTTCGAGAATCGCTTCACGATCGGTGATGTCCTTGACCACTGCTCCGTCTACCGAATCGCCGGTTTGAAGCACAAGTCCGTTGATAATCGCATAATGCTTGTCGTCAAAGGTGGAAATACCGGTCAGTGTATAAGAAAGCGTCGGTTGTGCGGCCTGCCGTTTCGGGAAAAATGTTTTCGTTGCCGCCGAAACCGTTTTTCCGCCTGAAGGCACTTGAACCGTCGGTAAAGAAACGGAAGCAACCATGTGATCGGACGCTTCCCAGCGAAACGTCAGGAACAAAAATACCACCAAAACCGCAAAACCGATCACCAAAGTGCCGCGCACAACAAACACATTGGCTTCACGCCAGGAAAAATGCGGCCAAGCAAAGAAAGGGGTTCCCGCTCTAGAGGTCATCTTCGTCAAGTTTTCTTCCAGGAGTTTTTCCTCCTCCTCGAGAACTTGCGACGGCTTCATTGTCTCCTTAAGCGAAGCAACGGGTATTTCTCCAGCTTTTTCACCAAGCTTCTGGCCGCGGTCCCGTTCCGCTTTCTTTAAGGCATCCGTGATAATGCTCATGTGACAGGTACTCCTTCCGCTTCATGATACGCTTCTTCCGCCACCTGCAAATCAATCTGTCTTAAATTTTTCGCATAGGCGCTTAATAAGGACATGTCGCATAAATGATTGATCACGCGCGGAACGCCCTTTGAGCGTTCATAAATAAAGTCAACCGCATCCGGAGCAAACAACCGTTCAAAGGCTGGCGAGATGCCCGCCACGCGCAGACGATGCAAAATAAATTCTTCGGTTTCCTTCCGGTCGAGCGCCGTCAGATGAAACCTCACGCCGATTCTCTGCCTTAATTGTTTGAGTGAAGGATGATCGAGCGTTTCCTTCAACTCCGGTTGACCCACCAGAACAATTTGGATCAATTTTTCGGCACTTGTTTCCAAATTGGACAAAAGCCGGATTTGCTCGAGCGACCGCGTGGACAAATCCTGGGCTTCATCGATGATCAAAACGGTATTAAACCCCTTGTGGAATTCCTCTAAAAGAAATTGATTCAAACCGTCAAAACATTCTTTTTTATCCCGCACCTTCAAGCGAATTCCAAAATCCTCCGCGATCGTGCGTAAAAGCAGCAGTTCCGAAAGACATGGATTGAGGATCAGAGCGGTGTGCGCACGGCCTTTGAGTTTTTCAAGTACCGCACGGGAAAGCGTCGTTTTGCCGGCACCGATTTCACCCGTAATTTGAATAAATCCCTTACGGGATTCAATTCCGTAAAGAAGAGCCGAAAAGGCATCTAAATGTTTGCGGCTGAAAAAGATGAATTTCGGATCGGGTGTGACGTTAAAGGGCGATTCGCTAAGCCCAAAATATTTGTTGTACATAAAAACCGACCGTCTGGGTGTTGGAGATTATACTAAACATCCCCTCTTTCGGACAGACCTTTCTTCGCTAAAGGTGCATCCCACTTCATACAGCTGTCATTCTGAGGCGAAGCCGAAGAATCTATGAGTCATAGATCCTTCGCTATCGCCTGCCTGCCGGCAGGCAGGCTCAGGATGACACGAAAAGCAACTGTATCAAGTGGTATGCACCCCTTCGCTAACCTTTCGGCCATTTTCAGCGTTTGCTTAAGCGCACTTCGAAGACCCGCCCGTCTTTTCTGGGAATTTCAGCGCTGAAGGAAGCCAAACGGTGCAAATGGACGTGGTCTTGCGCTGAGTGATCAAACAAATTCGCCACCCGGAAATGCTTGAACTTAGACCGCGGGATGACAAAAGAAATATGCCCGTTTTTGTCTTCTCGCCCGTTATTGACGGCCACAATGAAGTATTGATCTCCGCGTTTAAACAGAGCTGTTTTGATGTCTTTGGTGGGAGAGTTGGAATAAGCCTCGATTCCGAAAAACCGGAGGATCTCGCGTAAAACTTCCTTGGTCGGATGAAAACCCAAATGCACGATTTTTCCCTTTCCGACCGCCTTGATGTATCCCACCGTTTGAATCCCGTAATTGCCAAAGGAGGCGCAGATCGGCTTTCCCGAATAATCGCGGAAAGAATATACCGAACTGGTGATTTCAACCGGCGCCGCCTTGTTCAGAGCGATGGTAAACCGCTTCCGGAATTCAAACAAAATATGGGAGGGATCGTGAAACCCCAATAGTGGGCAGAGCTCAAAATATTCGTCCTTGCGCGGGTAATTCCGGAACGCAACCAAAATGCCGCCCATCTCCACAAAATGTCTGAGATTTTCGTGAGCGCGCCTAGACAGCCATTGATTCCCGGAATAAAAAATAATTTTCTTCTCTGCTATCCCCGTTTCGGGATCGAACAATTCATAATCGATATCCGCCTCATACAAGGCGGAAAGGATCTTGCTCTCCCCTTGAAACGTCCGCGCGGCATATTGCATGGGATTGAGCGTGACTGCGATGTCGGTCATTTTTGTAAGCAAATAGGGTTTCATTTCATTAAACACATGCACCAAACCCTTAAATACTTGATAAAGCTCTTCGCGTTTCCGTCCCCATTCATTGATGGGCGACATATACCAATTGTCCCGGTTTACCAGCATATACCAGTTCCAACCCATGACGCCGCCGAGAAGCGCGGAAAGCGTGATCAACCGGTAATGATTGGGCGTGAGCACGCCCGATTCATAATGGCGCGCATGCCAGACGCCTGAAGCAAATTCCGCAATGTAAGGAACTTTGGAACAGCTCCTCAGAAACCGCACCTTGTCGATCAGCTTGCGCTGTTCATGCTCATCTTCCATTAATTCATTGGAAGGATAGAGATCGATTCCGACCAGATCGGCCGCGCCCTGCATTTTGGCCCAGTCATGCGCGTAAAAAAACGGATACAGATTCAAGTAAACCGGGATGTCCACGCCGAGCTTGCGGTACATGTCCACATTCCACTTCGCGCATTGGTACGCATAGTGATATTTAAATTCAAAATAATCCAGATTGCGCCGAAGCTCATGGTCCCCTTTGAGCGGAAGCCCCGGCTCATCTTTGAACATGCACGCGATAAAAGGCCCTGCCTCTTTAAACTCGTGGTATTCCGAAGCCCAAGCCCGGTTCAGGAGATGAATGTCCCCCTGATATTTTTCGCGTAAAAATTCCTGGAACATGCCCGGTTTTCCGGCAAGGCCGTATTGATGGCCGAACACGTCCGGAAACGGATCGATTTCATTGTCCGCCTGAAGCAGAATAATGTGGCCGGACTTGCGGGAAGCAAGAAAGGGCTTGAAGACCTTGCACACCTTCGTGAGATAAGTTTGCGCATATTCCAAAAACTTAGAATGAAGCCGGTGATATTTGTAGGCGTAACTGGGGATGCCGTCATTCGGCCATTCACTATAAATATAAGGCCCGGGCCGGATGATGAGCCAAAAACCCTCCCGTTTAGTCAATTCGAGAAAACCTTTCAGGTCGCGCGTCTTGTCGGTTTCACCCGTAAAATCAAAATAACCGCGCCTTGCTTCATGGTAATCCCACGGCACATAAGTGGAAACGACCTGAATGCCCATCCCGCGGACGGATTCGAGAATGGCCTTCCAATAACGGGGGTTCAGGCGCCAATAATGCACTTCCCCGCTGAGGAGTGGAATGTGCTTCCCGCCTGCCACCACTTGATTGTTTTTGATTTCAACTTTTCTCATGGCTTCACGATAATATTGACCAGCCGGTCCGGAACAACGATGAATTTCGCGATCTCACTGCCGTCGACCCACTTCTTCACGTTGTCGTCTCCCAAAACTATTTTCTTAAGCTCGGCTTCTCCGAGCCCTTTTGGAACTGTCATCCGCGACCTGATTTTTCCCTGAACCTGAATGACGATTTCCACTTCCGAGGTTTGAGTATAGCGCTCCTCGTAGCGGGGCCACGGCTCATAGGCCAGAGTTTTTTTATGGCCGAGGCGCTCCCAAAGCTCTTCAGCCAGATGCGGCGCAAAAGGAGAAAGCAAGAGGATCAGGATTTCCAGAGACGTTCGGCTGAACGATTCCATTTTCATCAATTCGTTCACAAAAATCATGAGTGCCGAAATCGCGGTGTGAAATTTCAACTGCTCCATATCTTCTGTCACTTTTTTAATGGTTTGATGGCGCAAACGCGTCTCCTCATTATCCGCTTCCTGAGCGGCATTGGAAACCGCCTTTTTTTCTTCCGTCACAAGACGCCAAACACGCCCCAAAAATCGGCTCACTCCTTCAAGACCTCTCATGGACCACGGCTTCACGATTTCCAAAGGGCCCATGAACATTTCATAAAGCCGCATGCTGTCGGCCCCGTAATCACACACGATATCGTCCGGATTAATCACATTGCCGCGGGACTTGGACATTTTTTGATTGTCTTCACCCAAAATCATGCCCTGATTCACAAGACGTTTAAACGGTTCCTTGGTCGAGACAACGCCGATGTCGTAAAGCACCTTGTGCCAAAAACGGGCATAGAGCAAATGCAGCACCGCATGCTCCGCTCCGCCGATGTATAAATCTACCGGGAGCCAGTATTTTTCTTTTTTGGGATCTACAATCGCGCGGTCATTTTTAGGGTCCAAATAACGCAAATAATACCAGCAGGAACCCGCCCATTGAGGCATGGTATTGGTTTCGCGCCGCGCGGGCTTTCCTGTTTGAGGATCTTTTACCTCCACCCATTTTTTGATTGCGGCCAGCGGGCTTTCACCTATTCCTGCCGGCTGATAGGATTCTACTTCCGGAAGTGTAAGCGGAAGGTCTTTTTCGGAAATCGGTTTTGGTTTTCCGTCCACGTGAATAATGGGAATGGGTTCTCCCCAATACCGCTGGCGGCTGAACAGCCAATCCCGCAAGCGGTATTGAACTGATTTTTTCCCGATTCCTTTTTTCTCAAGCCATTCCGTGATTTTGGGAATGGCTTTGCCGCTTGAAAGCCCGTTAATCGAAAAAGATTTGTCCGGAGTTTCGGAATGAATCACTTTTCCGACACCTGTAAACGCGGCTTTTGAAATATCGCCGCCGGAAATCACTTCCACAATGGGCAGGCCGAATTTTTTCGCAAACTCATAATCCCGCTCGTCATGCGCCGGGACCGCCATAATTGCGCCAGTGCCGTAGCTTATGAGTACATAATCCGCAATCCAAACGGGGATTTTTTTTCCATTTACCGGATTGACGGCAAATCCGCCCGTGAAAACGCCGGTCTTTTCCTTTGCCAAATCCGTGCGCTCGCGATCTGATTTGCGCGCGGCTTCTTGCTGATACTTTTCGATCTGCTTTTTTGGGGCCGATGCAGTCACCCTGTCTACCAAAGGATGCTCCGGGCTGAGCACCATATAGGTGGCGCCGAAAAGCGTGTCGGGCCGCGTGGTGAACACGCGTATTTTTTCGCTTCCGGATGCAAGCGGAAAATCCACCTCCGTCCCCACGGACTTCCCGATCCAATTCCTCTGCATTTCCTTGATCGGCTCGGGCCAATCCAATTCATCCAAATCTTCAAGCAAACGTTCGGCATAAGCCGTGATCCGAAGCATCCATTGACGCATGGGTTTTCGAATCACAGGATGCCCCCCTCGTTCTGAAAGTCCGTCGATTACTTCTTCATTGGCCAAAACCGTCCCGAGCGCCGGGCACCAATTCACCGGCACTTCCGCCTCATACGCGAGCCCCTTCTCAAATAATTTCAAAAAAATCCACTGGGTCCACCGATAATACTTGGGATCTGTCGTATCCACTTCACGGTCCCAATCGTAACTGAATCCGAGCGATTGGATTTGCCTGCGGAAGGTTTCAATGTTGCGCTTGGTGACAATGCGCGGATGGGTTTTGGTTTCGATCGCATGCTGTTCGGTGGGAAGGCCAAACGCATCCCAACCCATGGGATGAAGCACGTTAAATCCTTTCATCCGTTGGTAACGCGCGATGATATCGGTTGCCGTGTAGCCCTCCGGATGGCCAACATGAAGCCCGGCGGCGGAAGGATAAGGAAACATGTCCAGCACATAAAACTTGGGTTTCTCACTGCCCGGCTGGCCCGGATCGACGGCTTGAAACGTGCGGTTTTTAAGCCAATACTTCTGCCATTTTGGCTCTATTTGGTCAAAAGGATAGGCCTTGTGCGGATATCCCATCGAGTTTGGATTTTAGCATAAGGAAGAGGGCGTCACAAGGCGCGCGGAGAGGGTTATTCGATTCTGTCGGAAAGCCGGTTCTTTCCTGTTTTCTTGGAAAGCCGCAAAAGATCGTCCGCCATTTGAATCAAAACCGTATAATCAGCCCGCTCACTCAAAGTCGCAATTCCCATGCTCACCGTAATCTGAAGAACGCCCTGGGAAACTTTAAACATATAGCCGGCAATAAAAGAACGCAGCTCTTCCGCCAGGTGCTTGGCCACCTGCGGTTGACAACTCCGAAGCAAAATACTGAATTCATCGCCGGCATACCGGATGGAAAATCCCCGTTCCCCGACCGTTGTCCTCATTTTCCCTGCCACGGCTTTTAAAACGTCGTCTCCGATTAAGTGCCCGTGCTCGTCATTGATCTTTTTAAAGTCGTCAATATCGATCATGACAAAAGACACCGGCGCTTCAGGAGTGGCGGTATCGACAATCGTCTGCATGTTCTCCGTCAAAAACTTGCGGTTTAAAAGGCCGGTCAAAGGGTCCAGGTGGGACGGATCGATGTACATATTCGTAAGCGTGCGCTTTTCTTCGGCCACCAGGCAGGAAACGTTCGGCAACAAAAACTTTTTCTCGAAAATGGCCTGTTGAACCCGGCCGGAAACCGCCCCTTCGATATGTCCGACCGAAATCAATCCCATTCTGGAATGAGACACATGGCTGGCCTCTACGTGGTCCAAGTCGGCACGAAAAAGCAGATTGTTCCGGAACGCCTGGGGAAGCAAAAGAAAGGCATCAGCCGAGGAACCCCTCGCAGAAGGAACGGCCTTGGCTCCGATGGTGATTTGCCAGTTGATTTTTTCCACAAGGACATCGTATTTGCTTTGATTCATGATGCGGAGAATAACTTGCGCCTCCGGTTTGCTGGGGTTGGTCAAAAAATCAAAACGCACCGCCTCGGCCGAAACTTCAAGCAAATCTTTAAGTTCCTCCCTGCCGGTTTTCTCACTCGGCGGCTCGGAAGAAGAGTCCGCCGGCCCTGGCGGCCCTGGGCCGGCGGACTCCGGACCCGGAGCCTTGTCTTTACCTCTTTGCCGGAGAATGAAATAAACCGCAACCGCCATCAGCAACAAAACGACAACCGGTATCATCTTATGTTCCCATCAATTGTTATTCTATCGGCCGAACAAGAATCTTTATTTAAGAATACCTCTTATACCGAAAAAATGCAAAGAAGCAAACGGCCCGATTCATCTTGATTTCTCATAGGTGATATGCTAATGGTGATGTTCCATTTTTTGGAAAATTTAAAGCGGGCCGGCCCCGCAAAAAGCTCGCGGGGCTGTAAAAATTAAAGCAGGCCGGCACTGCGAAAAAGCACGCAGTGCTGGCCCAATTTTCGGATTAATACATTTGGTGCTTTTTTAAAGGTTAATTGGGCCGGTAGTTCAGTTGGGAGAACGCCACAATGGCATTGTGGAGGTCAGGGGTTCAACTCCCCTCCGGTCCAAACGGTTTGGAGGGGAATTGAATTGAGGCGCGGAGCCAATGAATGCGATTGCGACCTTTGGAAGCAATCGCGACCTACGACGCGCCGAATGGCCGATCGAGGCCGAACTGAAGTTAGCAAGCAAAAGCGAAGCTAACTTCAGTTTGTGAGGCCGAGACGCCAACTCCCCTCCGGTCCAGGTATTTGAACAAGACCGAAGGGGAGTTTCCAATTTCAGCCGGGGTGGCGGAATCGCAGACGCGCCGGACTCAAAATCCGGTGGGGCTTAAAACCCCGTGTGGGTTCAATTCCCACCCTCGGCACATTTTTTCCCTTCTCCTCAAGTTCACCCAAAACTGGCCGATACTTGTCTACGTGATGCGGATGTCGCACGCACCAGTTTTTATGGAATGGATGTCAAATTTCGGCCGGTCATCAACAAAGTTAAGGATGGGGGAAATGTCAAAACCTTCTTATACGTGTTCGGCATGCCGGTGGGCAGGCGAGGAATCAAAATTTTCGACCAAAATCCTTTCCATCATGTACCGTCCGAAACAGGAAAACATCCAGGCCTTCAAACAAATCAAATGCCCGCAGTGCCGTTCTCTTGTCACGATTGTCTTCGAAACGCTTGACGCCAGCTTGACCCTCTAACCCTCAAACAAACATCGCGACCACCGCGATCGCAAATTCCCGTTCGTGGGCCATGGCCAGCTCAAAAGCGGCTTTCGGTTGAATGCGGAGCCGTTTTCTGGCTTCAGGACTTATTTTAATCCCCGGCTCGCCGCGAAATCCCCGTACCACTTCGATATCGCGGAACGAATAGCGCCCGGGCCCGCCTTTTTTGGCTTTAATCACCGCTTCCTTGGCGGCAAACCGGCCGGCATAATTTTCGTACTTGTTCCGCTTGCGCTCGCAGTAGGCCTGCTCGGCCTTCGTAAAGATGCGGTTGAGGAACCGGCTTCCCTGACGTTCGATTGCTTCCCGCATCCGCCGGACGCTGACGATATCAATGCCGAGTTGAAAGGGGCCTGCCATGAAATGGCTAAGATTGAAGCAGGTAGAGAGCTGCGGAAACGGCAAGCAAGAAAAGAAAGATATAAATACCGTAAAAACTTAAAAAATCACGGAGTTTGTCAAACCAGCTCCGCTCCAGTTGGTCGGGCAACTGAAATTTCCGGCCGCTTTTTAAGGCAACGACCTCGTCTTTGCGGTAACGGACATACGTGCCGCCCAGCCGATAGGCCGTTAATTTTCTGCGGCGGATTAATTTTTCAACCCCGACATGATCTAACCCGAGATAGGATTTTACCTCCTCCTCGGTCAGCAAACCATCACTCATGGGTTCACACTGAAGTAGTCATCGTAGATGGCATCGGTTCACTGAAGTAGTCGTCGTAGACGGCATGGTACCTGTGCCTTACAACTTGATTTTGTCGTCTTGAACCCACTTATCAATTACTTGCTTGTGAAACTGCCATTCGCCGTTTCGGAACTCGCCCGGAATTTTTTTCTGGGCCGCCCATTCCTCGACCACTTTGGCTTCCACTTCAAGATATTGGGCCACATCCCGAAGCGAAAGCGCGGCGCCTTCCTTGGCTCCGCCCAAATTCAACATGGTCAGCCGGCCGTCCAAAATAGCGCCCTCCACGATACTCAAGCTCGGAGTTTCGACATTGCCGCGGATGACGGCGGGCGGGATGAGCGAAACGCTGGTGCGTGCGGTTAAATTGCCCGTCACCTTGCCGGCAATGACTATCACATCGCCCTGAATATCGGCTTGAACGTTCCCGTTCTCTCCGATGGTCAAACTGCCGCGCGTTTCGAGCTTCCCTTCAAAACTGCCGTTGATACGCAAATTGACGGGGTCCTTGAACACAATAGTGCCCTGCATTCGGGCGTCTACATCCAGAATTTTTTCTTCCGAACGATCTTTTTTTCCCGTTGCCATCGGCCCTGCCCTCCTCGTAAGAAATTTGGATTGCCAAAGTTAAAGATTATCATAATCCCGTCATTTCAAGAAATCTATTGTTTTTTTGCCGAGTCCCGATATAATCCCCCTTTATGAAAATCTGCTTTGCATGCGGGAAACGGCCGATCACCGGAAATTCAATCGCAAGAAGGGGTATGGCCAAGAAAAAGGGCGGGGTCGGAAAAAAGATCACCGGCATTACCCGCCGGCGCTTTTTCCCTAATCTTCAGAGCATCCGCATCGTTCTGCCCTCCGGAACCGTAAGGCGGGCGCTCATCTGCACCGGTTGCATCAAAGCCGGAAAAATCCGAAAAGCCGCTTAAATTCATCCCTATTTTAACCCGACTCCTCGGTTTCAGACCAGAATCTAGACGGCGGAATAATTCTGGTTGAGCCGGAATGTTTTAAAGCAAGCAACGCCTGATCCCCTGTAATCAAAAAATCGGCTTTCACTGTGTGGCACAGGGCAAGCACTTTTCGATCTCCCGGATCCGCAAAATCAATCACAATGGAGTCATTTTCAGGAATGATCTGGCTGTATTCCTTCAGATACCTGACAAAGGCATCCACCATTACTTCGGAAAACCCAAACTTGCGCGAAAGCAACGGGCGCTCAAATTCCTCAAGAATGTGAGGGGAAAGAATACACGCCCGCCGCTCCATCACGGCATCTAAAACGTCTTGGGACGGGCCTGCGGTCAGAAAAGCGGCGATCAGAACATTAGTATCAACGACGATTTTCACGAAACGGTGCGAAAAATATCGTCGTCCGTAATAAACCCCTTCGCACGGGCAACGGCCTGGCCCGCTTCCCGAAGGCGTTTAAACTTAAGCCGTCTCATATACTCGGAAAAAGCCGCTTTCAAGAGTGCAGAACGCGTCTGGCGGAACGCTTTCGCCAGCCGGTCTAACTCTTTCAATTCGTCTTCACTAAAACTGATGCTCACAGGGTGACGGGGCATTTCATTCTCCTTGTATTACTTATTACTACAGCTGTATTAAAAAATAACACGACACTCTCCTTTTGTCAACCTTCTCCAATTCTAGCAATTGTACATTTTAAATAAACGCACAGTACCCCTTCCGAATGTGCGGGGTTTAATACTTTAGCAGTTGCTCACTGATGAGCTCTGCGTACGGTTCATCAATCCTTACAAACTTTTCATAATGCTTCTGCCGCTCCTCAAGGCTCTTTCCCATCTCTTGATAATAAAGATTCTCGGTCAACAACGGATCTTTTTTCCCTCTCACATAATACTCCGCACTTGAATAAGGATAATCCTCGGCTCTCATCACCATCTTTGCTTGAACCGGATTTCTTTCAATATATCTGCCGCATTGCAAATAGTAAATGCATTGCTCCAGTTAAGGAATTCGTAAATGGTTGAACTGACTCAAGTTTTGC
>CAYJWM010000027.1:0-19417 GCA_964373885.1 uncultured bacterium | reverse complement strand
ATTTATTATTTCGCTTCCGTGCACGCAGGACAAAAAAGTCGTGGATGTGGCTAGTCATGCATCGGCGGAAAGGGCGGTTTCATGAATCGAGAGACCATTTTGGTTGCGGAAGATGACGAGGAGCTTTTAGAGATCATTCGGATACGGCTTGAGGCGGCGGGATTTCACGTGATCAGCGTGGCCAACGGAGAGGAAGCGTTGTCTCTGGCCCAAACTAAATTACCGAGTTTGGTCGTTCTGGACGTTTTTTTGCCGGATATGGACGGACTTACCATTTTGAAACGCATGAAGTCTCCGCTGGACATTGCGAGTGGAGAGCCGTCCAAGACAAAAGACATTCCCGTGATTGTGATCACGGGAAAAGCGCCCATGATTGAAAATATGACGCGCCTTGAGGGCGCAGCGGATTTTTACGTGAAGCCGGTGGATATGTCGAAACTGGTAGAGCGGGCGACCCAGCTGATTAATCTGAGGCAAAAAGATGAAAGCGCAAAACACTAAAGCGATTTTGGTGGTGGATGATGATCCGGATTATTCGGATTTAATGCGCCTGCGGCTTGAAAACGCCGGCTTTAAAACCGTTTGCGCTTCAAACGGCCGCGAAGCTTTGGAGCTTTTGAAAGGGGAGTTTTCCCCCGATTTGATTATTATGGACGTGGACATGCCCGAGAAGAACGGCTTGGCCACGCTGATCAATATGGAGGTTCAGCTCAAGAAAGTCGGTAAAAAAGGAAAGCGCGCGCCCGTCATTGTCGCGACGGGAATGCCCGGCGAAAAAATAAAAGAAATCATGACGTCGCAGAATGTCGACGATTTTCTTCAGAAACCTTTTCAAGGAAACGAATTGCTTGAGAAGGTCGACCGTCTTTTGGAAGGCGGCCGGGAGAGGAGTTAGCGCATGAAGCGTTTTCCCAAACGGCTCCTGGTGGTGGAGGACAATCCCGATCATGCGTTGTTGGTCAAAACCGTTCTAGAACATTATGCAGGAAGCAATGGGTCCACTTTTGAGTTTGCGGCCACGGTTCACGAGGCCGTCGAAAAAATCGCGACCAGCCGTTTCGATCTTATTCTGACCGATTACCGCCTTCCCGATCAAACCGGCCTCGATCTTTTGGCTGAAATTAAAAACCGAAACCTGAATGTTCCCATTCTTTTGATGACGGCGATGGGTGATGAAATGCTCGCCGTCAACGCCCTCAAGGCCGGTTTTTCCGATTACATCATGAAAGAAGGGAGCTATTCCCGGCAGCTTCCCCCCGCCATTGAACAGGCGTACGAGCGTTTCCTCACGGAACAGAACGAAAAAGAAGCTCAGAAAGAGCTTGTCCAGAAAAATGTTCATCTCAACACAATGAATCAAAAGCTGGCCGAGCTTTCCATTCGCGACGAATTGACCGGCCTTTACAATCACCGCTTCCTTCAGGACAAAATCACCGAAGAGTTCTCGCGTGCCGCCCGTTACCACCATCCGCTTTCCTGTCTCATGATCGATATCGATTTCTTTAAGGCCATTAACGACGGCCACGGCCATCCGGTAGGGGACCGGGTGTTGAAGGAGTTGGCCACTTTTCTGGTTTCCCAGCTGCGGGATGCGGACACCGTCGCACGCTACGGCGGCGAGGAGTTTGTCATTCTTCTCCCGCATGTGGGATACGAAGGAGCCGAGGCGCTTGCCGAGCGGCTGAGAAAAAAAATCATGGATCATTTGTTTGTGACCCCCAACTATTCGATTCATGTGACGATCAGCATCGGCGTCAGTTCTTTTCCGGACGACACGGCCGAGCGCAAAGACAGTCTCCTGCTCTATTCGGACAAGGCCCTTTACCGCGCCAAAGGGAGCGGGCGCAACAAGGTGTGTCTTTACCGTGAACTGGCCCATGAGTTTGAACGGCAGATGCCTGAGCTTAAAATTGAAAACGAAAAAGTGAACGAGCTGCGCGAACGGCTTTTTGACATTTCGGAAATGGCGAAGCGCGCTTATATTGAAGCGACCAAAGCGTTGGTGAACGCTCTTGAAATGAAAGACCCGCACACGCTCGGCCACGCGGCGCGTGTCGCGCATTACTCGGCGCTCGTGGCCCGCGAGATGGGGATGAGGGAGGATGACGTCCGCATCATTGAGCATGGCGGTCTTCTTCACGACATCGGAAAAATCTGCATTGCCGACGAGGTGCTTTTAAAACCGGGTGCGTTTAATCACAGCGAGTACGAACGGATGAAACCGCATCCGCTTTTGGGCTATCAAATCGTGAAGTCGATTAAATTTTTGTCGGAAGAATCGCTGATTATTTTGTACCACCACGAATGGTTTAACGGCGAAGGTTATCCCCATCATTTGAGAGGGCGGGAAATTCCGATCGGTGCCCGTATCGTTTCCGCCATCGATGCGTATGACACGATGAGAAGCGCCGGCGGGCGATACAAAAAAGTGCTTACCTGCGAAGAGGCGGTACGCGAGCTCATGTCCTGCGCCGGTACCCAATTTGATCCGGAGGTGGTGGTGCATCTGGTTCATGCACTCGTTAAAAAAAGAGAATTGAATTTAAACGCCTCAAGCCACGATCAATTGGAAGCTTTGCTTAAGCCCAACCGGCCGTAACCCCTCCTAGAAAAGGGGACAGGCAGTGAATTATTGCCTGTCCCCTTTTTTGTTTTTGAGTATAATACTCGGACCGAAACTTCCATGGGTATTGAACAATTTCCGGAAATCGAGACATTTCAGAAACTGCCCCGCAAGGTGATTGTCAAAGGGGGAAGCTCCGGCTTTGACGCGAAGAAGCGCCCCGAGCTCCGGGGCATCGTGATCAATAATGCCGGCCACCCCATCCGCGATGTCAAAGTGTTCCTGATCATTTTCAATGAACAGGAAATTCCCATTCTCAACAAAAGTGCAGATTCGGAACCCGGCGCGCTGGAACAAGGCACGATCGGGTCCTTCACCTTCACGCTCGACGATTACTCAGATGAAATCAAAAATTACTATCTCTACGCGACTTGGAAATACGATGACTCCCGCTGGTAAAACGCAAACAAAGCCGGAAGCGATTGACGTCCTGTTGCAAGAAACGAGGAGTTTTGTTCCGCCGGCGCTGTTTCAGAAAAACGCTTGGGTACGCGATGAGCGTGTTTACGCGGAAGCCGCAAGAAACCCTGAAGGCTTTTGGGCCAAATTTGCGGAGGAACTTGTCTGGATTAAGAAGTGGAACCGCGTGCTCGAATGGAACCCGCCTTATGCCAAATGGTTTACGGGGGGAAAAATCAATATTTCGTTTAATTGCGTCGACCGTTGGGCCAAATCCGAACTTCGCAACAAGGCCGCCATTATTTGGGAAGGCGAGCCGGGAGACCGGCGCACCCTTACTTATTGGGATCTTTATCGGGAAGTGAATCAATTCGCCTCCGCCTTGAAAAAATTGGGCGTTCAAAAAGGGGACCGTGTGGCCATTTATCTGCCTCTGATTCCGGAAGCGGCCGTGGCGATGCTTGCCTGCGCCCGGATCGGCGCCGTTCACAGCGTTGTGTTCGGCGGCTTCAGCGCCGAGTCGCTTCGTGACCGGATCAATGACGCCCAGGCCAAGGTATTAATTACCGCCGACGGCGGCTGGCGGCGGGGAAGCGTCATCGCTCTAAAGCAAGCGGCTGACGAAGCGCTTAAAAGCACGCCCTCTATTCAGCATGTCGTCATAGTCAAAAGGGGCGATTTTCAAATCCACATTCAGGAGGGCCGGGACCATTGGTGGCATCGGCTCATGGAGGAGGCAAAACCCGATTGCGAACCGGAGCCCATGGATTCGGAAGATATGCTTTATATTTTATATACTTCGGGCACCACCGGGAAACCCAAAGGGATCGTGCACACGACAGGCGGTTATCTGACGGGCGTTTACGCGACCACCAAATGGGTATTTGACCTGAAGCCGGGAGATGTGTTTTGGTGCACGGCCGATATCGGCTGGGTGACCGGCCATAGTTATGTGGTCTACGGGCCGCTTGCCAACGGCGCGACGGTTTTTATGTACGAAGGGGCCCCGGACTGGCCGGACCAGGGCCGGTTTTGGCAATTGATTGAAAAATACGGGATTACCATTTTTTATACGGCACCCACCGCCATCCGCGCGTTTATGAAATGGGGAATCGAATGGCCGGCCAAATACAATCTTTCACGGCTCCGGCTTCTGGGCTCGGTCGGCGAGCCAATCAATCCCGAGGCGTGGATTTGGTATCACGAGCACATCGGCCGTAAAAATTGCCCCGTGGTGGACACTTGGTGGCAGACGGAGACCGGAATGATTTTAATCACGCCGCTTCCCGGGGTCACGACTTTAAAGCCCGGCTCGGCCACAAAAGCTTTTCCGGGCATTGACGCTTGTGTCTTGAATGAAAAAGGTGAGAAAATCGACGTGGGGGGCGGATTTTTGGCGATCACAAAACCCTGGCCTGCCATGCTCCGTGGGATTTTCGGGGACCCAGACCGCTACCAAAAACAATATTGGTCCAAATGGAGCAATATTTATTTTACCGGAGACGGTGCCAAACGCGATGAAGAAGGATATTTTTGGCTCCTGGGCCGCGTCGATGATGTGCTGAACGTGGCGGGCCACCGGATCGGGACCATGGAAGTGGAAAGCGCGCTGGTCGATCATCACGCGGTCGCGGAAGCGGCGGTGGTGGGCAAACCCCATGAGATCAAAGGCGAAGCGCTCGTGGCTTTTGTGACGCTCAAGCGAGGAATCGAACAGAATGAAAAATTATCGGGCGAGCTTCGCGAACATGTCGCCAAAAAAATCGGCGCACTGGCCCGCCCCGAGCAGATTATTTTTTCAGCCGACCTTCCGAAGACCCGTTCCGGGAAAATCATGCGCCGGCTCCTAAAAGACATTGCCGGAGGAAAAGTGCTTGGCGATACCACGACGCTCGCCGACCCCGAAGTGGTCAATCGCTTAAAAGCCAATTACGAAGAAGAAGGTGTTTAATCCATTTCGGGTATTAAAAATCAAATTGAAAATCGAGTTGATTAAACCAAAAGGGCCGGTCTATAATCACTGCATAAATTTAAATTAAGTCCCGAGTTTGAAGGAATAAATCCCGGACTTTAAAAAAGTAAAACCTTCGCCGGCCCTTTTATGGTTTGCGGAGGTTTTTGTTTTTAGGAGCAGAGCTATGGATAAAGAATTGATCGTAAAAATGAGCCAGGATTTTGAACAGGCAGCTTTTCAGCAGGCAGGCGTGGAGTTTTGGTGTGCCCGCGATTTGCAGGAACTTCTTGAATATGCGGAATGGAGGAATTTTGTCCAGGTCATCGAAAAGGCGAAGACGGCTTGCTATAAATCCGGGCAATCCATTGAAGATCATTTTGTTGGCGTCAACAAAACGATCCCCATGCCCAAAGGAGCATCCAAAGAGATAGATGATGTAATGCTAACTCGGTATGCCTGCTATTTAATCGCTCAAAATGGTGACCCACGTAAAGAGTCCATCGCTTTTGCTCAAAGCTACTTTGCCATTCAGACCAGGAAACAGGAATTGCTGGAAGAAAGAATCAGGCTCGTTGAAAGGCTTCATGCCCGCCAAAAGCTTATCGCAACCGAAACAGAACTTTCCGGACTTGTGTATGAGCATGGAGTTGACGGGCAAGGTTTTGGCCGGATCAGAAGCAAAGGGGATCAGACCTTATTCGGAGGCCATACGACCCTGCAGATGAAAAAGAAAATAGGTGTTCCCGAAAACCGTCCTTTAGCCGATTTCCTACCGACGATTACGATTAAGGCCAAAGATTTGGCCGCTGAAATTACCAACTTTAATGTCAGAAAGAAAGATTTGCGGAGCGAGAGTCCGATTACGGAGGAACATGTCAAAAATAATAAGGATGTCCGGGACCTTTTGGCAAAAAGCGGAATCCGGCCCGAAAATCTGCCGCCCGAAGAGGACATCAAAAAACTTGAGCGGCGGGTGAAAGCCGATGATAAAAAGCTGTCCGGCCGCGTCAAGAGTTTAAAAGGAAAAGGCAAATGATCCGTCTCTATTTATGCCCACAGCTACGAATGGGGAATAACAAACCCCATTTTATCTCCAGAATTGGAGATGCCAATTTGGCACCTCCAATTTCGCGCGGGCGCGTGGATTGAAACGCTTAACGATTGTTGCCCGGCCCATGCCGTTCGGGTCGCGCCCCGCGCGGGCGCGTGGATTGAAATAATCGTTTTCTTTTGTGATATACTCTTCTCTGCAAATCGTTTTGTGCTATATGCGTCTCTCTCGAAAATATTTCAAATATGCGAAAAAACTGATTCCCGGAGGGGTGAATTCGCCCGTGCGGGCGTTTCGCGCCGTGGGCGGAACCCCCATTTTTGTGGCTAAAGGCAAGGGCGCTTATTTTTGGGATGTGGACGGCAAGCGCTATCTTGATTTTTGCATGTCTTGGGGACCCTTGATTTTCGGTCATGCCGACCACGGTATTGTCAAAGTTATTTCCCGGCAGCTCAAATCGGGAACCAGCTTCGGCGCGCCGACTAAAAATGAGCTGGAACTCGCGAAGTTGATTCAAGCTGCCTTTCCTTCAATTGAAAAAGTCCGGCTCGTTTCCTCCGGGACGGAGGCCGTGATGAGCGCGGTCCGGCTTGCGCGCGGCGCGACGGGCCGTAAGAAAATCGTCAAAATCGACGGGGGATATCACGGCCATGTCGATTCGCTTTTGATTCAGGCGGGTTCCGGCGCGCTTACCTTCGGCATTCCGGATTCGCCCGGTGTTCCGGACGAGCTTGCAAAACTTACTTTTTCCGTTCCTTATAACGATATTGGGGCGCTTGAGCGTTTGTTCCGAAAAGAAGGCCGCCGGATCGCCTGTTTTATTTTGGAGCCCGTCCCTGCCAACATGGGTGTCGTGCTTCCCGCGAAAGATTATCTTAAAAAAGTGCGCGCACTGACCAAAAAATACGGTATTCTTTTGATTTTCGATGAGGTGATCACCGGTTTTCGAATCGCCTTTGGGGGTGCTCAGGAAATGTACGGCGTTCGGCCCGATTTGACCTGTCTCGGAAAAGTTTTGGGCGGAGGGCTTCCGATCGGCGCCTTTGGGGGGCGAAGGGATTTATTGAATCATCTCGCACCGGACGGGGAAGTGTATCAGGCCGGCACTTTGGCCGGCAATCCTTTGGCCACGGCCGCGGGGATGGAAACATTGAAACGGCTTCAGAATAAAAAAGTGTATCGCGCACTTAGGACAAAATCAGAGCGGTTTTTTAGAGTTCTTGAAACACGAATCCGAAAAAAATCGCTTCCCGTCACTTTAAACCGAATCGGCTCCTGCTTCACGCTTTTTTTCACAAAAGGCCCGGTGAATGATTTTAAATCGGCCGAACGCGCCGATACGAAAAAATACGCGCGCTTTTTTCACGCGCTTTTGCGCCGTGGGATTTATTTCGCACCCTCTCAATTTGAAGCCAATTTTATTTCCACCGCACATTCACCAAGTAATTTGAAGCAGGCAGCCGTCACAATCGCAAGAACATTGAATGAAACTTTTTAAAAAACTGCTCGCCTTCCGCGGACGCTGCGCGCGGCTGATTTTAGCCCGTCCGGCTAAGCAAAAATCAGCCGTGCTCGCTCGGGGGTGCATCCCACTTCATACAGCTGTCATTCTGAGGCGAAGCCGAAGAATCTATGAGTCATAGATCCTTCGCGGAGTTTACCCTGAGATGCTTCGTTTCACTCAGCATGACAAACGAAGGGCTCAGGATGACACGAAAAGCAACTGTATCAAGTGGTATGCGCCCCTCGCTCGGTTCCTCACGCTCGATTTCGAGTGAGGAAATCGAGCGTTCGTCAACGCCGCATCCGGCGAGCAGTTTTTCGAAAAATAGCTCATGGTTCGAGATCAATTCCTAAAGACTGTTCGGAAATTTAAGATGATTGAAAAAGGGGAGACGATTTTTGTGGGCATCTCGGGCGGGGCCGATTCCGCTACCCTGCTCTATCTTTTGAACGAAATCAAATCCTCATGGAAATTAAAACTCGGCGTGATTCATATCAATCACGGCCTTCGGGGAAAAGCGTCCAAACAAGATGAATTGTTCGTCAAAAAACTTGCCCGCCGGCTCGAGCTCCCCGTTTTTACGGCCCATGTGCCGGTGAAGCAAAAGGCGAAAAAGGAAGCGCTTTCCCTTGAGGAAGCCGCCCGCGAATTAAGATACCGCTCTTTCGAGAAAATCGCCGGATCAAAACGCGTCAAAAAAATCGCGCTTGCCCATTCTGAGGACGATCAGGCGGAAACGGTGCTCATGCGCATTCTGCTCGGAACGGGGCTTCGGGGGCTTCAGGCCATTCGGCCAAAATTAAAGCGAGATGGGATTTGTTTTATCCGCCCCCTGATCGAAATCTCACGCGCCCAAATCAGGGCTTTCGCTAAGACGAATTCCATTTCCTATCGGGAAGATCGGTCGAATCAATCAAAACGGTTTTTAAGGAATCGGATCCGGCTCAAATTAATTCCGGAGCTGGAACGTTCTTTTAATCCGCGGGTCAAAAAAGCATTGGCCCGCCTGCCCCATCTTCTTGATTTTGATTTGTCATTTCTTGAAGAAGCCGCCGTTCATTTTTACAAATGTCTTGCGCGTCAAAAAGAAGACGAAATTTTTTTCCCAAAAAAATCATTTCTCAAATTAAGCCCCTCGATTCAATATCGGCTGCTTGACCGGGCCGTGCGCGCTCTGGCAAAAGCTGAAATTGCACTTGGCGCCGATGCGCCAAGTACTTCACGGGCGGATTTGGACATCCGCTCCGAGATTGATTTTGAACATTGGAATGAATTTTTAAATCATTTGTCTGCCGAACGGAATTTTACACTTCAATTTCCAAAAAAACTATTGGCAGTAGTGTCCTCTGAGGCGGTACGGATTAAAAAGGCAAAGAAAGCCGCGCTTCATTTTTCTCACGCTCTTTCTTTACATAAACCGCTGCATATTCCGGAAATCGGCGCCACACTTTCCTGCCAAGTCCTGCCCGGCCGTCCCAAAGCGGTCCGCAAAGCGGACAGAAGTTTTGAATGGTTTGATTTGGACAAACTCTCATTCCCGTTGGTGGTGAGAAGCCGAAGACCCGGCGACCGGTTTCAACCGCTGGGTCAGCCGAAGCCGCTTAAATTAAAAGGGTTTTTGATTAACAAAAGAATCCCCCTTGAAGACCGCGACCGGCTCCCTCTTGTGGTTTCAAAAAATAAAATTGCCTGGGCAGCGGGCGCTGCTTTAGGTGAATCATTCAAGGTGACTCCACGCACAAAACGGCTTCTGCGTATTTCAATGCAACCTGGGAATTTGACATAAGTTACTTTGTTTAAATAACTTACAAACTTCTTGCCCCCCGCCTCCTTTACTGATAAAATGATGCGTTTCGGAGCGTCTTTTATTTGTCTCTAAAATATTGGGAACACAAAACTTAAAATGAATCAATCGGATCCAAAGCCGCGCAAATCCAATTTTAAAGAGAACTATCCGCATGGAAAACCGCCGCAAAAAAAGCGGTCTGGGCCTTCGCCTCAAGGCGGACCTGACCCCGAAAGAAGGCGCCTGATCGCTTTTCTGGTTATCCCGCTTGTTTTTTTCGTCGCGCTACAGTTTTTCGTGCTCCCGCGGGTGGAAGTAAAGCAGCTTTCCTACAGCGAATTTTTTGACATGGTTTCGCGCAATGCGACAACAGGCGAAATCGAATCGGCCGAGCTTGTCGAAAACACGGTGCGCGGGAAACTAAAAAACGGCGCCTGGTTTCAGGTCAACACGCCGACCGGAGATTCGGAATTGATCCCTCTGCTCCGGAAAAATCTTCCTCATTTCAACGTCAATCCTCCCCAGATGTTTTGGCGGAATCTTTTGTATTCCGTGATGCCGGTGCTTTTGCTGATCGGGTTTTTTTGGTTTTTTGTCTATCGCGGCGTCCAGCAGAGCGGCGGCAAAATCTTTTCATTCGGCAAGACCCGCGCCCGCATGGCGGAGGACCGTGCGCGCATCACCTTTAATGACGTAGCGGGAGTGGATGAAGCCAAGGAAGAGCTTCGCGAAGTCATCGAATTTCTGAAAGAGCCCGCCAAGTTTCAAAAGCTCGGCGGAAAAATTCCGAAAGGCGTGCTTTTGCTCGGGCCTCCGGGCACCGGAAAAACCTTGATGGCCAAGGCGGTCGCGGGCGAGGCCAATGTGCCGTTTTTTTCGATCAGCGGATCGGATTTTGTGGAAATGTTTGTGGGCGTGGGCGCCGCTCGCGTGCGCGATTTGTTTGAGCAGGCCAAACGCGCCGGCAAGCAAAATGGGCGCGGCGCGATTATCTTCATTGACGAAATCGACGCGGTCGGCCGCCAGCGTTTTGCCGGAATCGGCGGCGGGCATGACGAGCGGGAACAGACCTTAAACGCCCTGCTTGTGGAAATGGACGGCTTTGACACCCACGCGGGAACTATTTTAATTGGCGCTACGAACCGTCCTGATGTACTTGATCCGGCATTGCTTCGTCCCGGACGGTTTGACCGGCAGGTCGTCATTGATCGCCCGGACATTAAAGGCCGTGAGGCGATCTTGAAAATTCATACCAAAAACATCAAGCTTGCCAAAGACGTCGATCTTTTAAAGTTGGCGCGCCAGACACCGGGTTTTTCAGGCGCCGATCTTGCCAATCTTGCCAACGAAGGCGCACTTTTAGCGGCCCGCCACAACAAGACGGAAGTGGGCCAGTCCGAGCTTGAGGATTCCATTGAACGCGTCATGGCAGGCCCGGAACGAAAATCGCGCGTGATTTCAAAAGAGGAGAAGGAAATTGTGGCCGTGCATGAATCGGGCCACGCGCTCCTGACGCTTCTGGTCACGGGCTCCACCGATCAGCTTCATAAAGTTTCCATTATCCCGAGAGGTGTCGCGGCGCTTGGGTACACGCTTCATCTGCCTTTAGAAGACCGTTATCTCATGCGCGAGAAGGAAATCATGGATAAAATCACCGTGCTTTTGGGCGGGCGCGTGGCCGAGGAGCTTGTATTCGGCCAAATCACGACCGGCGCCCATAATGATCTTGAAATTGCCACCAATTATGCCCAGCGGATGGTATGCGAATACGGCATGAGCAAGCGGCTGGGGCATTTGACATTCGGCAAAAAGGACCGTGAGATTTTTTTGGGCCGTGATCTTTTGCGCGAAAAAGATTATTCTGAAAATACCGCTGTCACCATCGATACGGAGGTTCGGCGCATTATCGAAGAATGTTATGAGTGCGCCAAAAAGACGCTTCAAGAGAATTCGGACAAGCTGAAAAAACTTTCCGAACGGCTTTTGGAAAAAGAAGTTCTCGAAAGCGAAGAAGTCAAACGAATTGTCGGGTTTACTTCGCCTCGGGACAACGGCATGCCTCAGGCGGGAACGGGCGAAGCCGGTTCTACCAAAACAGAACCAAAGTCTTAAGCTTAACAACTTATGATTTGGAATATCCGAAGCACCTCCCTTACCTTTGAAAGCCCCTTGGTCATAGGGATTTTAAATCTCACCCCCGATTCCTTCTACGACGGAGGCCGGCTGGAAACTCCCGCGGAGGCGCTCGCATGGGCGCTTCGGCTCGCGGGCGAGGGCGCTGATATTTTGGATTTGGGGGCCGAATCCACAAGGCCCGGGGCAAAGCCGGTGACCGAGGAAGAGGAACTGGCCCGTCTCATTCCCGCGCTTCGCGCCATTTCTTCCGCTGTTCAGATTCCGATTTCCGTGGACACCACCAAACCGTGCGTGGCGCGCGAGGCGCTTCGGGCCGGGGCGCATATCGTCAACGACGTGAGCGGCCTTAGAATGAATCCCGAGATGGCCGATGTCGTCCGCGAATTTGGCGCGGGGCTTATTCTCATGCACAGGCGCGGGACGCCGGAAACCATGCAATCCCTGGCCCGTTATGAGCATTTGGTCGAAGAGGTGATTGCCGAACTTGAAGAGAGCGTCGAAACAGCGCTTTCCCGTGGAGTGTCATTCACACAGATAGTGCTGGATCCCGGAATCGGTTTTTCCAAAACGGCAGAACAGAATTTGGAGCTGATGGCGCATCTTGACGCGTTTCGTTATCTCAACCGCCCCATTTTGATCGGTCCGTCGCGCAAATCTTTTTTGGGTGTCGTGACGGGATCCGGGCCCTCGGAGCGGCTTTTCGGCACTGTGGGCGTGTGCGTTTTGGCCTTTGAGCGCGGGGCACGGCTTTTCCGGGTCCATGATGTGAAGCCGGTCAAAGAAGCGCTTCAAGTTGCGGATGCAATTTTGAAAGGTTGTCATTCTGAGGCCAAAGGCCGAAGAATCTCTGAGATCCTTCGCGGAGTTTACCCTGAGATGCTTCGCTTCGCTCAGCATGACAAGCGAAGGGCTCAGGATGACAAAAAGCAATGAGCGGCCATTCGAAATGGGCGAGCATCAAACATAAAAAAGCGCTTATAGATGCCAAGCGTGGAAAGATTTTCACCAAAGTAATCCGGGAGATCACCGTGGCCGCCAAAATGGGCGGGGGCGATCCCGACACGAACCCACGGCTCCGCCTTGCGATTGCAACAGCGAAGGGCGCCAATATGCCGGCCGATAACATTGAACGGGCGATCAAAAAAGGAACCGGAGCGCTTGAAGGCGTGACCTATGAGGAAGTGACGTATGAAGGTTACGGGCCGGAAGGCGCGGCTATTTTGGTGCAATGTTTGACGGACAACAAGAACCGTACCGCTTCCGAAATACGGAATATTTTCTCCAAAAAGTCGGGCAATATGGCCGGGGCCGGCTCCGTGGCCTGGCTTTTTGAAAAAAAGGGTTTGATCGTGATTGCTCAGGACAAGGCAAGCGAGGACCAGCTGATGGAGCTTGTCTTAAACGCAGGCGCCGAGGATTTAGCCAAGTCGGGAAATCATTTTGAAATTGTGACCTCGCCCCATGATTTTGAGGCGGCCAAGAAGGCGCTTGAGAACGCGCATATTCCCGCGGAATCGGCCAGCATTCAAATGATCCCCAAAACATTGGTGCCGGTCAGCGCGGCCAATGCGCGGGCGGTCCTGGCGCTCATTGAAGCGCTTGAGGATCACGACGATATTCAGAATGTGTACACCAATTGCGATATTCCGGATGAGGTCATGAAGGAAGTCGCGTAGCCCATGCGTGTCGCTGGTGTTGATCCGGGAACGATTCAGACGGGCCTCGGCATTCTGGAAGAAGACGGGTCCCGCCCCCGGTTGATTTTTTCCGGGACCATACGCGCGGGCCAAAATCATCCCATTGCCGAACGGCTGGCCGTGATTTACCGGGAATTAAAAGCCGCATTCGCGGAATGGAAGCCCGATGTGGTGGCGCTTGAGACCGTTTTTTTTCAGAAAGATTTCAAAGCCGCTTCCAAAGTCGGCGAGGCGCGTGCCGCCGCGATGCTGGCTGCGACCGAGTGCGGCATTTCAGTAGTGGAATATCAACCGGCCCGCGTCAAACAGGCCATCTGCGGGAACGGCACTGCCGCAAAGGAGCAAATCGGGTATATGGTCAAGCAAATCCTCGGGCTGAAAGGCACGCTCAGCAAGGATTCCGCCGACGCGATCGCCGTGGGTTTGTGCCATCTTCAATCGTACAAATTTGAACAATTAAAAAAAGAGCACCTTCATGTATCATTATCTGCGCGGACGAGTCGCTGAGAAAACGCTTACGTCGGTGGTCGTGGACGCCGGCGGAGTCGGCTTTGAAATTTTAATTCCTCTTTCCACTTCGCAAAAATTACCGGCCGTCGGGGAAGAGATAAAACTGCTTACTCATTTTGTGGTCCGCGAAGACGCCCATCTCATGTTCGGGTTTCTCACCAAAGAAGAACAGTCCCTTTTCAGATTGTTGATCAGCGTGACGGGCATCGGCCCCAAAATGGCGATGACCGTTCTCTCCGGGCTCGGGATAGGCGATCTGAAACGGGCGATTGTCCAGGGCTCGGTCGAGACCCTTTCCTCCATTTCCGGGGTCGGCCGGAAAACAGCCGAGCGGCTCGTGATCGAGCTGCGCGAGAAAATCGCGATTGAGGGAATACAGAAAGGGACGCACGGAATCGAAACGTTAAAAGATCAGGAAGCGCTGATCGAGGATTCGCTCCAGGCCTTGCTTTCGCTTGGGTTTAAAAAACAGAACGCGAAGTCGGCCATTCAAAAAGCGCTCGCGAGCGGCAAACAAAATGAATGGAATACCGAGGCGCTGGTTCGCGAATCGTTAAAACATGTATAGGGACGGTTCTCACTGACTTAAGGAGATATGGACCAAGACCGTATTATTTCACAAACCTTGCAGGAAGAGGACGTCGAGTTTGAGGCCTCCTTAAGGCCCACTCAATTCCGGGATTTCATCGGCCAGCAGAAAATAAAGGAAAATCTGGAGGTTTATATTCAGGCGGCCGAGAAACGCAAAGAGCCGCTTGACCATGTTCTCCTGTTCGGCCCGCCGGGGCTTGGGAAAACGACGCTCGGCTATATTATCGCCAAGGCCATGGGCGCCAATATTCGCACCACCTCCGGGCCTGTTCTGGAACGGGCGGGCGATTTAGCGGGCATTCTCACCAATTTGGAAGAGGGAGATGTGCTGTTCATCGATGAAATTCACCGCATGTCTCACACGGTTGAGGAATATTTGTACCCGGCGATGGAAGATTATTTTTTGGACATTATGCTGGACAAAGGCCCGAGCGCCCGCTCGGTCAAAATCAACCTTCCGCGTTTCACGTTGATCGGCGCCACCACGCGCAGCGGCCTTTTGACGTCTCCGCTCCGTTCCCGGTTCGGAATTGTGGAGCGGCTGAATTATTATCAGGATGAGGAATTGACGACGATTATTACCCGCTCGGCCAAGATTTTGTCCGCCAATATTGCTCCGGAAGGGGCGATAGAAATCGCGCGCCGCTCGCGCGGGACGCCGCGCATCGCCAACCGGCTCCTGAGACGGGTGCGCGATTTTGCCCAGGTGAAAGCCGACGGAAAAATCACCGTGGAAGTTGCCGATCAGGCGCTTAAAATGCTGGAGGTGGATGAAGCCGGGCTCGATCAAATGGACAAGAAAATTTTGGGTTATCTGCTTCGTGAATGCGACGGCGGTCCCGCGGGCGTCAATACCCTTTCGGTGGCGGTGGGAGAGGGAAGTGAGGCGATCGAGGAAATTTATGAGCCGTATCTGATTCAGAAAGGGTTTCTCAAGCGCACCTCTTCGGGGCGCGTTCTGACGCGGCTTGCGTATGAGCATTTCGGCGTCAAGCCCAACAAACGCCAACAAGAATTATGGTAATTCAAAAACCTACTTGCCTCTCGCGGACGTTCCGTACCTTCGAACATCTGCAGAAGCGACGAAATACTCGCATTCGGCACCGGCGGTCCGGCCGCTCCGGCGGTGGCCGACCGCCTATGCTCTCGCCATTCGAATCCGCCTTCGGCGAAACCAAGCTTCGAATGGCTCCGAGAATTGCCTCATGCGAGATTTCGCCGCTTTGCGGCAATAGGTTTTTGCAATGGTTCATGTAAGGAAATGATGGGTTCGATTGGGAAAGCGCTGGTTTTGTTCGGGGTTGTTTTGATTACGGTCGGGGTGCTGGTCCAGTTGTTTCAAAAAGTTCCGTGGATCGGACGGCTCCCCGGGGATATTTATATTAAAAGGGAGAATATAAGCTTTTATTTTCCGCTGGCGACCTCGCTTTTGATCAGTTTGATTTTAACCCTTTTGCTCAATTTGTTCGGGAGAAAATAACGTCATGCATATCGTGGCGCTGTGGAAAGCGTTTCTGGAAATCGGGTTTCTCTGGGTGCTGATTTACTTTACGATACGGTTTTTCCAGGGGACGCGCGCGGTTCAAGTATTGACGGGGCTTATTTTGCTTGCCATTTTGTTCAACGTCGCAAAGTTTTTTGATCTCAGCACGATCAATTGGGTGCTGACCAAGCTTTTTGCGGTCGGTGTGCTCGCCTTTTTGATTATTTTTCAGCCGGAATTAAGGCGCGGTCTCGCCCGCATCGGCCAGAACACGGTGTTCAGTCCGTTCCTCAAAAAAGGGGGAACGGTGGATGAAGTGGTCGAGGCCTGCGAGCGAATGGTCCAGATGAAAAGAGGCGCCCTGATCGCCATCGAACGCGATATGGGGCTTAAGAATTATATCGAAAGCGGCATTCCGATTGATTCCAAAGTGACGGCCGAGCTTTTGATCACCATTTTTGCCCCCAACACCCCCACCCATGACGGGGCGGTTGTGATCGAAGGGGATCGTCTGGCTTCGGCGGGCTCCCTCCTGCCTTTAAGTCAAAGTCAAAGTCTTCCGCGCGTTTTGGGAACCCGGCACCGCGCCGCCATCGGGCTGACGGAGGAAACGGATGCGGTGTGTATTATTGTTTCGGAGGAAACGGGCGGGATTTCCGTATCGGTGCACGGAAAACTGACGCGCGATTTGGATCAGGAGGGCTTGAGGCGCGTGCTTAAGAGTCTCTTTAGACCGGACGAACGGGGGAAAGCTTTTTTGGATTACGTTCAGCAGCGGTTTGGATTTAGAGCATCCAACAAGAGTACCCCATGAATCGCGTTCGATGCTCCTCCATTTAAAAAAACAAGAAGAAGGAAATTCCTAGGAATCAAAATATGCGTTTCGGATTGGGATGGTTGACCGAACATTGGGGCATGAAGCTCATTTCGCTCGGACTTGCCATCGGGTTTTGGTTTTATGTGGTGGGGGAGGAAAGCATTGAGATCACGAAGACGGTACCGCTTGAAGTGATCTCCCCGAGCGAAAAGCTCAGCGTGGTGAAAAGCTCCACTTATTTTTTGGAAACGACGCTTCAGGCCCCCCGGAATTTAATTTCCGCTTTTCCCTCCATGAATATTTCCGCCTCGCATAAAATTGAGGGTACTCAAAAGCCGGGAGAACATTCCTTTACCGTCAGTTACAATGATTTTTTGCTTCCCGCTCCCACGATCCGGATTGTGAAGGTATTTCCTACCGTGGTGACCGTCACTTTGGATGAGTTGATTGTCAAAAAACTCCCCGTTCAAGTGGAGATGGCGGGGGAACCCGCTTTCGGCTACCGCGTGGATCCAGATCAGATTGAACTGGACCCCAATGCGGTTTTGGTGGAGGGCCCAAAAGAAGTGCTTGAGAAAATGGACATGATCAAGACGGAGCCCGTTCAATTGGTGGGGCGCGTGCGGTCTTTCCGGAGAACCGTGAAAATTCAACAGCCCAACGGCATCCGAGTGATCGGGGATGGCATTACGGAAGTTCAAATTCCCGTCAAAGCGGAGTACGCCGAAAAAGAACTCGCGGAAGTTCCGGTAAAACCGCTGGGGACCCCTATGGCCAATCATTATCCGGTACTTGAGGAATCGCAAGTAACCGTCGTTTTAAAAGGGCCGCGTGCGCTTGTGGACAAGCTCGCGCCGCAGGACTTTTTGGCTTATGCGGATATAGAAAATTTAAAAGAAGGCGTTCACAATCTTCCGGTTCGATTTGTGCTTCCCTCTGATATCGTTTTAAAAAGCGATCCCCCCTCTGTCTCCGTTGAGATCAAAAAAGCGTAGTTTTTTTATGCCGTCAAAATCAAAAGTGACAACGCGATCTGCTGTCATCCCCGAACGTTTCAGCGTAGCAGTCCCCTTGTGGGATAATCGGGGATCTATGTCAAAAGTCCAGCTGGGCCTCAATATTGATCACGTAGCTACAGTCCGCGAAGCGCGCGGCGGTTCGGAGCCAAGCGTTTTGGATGCCGCCAGGGAAGGAATCAAGGCGGGTGCTTTGGGGATTACGGCGCATTTGCGCGAGGACCGCCGCCATATTCAGGACCGCGACATCCTTCTGCTTAAAAAAAGCATTTCCGTCCCGCTCAATTTGGAAATGTCCGTTGATCCCGGAATCGTATCGTTTGCCTGCCGCGTGCGGCCAGAAAAGGCATGTCTTGTTCCCGAGCGGAGGCGGGAGCTGACCACAGAGGGAGGCCTTGATGTGCTGGGTCGGAAGAGACAAATTGCGCGTACGGTCGGCCGCCTTCAGGAATCAGGCATTTTGGTAAGTCTTTTTATCGATCCCATTGAGGCCCAGATTTGCGCGGCGGGCGAGCTGGAAGCCGATTTCATCGAGCTTCACACGGGCCGGTACGCGAACGCATCCGGAAAAAAGCGGCGCCGTGAGTTCGCCCGCCTCCGCAAAGCGGCCCTTTTGGCGCATGCTTTGGGTCTTGGGGTGAACGCGGGCCACGGGCTCAATTATGATAATGTCATCCCTATTGCGAGACTTCCGTATGTTCAGGAACTTAATATCGGACACGCCATTGTGAGCCGGGCCGTTTTTGTGGGGCTACGCACGGCCGTCCGCCAAATGTGCGCGCTGATTCGCCGGGCATGATCCACATGAGCACAAGCCAAATGAAGAAAGCAATCCGCAAACAATTAGGCCGAAGGCCGAAACATTCCCACAAAGGTGATTATGGCCGTATTTTTATTTTGGCGGGCTCTCATGGGATGAGCGGTGCCTGCGTTCTTGCGTCGATGGCGGCGCTTCGCTCAGGCGCCGGGCTTGTGACCGTTGGAATCCCCAGAAGTCTCACTCTGCCGCTTGCCCGAAGGATGACCGAAGCGACGACGCTTCCGCTTCCCGAAACACCGGCGGGAACGTTAAGCGATCGGGTTTTTGGAAAGGTGAAGCGTTTTTTAGAAAAGCAGGATGTGCTTGCTATCGGCCCCGGCCTTTCTTTGAACCGCCGCACACAGGCGCTTATTCGTAAAACCGTACTCGCTTCGCGGAAGCCGGTGGTGATTGACGCTGATGCATTGACGGCATTCAAGGGAAAAACGTCTTTGCTTAACAAAATAAAAGCGCCCGCTATTTTGACGCCCCATCAGGGGGAGTTTGTCCGGCTTTTTGGGGGGAATGTTCCGAAAACAGATGCCGAAAGAAAAAAAAGGGCACTTGTCGCCGCAAAGAGGTCCGGAGCTGTTCTGCTTTTAAAGGGGCATCATACCGTTGTGGCCTCGCCTGGCGGTGAAATCTACATGAATGAAACCGGAAACCCGGGGATGGCCACGGGAGGATCGGGGGATGTGTTGACCGGCGTGATTGCCGCCATGCTGGGGCAGGGGGCCAGGCCGTTTTGGGCCGCCTGTTTCGGCGCGTTCCTTCACGGCCTTGCCGGCGATCTTGCCCGAAAGAAAAGAGGCGAAATTTCCCTGGTTGCGGGCGATATTCTGGACGCGCTCCCGCTTGCTTTTAAAAGCGTCATCCGCTAACATGACACGTTCTTTTTTACTGCGCTGGCGTAGCTCAGTCGGTAGAGCAGCTGTTTTGTAAACAGCGGGTCGGGGGTTCAAATCCCTCCGCCAGCTTTTTTGACCAAAGCGGAGGATTTGAGGGAGCATTTTGTTGTGATTATGACATCTTTGCCATCAGTTGAACAACT
>CAYJWM010000026.1:0-20197 GCA_964373885.1 uncultured bacterium | reverse complement strand
TATAATCCGCTCACCCAGCGCTTTGAACTGACGGGACCGATTACAACACCCATTATTCTCGGAAATGTCACCATTCAGCCGCCTCCGGCCGGTGTGGCCATCAGTTTTCATTCGGAGACAGGACAGATTCATCTGAATCTACCAGACGTCACGGGTCTTGTGCAGGTCACAATCAATGGAACGGTCATTACTTTGTCGCCGGGTTTAATGGCCGTAGTCAATCCGATTACGGGAACTATTTACCAGGTTCCGGAAGGCAGTCAGGTTATATTTAACGGGGCGAATTCGCCGACCATCATTACGGTGCCGGGCTCCACTCCGGGTTCCACCGCGCAAATTCGAATCCCGGGAAATGTCAAAGGCGTTGTGCGGATTGAGGTTGAAGGCAATGTGGTCAGGATACAGCTTCCGGGCATGACGGCACCTGTTCAAGTGCCTGCGAACAGCACCGATATCCTCGTGCGCCCAGACGGCTTCCGCAGCTTCGAGATTGGAAATTTGCGTTTTGAAGTGACGAACACGAGTTACACAATCTTTACGCCATCCGGCCGTGTGACGATGTCCAATCTTCAAAGTGCGGAGGTCAAGCTCAGCAATTATTTGAAACTGACGGACATTATTAATCATGATCCTTCGCTCAGCGAAGCCCACAAAACGGTGCTTTTAAATGAATTGACCCGCGTGTTCAATTCGATTGCACCGGCGCTACCGGTGGATCAGATTTCCGAGTTTGTGCGGATGACAAAACCGGGCCAGATTCAGGCGTGGCGGATTGAGCTTGGGCCGGACGGCCAAATCCCGGCCGGTCTGTTCGATGTGATCATCGGTGAGTTAAGGACCCCGGACGGCCGCATCATCGAAGTCGTGATTGCGTTTGTCGGGAACCAGCCGATTCTTTTCACCTCCGGCCAAACCGGTTTCGTTGAGGGGAATGCGACCTTGAAAGAGTTGTTGCAGCGCCCGGAAGTCCGTATCCTCTTTTTCAATGTGAACGCGGATTCCGTGATCGTCAATGCGGCCAATAACAATCAGTCGCTGCCGCGCCACAGCGGTAATGCGACCGTCGATCTTATTTTGGGCAACACCAACATTCCGTTCAGCATCTTTCAGGCAGGGCCGCAGTTTTTCTTGGGGCTTGCGGTCGAGGGCGGAAACGCGCTTCGGATTGCCAAAGCATCGCTCAATAGTATTCTGACGTTGATTCGAGAAACGCTCACCATGTCGACGGAGGCCGCCCGGCTGGTGGCCGAGCTTCTGCTCGCCGCTTTGCAGGAAGGGGACGGCACGATTATCCGCAATGATCAGGTGGCCGCTATGCTCCGGCAGCTCGATTTGAATCAGCATCTTTCCCGCGTCATTGCGCCCAGCATTGTCAAGGCCGTCAATTCACGGAATCCGGAGCTTGTGATTTTCCTGATGAACTCAATTGACCAAAGCATTCGATCGGCCAATCGTTTCACCGATATTTCAGTTACTCGAACCCAATTGATGGATGTTTACCTTTTGACACAGTTCATCACGCAGGTCCAACAGTACAACGCGGCGCTGAACACACCGGCATTGGACGCTGTTGCCAATCCTCAAATCAATTTGGCGGAGATGATCCAATGGCTTGTGAATTTCATGCTGGGTCAGGACCAGAGCAGAATTCGTGAATTAATCGCGGCCCTGGTGGATGACGCCATGTCTGCGGATATTGAGCAGGCGAGAGCGGCGAGGCAGGCGCTTCTCATTTTGGCCGCTCAAAACCCGATTTTGCGGGGAAGCATCAGCGAAGCCGTCCGAGGCCGCACAAGTTTGGTCGGCACCACTTTGGATTTCGCGGCGCTTCAGGATTGGAACAATTTTGTCACGATGATTTCCTGGATGATGGAAAGCGCTCCAGCCGGCGTGAGTGGGGAATTCATCGCGGGTCTTTTAAGCGGCCTTGCTTTGGGTGTGCTTGGCGTTGCTCATGTCAGAGACGGAGAGCTTGAGACCGATAATCTGCCGGAACCGGTTCGAGAACAGTTGAAATTGGTTTTGGGCCGCGTCTCGCAGAGAGAAATGAGAATCATTGTGGTCCAAGGTGCGGCGCTTGAATATCAAAACGGCGTTCTCATTGTCGGAGCTTATAATTTGGAACGTGAAGAGGAGCATGCTTCTATTATTTCCAGGATTAACGAAGGCAGCCAAATCAAAGGAACAACCCTTGCTCCCGCTACGCCGCAGTTTGGTACAGAGAACGGCCCGCTGTCGCCGGTCACGGTTCCTGATGTAACACATTCCATTCCGACTCAATTAAATGAGGCGTCTCCTTCGACAGGCCCGCCGCTCGTTCCGGCAAGTACCAGACCTGTTCCGTCAACATCAGCCAAAGCGAACGAGATAGCCCGATATGTCATCGGGAAAAGCTATGAACAGGTAAGGGACGGAAACTCCACGAAAGAAAAACACCTGCTTCAGAAAAAGCTGTACGATGAATCTGCGTTATTACTAAAAATCGCAGGAAACGCCGCTCTGGCCAGCGGCCTTGAGTTTCTTGCCAATCAAATCAGATGTTCAGCTTGTGCATGGACAGGACCTGGTTATCACTCTGACCAAAATGCCCAGAACAAGACGGCCGAACGCGCAGCCCGTTATGCAAATGAAGAAGCGGAGCGAAATGACAAATTACCTGAAACTGCTGCTGAAGAATGGGCTAATCAAAATAATCGTACCGTGCCTCAAAATAAGGACTTAGACCCCGAACTTCGCAATAAAAATGCAGCAGCGGAAGCAAAAACTTTTGAGCAATATAGCCAAACTGCTCAAGCCCAGGGCAGAAATTATTTGGCCAGGTTTTTTGCGCGGCTGGCTGAAATTGTCCGCTCGAACATACAAAACATCATGCAATCGTCTTCCTCACACGCCCAAGACCTTCAAACCATTGCAATCAACGCAGCAGGACGTCCTATGTATGCTGTCGTGCGCAGACTTTCGGATGGAACAGTGGTGACTGATTATTATTTAGGAGAGGTCAATTCACCGGCAGCGCCATTCCTGGGCCGTGTAGTTGGCGCCCATTCAGAAGCCGAGAACTTTGTCGGGGCTTCTGCGATAAACCCTGATGGAACCACAAACATTACGCTTAATACCCCAGAGGGCTCAAAGCTGACCGTTAATCTGAATGCGGATGGAAGCCTTAATGAAGTATACGGTCATGGTTTTCAAAACAAGGAAGAAATTGAACGGAACAGACCAATTCAAGACATTCAAACCCGGCTCAATAACGGTGAGGCGGTTGTTTTAGAGCTCCAAAACGGAAGTCATTTCCATGTGACTTCTGTTTCAGAAGATGGCACGCTTAAAGGGACCTTGATCCGAAAAGATGGAAGAAAGGAGCAACTGACCAGAAACTACACAAGTTTCATGGTTTCTCGCTTATTAAACAATACGGAAGCAATGGAATTTGCTCAGGAAGCGGCAAAACCTGCATCGACTTCCGCACCTATGGCGCCTACACCCAAGCCTGCAGAAGCAGTTGCGCCGGCGTCCAAACCCGAAGCTGCAAAACCCACGCCTGCTGCAAAACCAGCACCTGCTTCTGAACCGGCAGCAACCCCTGCCGCCGCAGAAAAAGCTGAGGCAGGAAAAACACCGGCATCTAAGCCGGCTGCGAAGCCCACTCAACCGGTAACACCCACACCAGTTGCTGCTTCTATGCCTTCGCCATCAAGGAAATCTACTGCTTCCAAAACTTATAGCTCCAAGCCGGGAAAATTCGACGGGGTAAACAATGAGGAGCTCGTAACCCGCTATAAGAAAATTGTCGGCAGTGGAACTGATTCTGAAAATGAATTGAAAGAAGAACTTATGAGAAGGGGCCATCTAGTAACTGGTTCTTACGTTGAACTTATCAATCAGTTCGGTGATTTAGGAAAAGCAAAAACATCGAAATCAGCAGCTGCAAAATCCGCTCAACCGACAGCTCCGACTCCCGCATCTTCACCCTCAATTGAATCTGAATCCGCCCGCCGTTTTAGACAGGAAGGGAATGAACGCAATTTTGATACAGAATACTCAAAGCTTCAAGCGGCCATTAGCAATGCCGAAAGTCAGGAAGAATTAGATAAGATTAAATCGGAACTTAAAAATTTATTTGAAAGAGCCGAGGCCGCTGCTGCACGCGGTGAAATAAGCAACAGTTATCTCAACAGTGTTTTTAAAGTAACTTATTATAAAAATACGCCGCCGGCAATCGAAAGACAGCAGAAAGCATTAAATTCAAAGCCCACTACTGGAATGATGGAAGAACCTATTTCGGTAGACAGACACGTCACAGTCGACGGTAAAACGTTCGAAATTGATTCTTCAATTGTCGAGTACGCTGAACGTACCGGCGCATCAGAAAGTTCAACGGCTAAGTGGGATCGTTCATCTCAGAAAAGTCTCGAGGTTGGAGATTTAAGTGATGAGCAGCTTAAAAACCTTTATGCGCGAGCTGTTGTAGATGGTGAGGCCGGTGTATGGGGAGAAAACGGGCCGGTAACATACAGCAAGGAAGTATTAAAAGCTGAACTCGAGAAAAGGGGGTTTGCAGTATCCGGGCCGCTTGTGTATGAAAAATTATCGCTCAATCTAGAAAAGCTTGAAGCTATGATTAAGGCTCTCAAGGCGGAGCAAGCGGCTCAGGCAAAACAAGCAGAGGCCTTGGGTAAAGAGGATGCCGCCGATCGGCTTGAAAAGGAAACGCGTGGGGCATACCACGGATGGTTTAAGTTTGGCGTGCGTTTAATGAATGCGCTGGCTGAACGAGTGCTTGAGTTGGACAAAGCGGTTGCTTCTCAATTTTCTAAGCTTCAGCAACTTTACGCCGGGCTTACAGGCCGTAATAACCTAATGAAGTTAATCATGGATGGGCTCGGGCTCCTTAGTGAAAATGGTGAAGCACGGAAGAACTTTGATGCTGATTTGGAAAACCATGTCGATGAAAATGCTCGCTTTGCCGGAGTAGGTTTGCGAGACATTTTCTGGGCAATGGTCGAGCAGGGTGAGGCCTATTTGGATCGATTGGTTCAGGAGGGCAAGATTAGCCAGCAAGAACGGAATCAAATCTGGGCAGGTTTCCTTAATTTTATGCTGACGCAAGCCAGGATTTATCGAATCGGAGATAAATATGGCACAGCGAAAGAGTTGATTGCGTTCAATCGCGCTGCCCGTATGGCTTATTTCGGGGCCGATGTAGAGGATCCGGATATTGTCATTATCGTTGTTTCTTCAGAGGAAGACTTTAAAAAGCTTCCGAAGAAAAATCAAGATGGAAATTTCAGGGGGCTGACTTATCGCGCCACTGCCAAAGATGGAAAAGTAAAAACCGTCGTTGTCATTAATGCCAACCGAGTGGATGGGTTCGCCGGGGCGATGTATACCTTTGCCCATGAACTCGGTCATGTCATATTCAAGAAATTGTCGGGCGTTTTCGGAAATCAGAATGTGGACCAGCATTACGTAGACGAAGGGATAGCCGAAGATTTCGCTGTGTTTGTCATGGAGTCGCTGGCCGAGGCGACTCAAGGAGATGGTGAGAGGGATCACGGGTTTGATTACTACGCTGCCCAAAGACGTGCAGAAAGAGCTAAAGAAGCGGCCGGCGGGAAGAGCGGCGCGGCTTATCATTTTGCCCCCATGATTCTGCGTGCTGTCCGCGAAGCGTTAATTGCCCAATACGGCCATGAAGAGGGAATGCAACGGTTTCAACAATTTTTAACACAAGGCTTGACGGCAGTTATGCGCGGAGAAAAAACGCTCGATGAAGTGACCCGCGAATTTGTTGGCGATATTTTAACAGCCGCGGCTCCAGAAAAAGCAGAAGTGCCTGCTGCAGAACCTGCAAAAACATCGGCGTCTAAGCCAGCTTCGAAACCTGCTCCTATTGCAAAACCCGCTGCGAAGTCTGCACCTGCTTCTAAGCCAGCGTCAAAACCTGCGCCCGCGGCAAAACCAGTGCCTAAACCGGCTTCTAAACCTGTACCGACTGCGCCGGCTCCTCGTCCTACAGCGCCTGCGGCAACACCGAGATCAGGCATGGAAATTCCAGCACCGGCGGATGCTCATTGGGCATCGACGGTTTCGCGCGCTGTTCTTTCAAGCATTTTCCCCGCAATGTGGGCCGTGTTTGTTTTGGCCGCCATATTTCAGGGCGCTCCTGTAGCCGCGGCAAGCGCCCTGTTGGTCGGCCCCGTTGGGCTTATGATCGCTTTTGCGCCAATGGTCGGATTGGTGTTCTCACAGGTTGAGCCCATCGTCCGTGAATCGCTTGGAAAGGCGGCGGTCAAAGGACGCGCTTATCAATTGATCACGGCGGCCCAAAAAGAGGGCGCCATCAGTAGCGATGAGGCCCGCGATTTCCGCCAGCGCGTCAAACAGGAAAAGATTAATCTCGGCGTGCTGGAAGCCGCTTTAGAGCGCGGCATGAGAGCGGCCCATACCGCCAAAGCCAGGACGGAAGCGGAAAAAAGCGGCATCGAACGTGAGCCGTGGGAAAAGCCCGAAACAGACCTCTTTAAGACCTTTTTCGCCAAGGAAGCGGACGGCACCGCCAAGCAAAAGGAATTAAGCCCGGATGAAAAGGCCGATCTCAATGAATTGATCAGGCGGATCTTGGGCGACATGAATATTCAGGGCAGCATTGATCTTTATGATGCGCTGCTTCAAATGATCAAAGAGGAACAGGCCAAAGGCCAGCAAATTTCAGAAGCGGCCATCGGTTACTTCTTCAGTCAATTCCATATCAATACCAAAGTATTCGGCAGTCAATTGAATTTCCAAAATACCGCTCTCGTTGATTTCTTAAGGGCCGTGATTTTAGCCGCGCAGGCGATCGGCGAGATTCGTGAAGATGCGGATGTGGGGCCGGTGGAGTTCAAGACAAGCGTCGAAATGCTCATCACCATTTTAACCGGCCGCTTCAGTGCGGCGGAAGCTCAAATAGACCGGCTGCTTCCTGCCATTGCCAGGATTCAAAAACAGTTGGAAAGGATCCGCCAAGCTGCCCGCAACATCAATCCGGATGAGGCGCTTTTCAATGAAGTCGGTTTCTTGAATCAATTAATTTCCAAACGCGAAGGTGCCGTCCCTATTCCTAAGAAAAATACGCCTGCTCCTGAAATTGATGCAGAGGCCAAAAAAGTTGCTGCCCAAGTCGGCGCTTATCTGGATCAAAGCGACGTGCAAAACGCTATTAAGGTTTCCGCAAAGGAAATTGCCGGTATTAAGGGTGACAAAGCCATGCGTGAAGCCGCAAACAAGCAGAAACTCGCAGTCTTGAACGCTCTCGGCATTATGCTTGACGCCGTTTACCGTCAAATCTATCCGTTGGACGATATTTTAAGCGAATTCATGGCGTTGTTTGACCCGCAAACCGGCCGCGTCAAGTCAAATGAGGATTTAAAAGCCTTCTTACAAAGAATTGCAGTTCAAAAAACCGGAAAAGGAGAAGAAACATTTGCCGATCTTCTGCAGGATATTGTGGAGCAAAGGTTAAAACAGATCCGCCGGCAAGCACTGAAAACCTCCAACCATGCGCTTGACGAAAAAACGGTCAGGGAAACAATCGTGCTTGTCAATATGGCATTTCTCATGAGCGAAGGTCTGCAGAACGGTTTCACTTATCATGCCGTTCAAAATATGACCGGTTCTGTTTTAGGCGATTACGGCATTGCGAATTTCGGAATGGGTGAAGGAAAGACCAAAACTTCCGTGATCGGTCTTGTTCTGCATTATTTGAGAAGCGATGCGGGCCGCCCCGCCGTTCAAATCGTGACGACGGACGGTTTCGCGCGCGACAATTTAAATGAGATAAAACACCTCTTTGATTATTTGGGCATTCAGGCCGGCCGTCTGGACCGTTCGGCAAGCGACGCTAAGAAAAGCAGTATGCTTCAAAGCGACGGCGTGATTTACACGGGCGTTTCCACATTCGTGTTCGGATATGAAGAGGACCGCACCAAGCCGCCCAGCCAACGCGTGTTTGGCTATAACGATAATCAGGACGTACTGCGCTTTATTCTCAATATCGATGAAATCGACAGCGTGGCCATCGACCAAGCCAATAATTCCTATATCATGTCGAAGTCCGGAAAAACCGCGAACCCACAGCAGTCCGCCCGCTTTCTTTTTGCGGATGATATCGCGCTCATGCTCAAAGGATATGAGCTAGGCATTAAGCGCCACCGCAAGCTTTATGAAGAAATTAAGAACTTCATGGAAAGCAAAGCCGGCTTGAAACAGGATGAACTTTATACGGTGGACGAGCATGGGAACGTACACTTGCAAAAGCACGGCCTTGAGCTTTTGAAGCACATCGCAAACCGTTACACAAAAGAGACGGGAGATAATTTCAACGATTATCAGGTCGGCGGCAAGGCCGTTAACCAAGAAGAAATTTTGAGGAATTTGATCGAAAATGCGCTGAGAGCACATTCCGAAGGACTTGTAGAAGGTAAAGATTATGTGGTGACCGAAACAGGAGAAGTCCGGTTGACCGAAAAATCTACCGGGGAACAGACAGACCGCAAATTGCAGAGCGGCCGCCATCAGGCCATTGAGGCCCGCTTCGCGAACCCGAACGGCCGCAACCCCAATGAAAGGGTCAAGATTTCAGACGCCGCAAGCATTACCTCGGATACGCTGACATTCCGTCAATTTTTGGAATTAATCGCCCGCCGGGACGGCCGCGTGCTTCAAGTGAGCGGTTTTTCAGGCACTGCCGCCGAAGCCGCCCCCGCGCTTCAAAATGAGCTGCGGGCGGGCAATAGTGAAGCGAAAATCGTCGTCGACGTCCCGAGCGACATTCCGAAACTGCGCGAAGAGCTTGAAAGGGAAATGTTTGTCGGCTGGGAAGCCATGTTCCAATCTTTCCTCGATTCCCTGATCGGGATTTATGCGGAGCGGGGCGGTGCGCCTGTCTTGTTTAAATTCTCCGACAAGCGAACGGTCGATATCATCAGGGAAAGATTACTTCATGAAAGACGAGCGGCGCTTGAGCGTGTGCTTGCCAAGCCCGAACATATGGGAAAAACGGAAGCCGAGCTCCTTGCCGAGCTTGAGGCGAAATTCCTTAATGACAAAACGTCTTTAAATGCCGTTCTCCACCGCGACGAGCTTCTGCTGCTGGCCTTGTTGAATTCAGAACAGGTCCGGAATTATGCAGGGGTGGAAACCGAATATGAAGAGCAGGAAATCTTGAACCGCCATGCCGGACAACGCAGCGCCCTGATTTTGGGCACGAATATTGTCGGCCGCGGTAAGGACTTAAAGCTTGCCGGCGTAAGCGGATTGCTTGCGCTTTTGGCGGCGCTTGATTCAAATTTTGCAAAAGAAGTCTCAGGGCTTTGGGAGAAGCTGCAGACAGAGTTAAGAAGCGAGGATGTCCGCGGCGAACAGGGTTTTGCTAAAGCCGCGCAAGCGATCAAAAATTTTGAGAATCAATTTAACGACTTTTTGAACGGCGCTAAATTGAGGCCGGAGGTGAGACTTGAAGTCCTGCGCATACGCGAAATGATGATTGCGCAGGCCTACGGCATTCAAAACTTCCGCCAGGTTTCGGAATTGAACCGAAGCGACATTCAAACCAAAGGCCGCACGGCACGCCAGGAAAATCTTGGTTCCGACCGGCCGTTCATGGTCCTGGACAGCGAATGGAAACAGCCGGGTGAGGAACAAGCGATAAAAATGGGCGATGCGGCGCAATCCATACGGGAAGGATTGCAGAAACTTGCCCAGTCACCGAATAGTTTCATACAAAGGTTCTTTATCGATGGCGCCGCCCATCCGGCGGTTAAAATTGCCGGCGTGCCGGTTTTGCCTGCTTCCATTTTCGGCATTGGCGCTCTTTTTGCGGGTTCCATGTTTGTGGCGCTGGCCATTTCGTGGGGGGCAATCATTTATCTGGTTCTGAACCTCCAATGGAAATTCGACAAAGTTTCCGATCGCAATTTTTCATCCTTCCTTATGACCAATAAACCGCTTCTGGGCGTCATTGCCGCGCTCGCTCTCCCAAGCGCCCTTGCGCTTGGGCTCACGTTACTTACCGGCGCGACGGTTTTAGCTGCTTCTCTTGCCGTTCTAGCGCCTGTTCTTGGCTTTATTCTTTTCTTCAACCGGCAGGCGTTGTCCGGGCTGCCGGGCTTGCGCTCATTCTTAAAAACGCACGGAGATTATTTGGCCAGCCAATTCGATCATCTCAAAAATCGTACCGGCACTGCCGGCAGGATCACGAATACTCAAACGAAACAGGAACTCAACCGTTATATCGCGCTCAGCCAGGAAGGCCATGAGCGGGCCGCGGGCATTCAGCGCAATCACGGCAACCGTTTTGACCGGTTCTCCCAGAAGAAATTGATGACGCTCATTAAAATGACGGCGGACAAAATCAGCGTTTCTTCATCCGCTTATATCGAGGCGTATATTGAGGAAGTATTTAAGCGCTATGAGCGGGACATGAAAAAATACCAAAAGAGCTTTATCGCCCTTTTGAAGGCCGAAGATGCGCTCGAGCAGAGAAAGCACAATCAGAAAAAGGGCACGCAGGACAAGCAGTTGCGGCGCTACGAGAATGAATTGGCTGCGAAGCGCGCCGAGCTTGAGGCGCATCATCCGGTGTTTGCGCTGCGGGATGAACTGAATGGCATGGCGGATGGTCTTATCAACCAGGAGTTGCCGACACGGCTTGACAAAATTCCGGGCAAAGAGCCCGCGAAAACAACGAAGAAAACGTGGAAGGACCGGACGAAAGCCGCCAAGACCGTTTTCAAGCAAAACCGCGCGGACGCCAAAAAAATAAAAGAGGCCGTTTCGGCCAATGCGGAATTTTATGCCGCCCAAATCGGTGAGAATTTGTTGCGTGAAGCGCTCGGAGACGTGCGTTCTGAATTTATCGGAACCGAACAAAAAGCGCGCAATCAGCACCATTACCGCTTCGGCTATGTTCGAAGCATTCTGGTGTCGGCCATTTCAATGATTGCGGGAAGTATCGCCTCGCTGGTAACCTGGGGCCGTTTTAACCGGTTTGACATGGCCCGCTTCCTGATGAATTCGAAATGGACCAAAGCCGTATTTGGCTCTTATCGCGGCATCGTGATGAATGAATATGCGGACATCAAGGCCGATATGCGGAAATGGATGGCGCGCACTCAAATCGAAAAAGCCATCCGTGACGGCATGGCCCGCCGCTTTGCCGAACGCAATGCGGGACGGGATTTAAATACGCTAACACAGGTGATGGCCGTCGAGGAACTTCAGGAAGCGCTCGAGTCGCGCGAGACACCTCAAACGGAAGGCGTTACTTCCGGGGTGATGGCCGATTGGGTTGCCAAGGCAAGAAACTGGATGCGCGATCCGGACGCTTATATGGCAGGTTATACCAGAGATGATTCCGAGGCGTTTGAAATAGATCCGCGAATCACAACGCCTGCTGCGTCCCATCCGGCGAGCATGATTGAAACGCGCCGTGAGACGCCTGAAAAAACGGAGCGCCCCCAAGCCGATGAGCCCTTGAATATCGATGAAATTTTGGGAGACGCTCCCGTAAACCGTCCGGCGCCGAGAACGGGAAAATCTCTGAGTGAACTTGAAGCCATTGCCAGCCGCACTGTTCAGATCTTAGATCAAGAGCCCGTCGGTGCGGACCGTAAAAAATTGACGGTTGGAATGGATTGCAATAAAACCAAGGATTGCAACAGCGCTTCGATTGAATTGCCGAACGCCGTTGCCGATGCTTTGGTTTCCAATCCGTCACGGTTAAATGATCTTGTGCGCGGTAAAGTCAATATCGGGAAATTCGGGGATGAATATGTCGTTGCCGGCTTGGATTCGGAAGGAAGACTCCAAATCGTTTCTCTCGGCCGTGACGTAAGCCGTGATTATGTGCGCGAAATCCGATCGCTTCGATTCCGTGATCAGCGTACTGTGATGACGGCTGAGGGCGTGATCGAAGTCGGCCACCCTACGGAAATTCAATATGAGGAAGGTGCACTCGGCCACGGCACCATCGTTTATGCCGGAAGTAAGCTCGGTCCTGATTTCAGGGCGGGTGAGCGTGTCATTTTGGACCGTGCCATTGTGCCAAACGGAAATGTTGAAGCCGGAGCACGTCTCGTTCAAGTGAATGGGGATAAGGGTAAATTGAATGTGGGCAAAAACGCCCGTTTGGAGCGCATTGATGTACCGGAGGCGGGCATGACGGTTTCGGCAGGTGTCAACGTGTTTGATGTGGTCGTCACACAGAATGTGACTTCTGAAATAAGGGTGACGGAAGATTCCTACGGGACAGTTCGGAACGGTTTATTTAGCGGCGTTCAAAAAGGCAAGCGGCAGGTGTACGGCGTTTTCGCAGACGGACTACCCGGCCGTGTGAAACGGTTTTTCTCGCGGTTTAATTTCTTCCTGACCAATCAGGAAAAAAGCCGCATGGCGGCCCGCATGATTCACAACGCCAAAGCGGACGCGCTTCTTTCCCAAACGCCTGCCGTCGATCTTTCTGATTTCGACCGGCACACATCGGAGATTTCAGTTCCGGGCGCCAAGGGCCGCGAGGGGCTTGAAATGCTTGCGCGTTCGGCTTACCGCTTGGTCCAAGCCGGTATTTTCGCAGGTGGAATTGCGGTGCTGTTGGCCGCTCTTTTTGGGGTGATCGGCATACCCGCCGCAGCCACAATCGCCGCGATTTTCTATGCAGTCTTATACATTGAAGGGCGGAATCAATGGGTAAGCGGCATGATCAGAAGCGTTTTTGATTCATCGGCCAATGAAATTTCCAGATTGCTTGTCGGCCGTTTGAGCGAAGAAGAACAAAAGGCCATTTTCTTTGCCTATCATGAACTCCGGAAGAGCGGGAAAAATAAGTCTGAGGCCGCCCGGTTGCTGATCAATCATCTGGCCCGAGTTAAAGCGGTCGGTATAGACGCCCGTATTTCGAATCACAATGCACACAAACCCAATGACCATGAACTTTACGGAAAAGTAAGCCAGCTTGTTTTAAAACCGGCAGATGAAACGGCCCGTCGGGCTTCCCGTGGGCTTTTAAGGGACCACAATTTCTGGAGTGCTTTACTGCCTTGGAAAAAAGGATCCGATATTTCTCATCGCATCGGTCAATATGTCCATACGCTCGGCATTCTTGAAATCAAAGACATCAGCATTCCGTATGAAGATTTGATGAAAGCAGCTGTTGAGCGTGCCGCAGGCGAGCGTTCTATTTTGAATCGTATTCATCGGGCAGTGGCCGGTCTCGGAAACAGCGAACGCGCCGCGAAAGTCGGCAAAGGAATTCTTTTCACTCTCGGAATCGCCGCCATTTCGGCCATTTGGTATGTGCCTGTTATGGCTTTCTTGAGCGGCGCGACGGTCGGTTTATTCATTAAAATCCCGGCTGTTTTGGGAACAAACGAAGTCATCAACATGATTCTGCGGCTTAGCGTGAAACCGAAGGACATCGGTGCCGCCCCGAAATTGGCCGAAAAGGGCGTTCTAAAGCGGATTTACCCCGGACCTTTGCCAACCATAAGCAGTCTTGTCTTTAATGCCCGCCGCATTCATTCTGAAAACCTGAAAGATTCCGGCTGGTATTATTGGCCCATTGCCTTTTTACTTAAACCATTTGATTTTCTGTCCGGCGGCGTTGATGCGGAATACCGTCGCGCGGCCGCGCGTCTGTCCCCAGCGCAGCAGCGCTATCAAAGAGGGCTTGCGCTTGCTTACGCACGTTTACAGGCCGTCAGGCGCTCGGAGCTTACTGGGGCAGAAAAAGTGGATGCGGAAGAAAAGTTTATTGCTCTTGCGCAGTGGGTCACCAAAAACAGCTTTTATTTGTCCAGCCATATTCATAGCGACGGACGCAAACCGCGGCTTCAGTTTGAAAAACTGCTCGGCGATTTTGACCCGGTCTTGCTCCTCAACTATACGACGGCCCGTGAGCGGAAATTAATAAAAACGCTGGAAGAACTTAGGGCCGAGAATGTAGATTGGAAGGAAGTCCTATTTGACGGGGAACGGCTCCTGCAATTGGTTTTAAATAAAACGGATTGGTCCAGAAATGAAAATGATCAAATACCGCTGCTCGAGGAGATAAAGAGAGAAATTACAAATAAAATTGCGTCTGGTGATGAACAAAAAGTTCGAGAGGGATTGGAGAAACTTGTTGAACAAATCAATATCGCTATCAAGGATAAGAAAAATCATTTTAGCTACAGGGACCTTTTGGAAGAAATAAAACCCGGCGATCCTGACGATCCGTTTGCGGTCCTCATCACTTTGAACGGAAAAACATACAAAGTCGGATTTGTCGTTAAAATAGGAACGGCTGCCGAAGTTTCAGAAATTCAATTGGTCAAGAACCGGTTAATCGCGGAAGGTTATTCTTCTGGAACGGAAGAATTTGAAGCCGAATATCTGAAGCGCAAGCGGGAGCATATGAAACGCCGCGAACAACCGGCCGATGCGCTGGTTATGTCTTTCTTAATCAGCAAAAAAGTGGAGGATCGCCTGCGTGCTGTCGGCTTTGCCGGAAACAGTTTGGACAAAAAAGACTTCAGCGGTACCCGCACCTTTTCTGAAGGGACCTTTGAAAAGGGGTTATTTGCCGAACTTGATATACCCGTCTTGCGCGACCAGTATTATGAGACGTCCAATTATCATGAAATCCATCACTTTGTTCATCCCAATGCGCTGGGCCGCGACACGGAAACCAATATTGTTGAGGAAATTAACAACTTCTTCATGCAATACCGGGATGAGATTCATGACATTGACACGGGCAGCGCTTATGATTTTGAAAAGATTTTTGATGAAAAAATAGCCATCTATTTGAGGCCCGGCGAGGGCGACCATATAGTTGATCAGATGACACCGGAAGAGCAGCTTAAATTCCGCCGCCGCGCCCAGAATGCCTTGAAGGCCGTTACCGCGCTGCGCTTGAAACTTGCGCAAATGCTCCGGGAGAAGAATTTGGGCGGGGAACATGCGGATGAGATGGCCATCGCCGTCGTCCAGCGCATTCTTTGGAATGCCCGCCAATTGGATGATTTGCTGGTCATTCATCGTTTCCTGAACAATCCGGACCGCTTGTCTCAACTCGTTGACAGCATGTTTGCCGGAGACAAGCCGGTGATCACATATGGCGAAAATGGTTTGAGCGGTTTAGATGCCACGGAAACTGAGCAATGGCTTGGAAATTATACGGCCAATCAAGTTGAAGCCGATCAGGCACGCGGCCGGGATGATATCGCCCGCGCTCGGATCGAACGGTATCGCCGCACCATTGAAAAAACCGCCCGCCGCGAACAGAAGCTGGCTTTAATCAAAATGCTGAAAGAGGAAAAAACCGGACAGAATCAAAAACTCGGTCTAAATATCAAGCAAGTCAGAGAAACTGAACTTCAGGATGAGAAATTGAAAGAAGCTCAGGAAATTTTAGGGAAGATTTTGGGCGATCAGGATAAACTGTCCGACCTTTTAAAATTGTTGTCTCAATTACGAACCAAGCATTCTTACGAAGAGGTTGCCAATAGTTCCTTGACGCCGTTGGAATTCGCAAAGGAGAAAGGTTTGGAAGATGGGTATAAATTTGATGATTTGATTTCAATTTATCCGGCCACCGAATCGTTTAAGCGCCATATTCTGAAGATCAAGACAAGTGAGGGGGATGTCCTAATTGAATTAAAGATTCCCGGCCAAGAAAGAAGCGATGTAAGCGCTCAAGATTTCCTCATCGCTGAAGAGGCCATATCAAAGTATGGGGATGATTCGCCTTTCCTGAAACCGGTGCTTATGGCAGAAGCAACCGGCCGGATCAGTTTGTATGATTCGGATACGGCGAAACAGTTTACCGCCAGAAACCCGCTTCGAGTCCTTGCGTTTGAGTATGTGGACGCAAAGCGTATTCACTTTACCGGCAATAGCTCTATTGGTTTGGACCAAGGAAATATCAGAATTGACGACGCATTTCTCAACAATATTTTAATGCATCAGGGAAAAGAGATTACTCAAGACTCAAGAGAAGCACTTAAAATAGATATCGTCCGGCAGCTTGTCTTGGCCGGTTCTACGATTTTAGACCTACCCGTTCGTCCGTTTACTTGGAAAACAAATCCAAAGACGGGTAAACCGCAGCAATATGTTGACTTCCACCCGGGTAATTTTTCATTAACAAGAGAAGGAAGAATCGTCATGGTCAATGGTTTTGAAGATTCAGTGATCGTCGAACCCGGCAGTCGAGATGACTTCAGCATACAAAAGTTGGAGAATGAGAGCAAGGATTCATATGGTTGGATTCAACGGAAAGATTTGCTTTCCTTTTTAACGCATGACTTAGTGAAGGCTTGGTCGATCGGACGCATTGTTAGCGGTTCAAACCCGGAGACAGCAGATATATTTATTCCAGATCAAAACGGAGTTTTCAAACATGTGGCGGATCGCGTTTTCTCGACACTTTCGCGCTCCGAGTTGAGAACCAACGCCTCCGAACCGATTGCATCAACCGTTCTTGACCGTGTGATCGACGAACTATCCCTGAGTGAAGAGTCCAAACGCGAGCTTCGCGAAGTGTTTTATGGTGCATTTTCCGACGAAATGGAACATGTGAATCAGATGCTGCTTGGAACGAATCAAGTAAGATTAAAATTGCTATCGAATGATCCATATCTTACGGACAACAGAAAACTTGGTTATACCTTAGAGGGCAATCTTATCGTCTTCAACGCTCGTTATTTTAGCGATCAAAGCATTCCCAGGACCAAGCGTATTTTGGATCTTCGCATGTTGTTCAGGCACGAAAAAGCGCATATATATTGGGAGCCAATCTTAAAACAGCTCAATCTCAGTCAGGGTATGTATGATCTTTTGCATGAAGTGCTGGTCTATAGCGATGTCACGATTCCGGATATGAAAAAGGCGGCGGAACAGTATCCTGAGTTCAGTGAAAAATACAATGCGGCGGTGGAAAATATAAACCGCTTGATTCAAATGTCTACGGGGCACAGCGTTGAAGACATCGAACGCTTGCTTAGTGAAGGGGAAGACGTGCTTCCGCAGTTAATCTCCTCGATTGAAGCAGTCGGCCCGCATCCGGCCCAATCCGTCCTAGTGGGCAAACCGGTTGTTGAAATCATGAACTTGAACAAGACCTATCGCGTCGCATTGACCGGCCGGCTGGCACAAAATCCCGCCTGGCGTGACGTTGCTGAAGATCAAAAACAAATCATTTTTGTTGAAACAGAACGAGGTCTTAAAGGCCTTAAGGAGTTTGAAGGACATGTTTCCACCTTAGTTTTGACCGGTGACCAGCGGATGTACGGGCCGGTTGAAAAAGGATCAGGAATTGTCTGGATAGGTCTCTTGCCTGACTTTGAAATATCTTCCGGACCTCAGCTTGATGCTAAGATACGAAGCGCGATACGTAACAAATTGAACACTGCGGAACTTCTTGCCATGCTAGGGTTAGAGGAGTATTTGTCAAGAGTAGGAGGAGGTCCGTCCGGCGGTCAAGGGCGCGGCGTGACTCCTATTGGTGAAGCCGCCTCCAGAATTAGCGCTTCCTATAACCGCCAGGCAGCTCTCGCCCGCGCCGCGTAAAAATATGGATCCCCGATTACCCCACAAGGGAGCTGCTTCGCTGAAGATTTCGGGGATGACATATTCGTTTCCTTTCTGATACAATTTCCGCATGGAACTTAGAAATATGATAAGCTTGCGTGTATGATTATTTATGAAGAAGTATTAGCGGCGTTTCAGGAACAAAAGGTGAAGTATGTCGTTGTAGGTGGCCTTGCGGTCAACCTGTTGGGCGGGTTGCGGACAACGGCTGATTTGGATATATTGGTTGAAATGAGTGATCGCAATCTTGCGAAAATTGTCACAATCCTGAAACAGCAAGGTTATGCGGTGCGTCAACCCGTAGACCCAATGGGTATAGCGGACGAAAAAATACGCCGCGATTGGATTGTGAATAAGAATATGAAAGCATTCAATTTTTACAAGGACAAAGACTTTAAGCAGGTAGACATTATCATCGAATCACCTGTTCGTTTTGAGGATGCGGACAAAGACGCCCTTAACGTTAAAATAGATCAATTGAAAATTCCAGTGATTTCAATTAAGAATCTCATTCGGATGAAAGAGCGCGCCGGCCGAGGCATTGACCGTTCAGATATTCAAGAGCTCAAGATGATCGAAAAAATGAGGACGAGACCATGACAGGTCACTGGGAGACGCTCGAAGAGCGGGTAAGTCGTTTCATAAAAATCCCCGTGAAAAAAAAACTGGAGTGGCTCCGGCAAATGCAGGAATTCCAGTCACGGCACGAACCTGAACTCCGGAAGCGCTTGAGAGCCAGGCTGCGAGACGTGCATCCTGATGGAACTTAAGAATCGCATTGCCCTTATTACCGGCGGGGCGCGGATGGGAGAAGCAATTGCCTGCGCGCCGGCCGAGCGGGGCTGTGATATCGCTCTTGTTTATCACCATTCAAAAGTACCCGCCCAAAAAACCACGCGAAAAGTAGAAGCGCTCGGCCAAAAAGCGCCGGTAAAATTAAGATTGACGCGGTACTAAAATAGAGTATACTCCAATTTAGTTAAACTAAATTGGAGTATACTACGGCATGAACTTCCCGCGAATTCTGAAGATGACACTGCCGCCCAAGCAGTCGGCGTTCCTTTGGGGCCCAAGAAAAACGGGGAAAACAACCTACCTAAAAGGCCGGTTCACAAAGAGCTTGGTTTACGATTTTCTCGACACCCGGCTTTTTTTGGAGTTTTCCAAAAGGCCTTTTTTATTGCGCGAGCAGCTGCTTGAAAAGGAAAAATCAAAACTGGAACATCCGGTCATTCTGGATGAGGTTCAAAAGATTCCGCAAATTCTGGATGAGGTTCAGTCGCTCATTGTCAATCATGGCGTCCGGTTTATCTTGTGCGGGTCAAGCGCACGAAAGCTGAAGCGAGGCCGGGCGAATCTGCTCGGCGGAAGGGCCTGGCGGTATGAAATGCATCCTTTGGTGACCCCTGAAGTTGGAGATTGCAAGCTGCTTAAGATTTTGAACGGAGGCATGCTGCCCGATCACTTTTTAGAGGATGATCCGAGAAAGTCGCTTCAGGCCTATGTTCAGGACTATTTAAAAGAGGAAGTGTTTGAAGAAGGGCTGACACGAAACATCCCCGCTTTTTCACGGTTTTTTGATGCGGCCGGTTATTCGCATGGCGAGTTGATTAATTATTCCAATATTGCCAGAGACTCGGGTATCGATTCTAAAACGGTCCGGGAATATTTTCAGATTTTATGCGATACCCTTTTGGGTTATATGCTTGAGCCGTTTAAAAAAAAGCAAAACCGTCAGGTGATTGGCAAAGCGCCCAAGTTTTATTTTTTCGATGCGGGCGTTGCCGGCATCATTACGAAAAGAACTTTGGAAGAAGAGCGCGGCGCTGAATTCGGAAAGGCCTTCGAACATTTTATTTTTACCGAGATTCTCGGCTTTCGTTCCTACCGGGAGCTTGATTTTAATCTCCATTTCTGGAGAACAAAATCAGGGCTTGAGATTGATTTTATATTGGGGGACGGTGAAGTTGCGATTGAAGTGAAGGGCTCATCGCTTGTGGACTCAAGGGAATTAAAATCTCTTAAAGTGTTCAAGGAAGAATTTAAAGTAAAGCAGTGCTTGCTCGTTTGCAACGAAAAATCGCCCAGGATTTCCGATCGTATCCGCATCCTGCCCTGGCGGATTTTTTTGGAAGAACTATGGGCCGGAAAAGTGATTCATTAGCGGAAAATTCTCCCCTCTGTTAAAATCAGGGCGCATGGAATAGCCCAATGCTTCTGGTCAAAGTGTTCCAAGAGTTAAACAAACGAAGAGTCCGTTATTTGTTGGCGGGGGGAGTGGCTGCTACTCTCTATGGAAATCCGCGATTTACCAAAGACCTTGATCTTTTTGTCGATCTCGAGGAAGCAAAAATGAAGCGAGCCATCCGTCGCAAAGGAATTCTTTGGGTAAGCGAAGAAGCCATTTCCGATTTCAACAAAGCGTCCATTACCGATCGGCTTTGTTGGTTGGACGAGACCAGAGCATTTCTTTCCAAAGTGATGAGCAAGAAAACGAAGCGCACTTACGAATTGATGCGAAGAAGATAGTGAGTGGGTGCATCCCACTTCATACAGCTGTCATTCTGAGGCGACACCACAAGGGTGC